>CBDCWZ010000078.1:0-93732 GCA_965223575.1 Kofleriaceae bacterium
CGACGTTGTGTACCAGGACCTCGCGCAAGAACGGCTTTGTTACATATTCATCTGCACCCAGCTCGGTTCCTCGCGCGGCATCTTCAACGGTTACATATGCCGCAGTGATCATAACAATTGGAATATGTTTTGTGGCAGGACTGCTCTTGAGCCGTTTGCACACTTCGAAGCCGTCGACATGAGGTAAATTGACATCCAGAATCACAACATCGGGCGGTTCTTCGGAGACTTGATCCAGTGCTTGTTGGCCATCGTTGGCACTTCTTACACTGTGCCCACGGGCCTCCATGATTTTTACAACCACTCGGACGATGTCGGGCTCGTCATCTACGACCAGTATCTTTGCCATGCTCTTCCCCTGAAAAACTACGCGTCGATAAGTGCACGTAGGCAAGTCTTCGCGATACCAGAGTCCCAATCGCGACGGTTGACAAAATAAAATTGAACTTGCCCATATTTGTCGATAACGAAACTCTCTGGGACTGCGGTAATGCCATACGAACTTGCAATTTGACCAATGGTCTCGTCTGCTGCTGGAGGATCAAGTAGGACGGTAAGGGGGGTCTCTGGTAATTGAACGTCCTTCCAACTAGAGTCGGAGGCGAGTGCGAGTGCGACGAAACCGTCGTCTGCAAATTCTTCCTGCAGCGCTTCTAAGGCGGGTTTCTCGGCTTTGCAAACATTGCACCAGCTCGCCCAAAAGTTTACCAGAACGACTTTCCCACGATAAGCGGAAAGCGAAACAGTGTTGCCGGCTCTATCTGTCGCACGAAAGTCGGGCGCGATGCTCGGAAAACTGGAAAATACCTTACCGCGTGGGCTCGGGCGGAGTCCGTTGCACGCGGCTTTTACTTCTCGTGTCGACGCTGGCTCGATAAGTAGGATAAATGCAATCACCAGAAGCGCGATTGGACCACCAACCATTGGGAGTATTAGAAACCTCATACGTTCGCCAGTGCGTAGACCTTGGACCAACTGTAGCGGATATCGGATCATCCTTCCACTCTAGCCCGCATCGGTCACCAGTTTTTGGAGCGAGAGCGTCAAGTGTGCGAAAGATTGGGGCGCACGTAGCACGAACCCCGGAGGCGGATTGGACATACGGTGAGGAGTGCAGTGCGAGTACGCGCCAAGATTCCGAGCAATTGGCGTTCGCAGTCGGAAACTGGTGACCGATGCGGGCTAAAGATCTGCATGAGTCGGGAAAGCAACCACAAGGTAGGAGTACTTCCCTCGGGCGCTGATTCTGCAATTTCCGCTGTTCGCCACATGCTTTGCTGCATGTCGAGTTGATCCGCAAGTGTGCGTAAAACTTGGTTGTATCTTGATTTTCGAGAGGCATCTGTCTATAGGCAAGGGGACGGTATTGGGCGATGGAATTTCATTTACCAAAAAGTGGGATCGGTGTAGACGGTCCTTTTCTTGTGATCGCGCCGGCAAACAACCCGGCGATTCGATTGGATGCGCGCGTTCTCGATATCGTAGACGTTGGAAAGCGCTCGCCAGTAGCACCTCTGTTGGTATCGGTTGGCAGTACCGCGGGGATCGTCGCGAGTGCGATGACCCTAATTCCTGGCTGGATGATCGCTTCTGCCGGGCTTGGTTATCTTGCCTACGACCGATTTGCGGAAGCGCGGCGGCGAGTCAAAAATCGGGATCTTCGCTTGGGTTTGGGAGATTTAGAAGTAGCACTCCATGTTGTGGATGGCCCTGAGGGTGCAAAACAGATCGCCGATCGTTTGAGTGGATACACACGTACAGCCCCCATCACCCGCGCGGATGTTTATGAGGACGCGTGCCGACGCTTGCGCAGGGACGATCGTGGTGATGCGCAACAACCACTGGTTCCTAGTTTGTTTGTGGGGTCCGATTTTGTCGAGGTCTCTGGGAGTTGCTTGCGTGTGGGACAGGTTCGTTTCCCAATAAGTCAGGTTCAAGATTACGCAATTCGCGGTGCAAATTTGCCTTTGCCGGGGGGACAAAGATTGCAAGCTGCGATGGGGCTTTTAGTGGTCGCTGCTCAGCAGCGATTGGCGGATGGTGAGGACATGGATGCTCTGACCGAGCGTATTGCCGCATATGAACAATGGAGTGGTCGCCGCGCCGGACGCTGAGGTGGGGGGGACACGTTCCTATGAGATAGGTCCTAAAAATCAATTTTGGGACCTATCTCATAGGAACGTGTCCCCTCCAACAACGCCAGTCCAGTGTAGCAGTCCCAAAGACAGCGCCGCAAAAACACCGGCGGCGACGTCGTCAAAGACAACGCCAAACCCGCCGGGCAGGTTTCGGTCCAGCCAGCGGATCGGGGGTGGTTTGGCGATATCGAAAAAACGAAATAGGATGAAGCCCCAGAGCAGCACTGCTACAGACGTGCGATCGAAAAACAATATGGTTACAAAATAGCCAGCGACCTCGTCAATAACGATTCGGCCAGAGTCATGGGTTCCCCATGATCGGTCAGCGGCTTGGGCAGCAACGGACCCAATACCGACGATGACGACAGTAAGGGCAAAAAATGTGAGTGTTGATAGATCACAAAGTAGCGCCGCTATGACTGCGCCAACTGCCGTCCCCCAGGTGCCAGGCGCGACCGGTATGTACCCCGCGCCTCCGGCGGTCGCTGTGATACGGGCAACCCAGGTTAGTGCGGATGGTTTTTGGGAGTCTTCAGCCCGTGAGGAGGGGGCGGATCGCGATTTAGTCGATGGGAGGCTCTTGAGATCAGTGATAGACAAGATGGCGGAGTATAGTCGCTGCTAGCCCGGAAACATCACGGATGCGTGCGAAAATCGCCAAAGGAATTGTTTTCACACGGAGATTTTCGATCGCAGTGAATACTTGCTGTATTTGCAAGATCGAAAATTTTTGTGTGGGAACAAGAACTTGGGTGAGGGCGTGCGCAGAGCGTGATGTTTCCGGGCTAGGTCAAATGGGTTAGAATCATTCGATGGAACGCCATCATTTGCCCCGCTTTCCGTGGGTTATCTTTGGATGTGGCTACACTGGGCAGTGGCTCGCCCGTCGACTGGTGGAAGGGGGGGCAAATGTCATTGCTGTGCGTCGATCTACCGCGGCGCTCGCGGCGCTCGCGAAGCAGTTGGGATCGAGATTTGCAATTCGGCGCGCAGAAATAAGCGATGGGTTTTCGGCCGATTGGATTCCAAAACAATCCATTGTGATTGACTCAGTGCCGCCCAATCGTGACGCGCAAAACCATGGCGACTACGAGCGAGCGCTGGTTACAGCAGCAAGTGCGGCCGGGGCTCAAACGATTGTGTATTTGTCATCTACCGGTGTCTATCCGAGGGGAACCGGCGATTGGTTTGATGGCGCGACGCCACCGGCACCCCTAAGTTCACGTGGTGAGGTACGATTGGCGTGTGAATCGGCGTTTCGTGAAGTGGCAAAACAGCAGGGAATAAAAGCGATAACATTGAGGATCCCGGGGATTTATGGTCCCAACCGGGGCATTTTTAGTCGGCTGCGATCGGGAACCTTTCGTCGCATCGGCCCGGGTAATACTAGCGTGAGTAGAATTCATGTCCAGGACCTGGCATCAGCAATTATCGCATCAGGATTACGTGCCAACGATAGCTCTATCTATACCGTCGCCGATGACGAACCGTGCCCTTCACGAACGATTGTCGAGGCAGCGATCGCCGACTTTGGTGTCCCAGTACCCGTAGAGGTCCCAATAGAACAAGTCAGTCCTGATATTGCGGCAATGGTGACGGCAAACCGCAAGATATCAAATCGGGCGATGAAAACAGAGCTCCGCGTAGCGTTGGCATTTCCAACCTGGCGCGAGGGAATGCGCGCAATCTTTTCTGCCCCACCAATCCCCAACTCCTAGAACCACTGGTTTTCACTAGCAGCGGTTGTTAACCAGCGTTCGAGGTCAGGAGCCCCGTGGCAGGGACTGGGTCCGCGCGCAGTTCGCAGCGCACACGCGGAAGGTCGCGAGCCCTCTGGTCTCCTGCATGTTCTTCTCCGGGCGACCTTGCGCGCGCATGCCTGAGCACGGACCCAGTCCCTGCCACGGGGCGACACCCCGGTCGTAAAAACTCCGTATTTGAAGACTGCGCCGGTCACCGGGTCTAAAACACCGTGCTGATCTGACTCAGAAAAAGATTCGCATCTTCGAGGGACCGATCGCCGGTTCGCAGCTTGTATTCAGCTTGTAGACGCCAGTGCTTTTTCAGTTGAAAGTTTAAGCCCAAAGAGAACTCAAAGTTTCTTGTATTGTTGACTTTCGTTGTGAGCTCTAATGCAGAGAACGATACAAATGGCTCTATTCGGTATAGCCAATCCAAAGGTTTTGTAAATGGGACGGATACAAGTGTCCGAGTGGCCCAAAAAATGCCCCTAGCGCTGATCTGGGTGTCGTCAACATAGGGTGAGCTTCCAACAAATCCCTCGCCCCAGGCGCGCAGCCAATCGGATTTCCAATGAACTTCCAGACTTGCCAGGAAGCCATAGTCAACGGCCACGTTTGGCGTGCGTACGCGCTTTAACGCCGCAGCAGTTGCTGCGATCGTGAGTGGCTCCCATGGCTGGATCTGCAATCGGGCGTAGCCATCTGCAAATTCGTTCTCGGATGATTCGAACGGATCAGAGATATCCCCGCGGCCTTTGAGTAGGTTGCTGTTGAAAACCCCGACGGTTGCAATGAGACGCCGACTGTTTAGCGGACTATAGGTTAAAGCAATCCCTTCAGAGCGTCCGCCAACAGGCAGATCCAAATTGTACAATGCCGTTTGTACTTCGTCTCCAAGAAGACCACGATCGATCAATGGAAGTTTCCAGCTTGATTCAAGCGCGACGAGACTGAGCGGGACTTTGAATCGCCCAGCGAAAAGTTGCAAGTCAGGGATGAGCTGAATTTGCAGTAGTGCCTTTTTGATCGATACGTCATTGTCAGCGAAGTCGACCTCGACGACGGCGCGTAAGTCTTGTTTGTTGTATTTGAGGCCAAGTCTTGCACTGCGAATCTCGAGCGTATTCGTCCAAGGGGCGTTGTCGCCATTGTCCTGAGATAGCGTATTTCTGACGAAGATTCGACCAAAGGGCTTGAGCTTGGATTTTTTGCTGCGCTTCGGGCTCTCTATCTGAGAGCGTTCTGGCTGGGCTTCCGCACTGGGCCCATAAAGAATGGCGATCATGGTTAGAGCGAATAAGCGAATCCACGTTCCCGCCAAATTCGCTGTTTCGGCGCCTCTAGTCACGGTTTTCACAAGCAAGTTGGGCCAGTACTGGTGCATGGTCAGACGGCTGTTTTCCTTTTCGCGCTTCCCGATCAATCGAGCTGTCGACGCAGCGCGACACGAGTGGTTCTGAGAGATAGATATGATCGATGCGGAGGCCACGGTTTTTAGGAAAGCCAAGCTGCCGATAATCCCACCATGAGTATAGCCCAGCGTCTTGCTTGTGGTAACGCAACGAATCGACCAGGCCCCAGTCGACAATATGCGCCAGTGCGTTGCGCTCGGCTTCGCTACATAGAATGCTACCACGCCATCCTATCGGATCATAAACGTCGCGGTCTTCAGGGGCGACATTAAAGTCACCGCAGAGTACAACGGAATCTCGCGAGTTAAATCTTCGATCGAGAAAGGATCGCAACCGGTTCATCCAGTCCAGTTTAAACGTGTATTTTTCAGAGCCTACCGATTGGCCGTTTGGGATGTAGGCGGAGATGAAATGAATCCCGCAAATTGTCGCACAGATGAGGCGCGCCTGTTCGTCTGGGACTCCATCGTCAAATCCTTTGCTGGTGGCGGTGATTTTGTGGCGTGAACAGATTGCAACACCGTTATAGGTTTTTTGGCCGTGAAGCGTGACTTGGTACCCAAGCTTAGAGAAATCGTCGACTGGAAATTTGTCGTCAGTCGTTTTTGTCTCTTGAAGGCACAGTACATCGGGCTTTCTCGTGTTTAGCCAGTCCAGGACGCGTTCCTTTCTGGCACGGATGGAGTTTACGTTCCAAGTTGCGATTCGCATTAGGACCGTAGCCTAGCCCGGAAACATCACAGATGCGTACGAAGATCACCAAAGGAATTGGTGCTACACGGAGATTTTCGATCGCAACGAATATGGATTGCAGTTTGTAGACTAAAAATTTTCGTTTGGGAATGAGGATTTGGTGCGAGTAAGCGGGAGAGTGTCATGTTTCCGGGCTAGAATGAATGATCTTTTGGAGGGAACGGAAGAGTTGATAATTCCACCGTATTGCCCTTCATTGTGTCTAATAAAATTAGATACTTATGAATATTCGGTCCGGTTGGACCTGGTCGGGTTGCGCGGTTAATGGTAAAGACGCTGAGTAGCTTCAGCCTATGGATCGACTCATCATACTCGCACCGGCTTTGGTTCTGTCGGTCGCAACGATTGCTTCGTTTCTGATGTACACAACCCTATGTGTGATCGGTCGCAGCCCAAAGGTAAGTGGTCTCAACCGCCGCAAGTTTACAAGTGTTCTTGGGCCATTCATCGTGCGTTACATGCTTTGGGTGTTGAGGCCACTAGAACGGGCAGTGGTCGCACTGGGGATCCACCCCAATGCGATTACCTTTAGCTCCCTGATCGCGTGTGCATCTGCCGGGCTAGGCGTCGCGAGTGGGCATCTCGCGACAGCAGGGTGGTTGTATATCCTTGCTGGTCTTTTGGACATACTCGATGGGCGTCTCGCGCGCGCTACAAATCGATCCTCGCAGGCAGGCGCGTTTCTTGACTCGGTTGCAGATCGCTGGGGTGAGCTGTTTATCTTTGCCGGTTTTGCGTGGTTTCTGCGCGATACGATCTGGCTAGGGGCGGTGATGTTGGCCGTATCTGGATCGATCATGGTTAGTTATACACGTGCCCGAGGTGAAGGGCTTAGCTTGGTCCTAGACGGAGGCAATATGCAGCGTGCGGAGCGGATTGCACTTGTGTCCGTAGGGACGCTTCTGACCGCCTGGTTTGACGCGGCTAGTAGTACCGCCGTGTATGGGCCACACATCATTGGTGTGGCACTACTCATGGTAGGGGTGGCCTCCACCGTGACTGCTGTAGGTCGGTGGAGCCGCGGGTATCGGATGCTCAAGGTTCGCGAGGGTGTCCCTCCGGCTGCGGTTCCCGACCACGTCCCGTCGCATGCCGCCGCCAAGCAGCTAGGCTCGAAAGCGGCCTAAAACGTCACTTTGGATACAGCTAGCACGTTAAGGGGTAGTCCCGTATTTCAAGACACGTCCACATCTCGTGCGACGTGCGCGTTAACAATGCACGCTTCCTAACCCGGAAAAATCACGCTCTGCGCACGCCCTCACCAAAGCTCTTTGTTCCCACACAAAAATTTTTAATCTGGCAAATACAACCAGTATTCCCTGCAATCGAAAATCTCCGTGTGAAAACAATTCCTTTGGCGATCTTCGCACGCATCTGTGATGTTTCCGGCTAGGGGCCGACGGTGGCGCACTCCGCTTGAGTTGAGACGACAAGCCACCTGGAGCGAAAGCGAGCGAGTCGACCGGTGAGCTCTAGTCTGTTCGTTACTTGTCGGTTCGCATCGCCGACCGGATCACAATGGTGCCTCATGTGGTTGTAACTTCTGGCTTCTAAGCCCTCCAAAGTGATTCCTGAGTCGTGTACAGTGAGGGCACGACCAGCGTGATTTAGTCGTGTAACGGTAACTATTCTTGTGCCTCCAATTACATTTTTTATATTGTTTGCACTGTACAGTGGCTTAGAGCACCGGCCTAGAAAATACTGTAAATCGCAAGCTTCCAAAAACTGTTTATGCACAATCAATGAGCATTGCATCAGCCATTCCTCGGTCATCCAAGACGGTAGAGCCAACCGAAATGAATGTTGAGAACATCGAGGCGGCTTTAGATGGACTGACCGCAGTGCAGGGGGTCATGGGTGCTTTTCTGATGGATGAACAAGGAGGGATCGTTGCACAAAGCGGTTCGTTCCGTACGGGGCTAGGACAAGTTGGACCCAAACTCGCCGACTCGTTGGTGTCAATTAAAGGCTCTGTGAGCGGTCCCGCAAAAATAGGGCTGTTCCGTTTCAAGTTGTCCTATATGGTTGTGCGTCCAGTAAACAAAACGACAGTTATTGTTTTGGCGCGCAATACTGTAAATGTTGGCATGCTCAATGTCGGTTTGCGGGTGGCCGAACTCAAGATGTCCAAGGCGCCAGGGACAGTACAATCTTCAACGCGGTCAAAAGCAAAAGCAGGTGGGAGCAAACCACCACCTCCTGACGCGGTGGGGGCAGAGATCGTCGATCGACTTTGTGCTGTGTTCACCAAACAGATGGGGCCTTCGGGCAAGCTGTTACTCAATCGCGAGATGACCAATATGGATGTCAACGACGTTACGCTTGGGAGTTCGCAGTATCCGATATTGTGCGAGAAAATTGCCAAGTTTGTTCGTGATCCAAATAAACGCGCGACATTTTTGGCTGAGGCAGAGTCCGTCTTGTTGAGCGCCCAGACCGCTTCGCTCACAACAGAACGGGATGCGCTCAAAATGCTTGTGTCCGCAGTCGAAGAAGGGTTGTTTATCTGTCGAGAGATGGTCAGTCCAGTTCGCGGTCTTCAGGCGCGCCATGAAACTACAGTTCAGCAGCAACTCACCGAGTTTTGTACAAAGTTCTCATCGATTTCTGGGACCAAAGGAGACAGTGTAACGAGTAACTTTCTCACGTTTGCGGACCAACTCGCGAACATCCAGGATGAGCTATCGCGTGCCGGTGATATTCAGCGAATGCTCACTCCAGGTACGGAGCTTATCGAGCACGCGGCTGCGACGATTGCTGCGGTGTATCGTCCGTGCTCCCAAGTTGGTGGTGATTGGTGGACTGCCCATGAGCTACCGGACGGGCGCTTACTTGTCATGATAGCCGATGTTACAGGGCACGGTTTGTCATGCGGAATTTTGACAGGTGTTGCAAAGGCTGCCTGTGATGTTGCTCTAAACGCAAACGGTGAGGTTACATGCTCAGAGGTGTTGCGGTGGATGAACACCTCTATCTACGCTGTCACACAGAAGCGTCTAATGATGACTTGTGCCGCTTCGATCGTAGACCCAGCTAGCTCAACGTTTTCGATTTCAAGTGCAGGTCATAATTTTCCCTACCTGATTCGCAACCAAGGTGCAAAGAACAAATTGTTTAGTCTGTTGTCTAGGGGGACTCCATTAGGAGTAGATCCTCATTCAGAATATGAAACAACCACATTCGAACTGATGCCGAATGATGTTATTGTTTGGTATACGGATGGTGCAACTGAGTGTACAAATGATGCCGATCAGCAATTTGGCGATAAGCGATTTCGTCGGTTGCTTGCATCCGTGGATGTCTCAGACGTCGCGGGGATTCGCGAGGCCATCTTTGATGGCGTTGCCAAGTTTTGTGGCGGTAAACCTCTGGAGGACGATTTGACCTTTATCGTTGCTTCGGTTCGTGGGGGATAAGTTGGGCCAATGTAGGTGTCCGTGTGGCAACCTGCTTCGCTGTCGAGATACACAATGAAGAAGGATTAAAACGAGGCCAAACTGCGCGTTAGTCACGGCATGAAGACCGGAGAGGATTAAAAAAAATGGCAATGTCAAAGGGAGATAAGACACTTGTAGCAATTGTTCTGGCAATGATCCTCGGTTTTGCAGCGGTTAAGTTGTTTCCTCGGGCGGTCAATGATCCAGGGACAGATGTTGCGTCAACCGACGATGATAATATTGCGATGGGAGCCACGGCCCCTTCAGCGCCGGCAACGGACAAGGTTAACGCAGACCCAGTTGCCACGAATGATGGCGATACTGCCGGAACCCCAGATGGGGTTGCGAACTCCGATGTGAAATCGGCTGCGGATCCGAACAAAGTTGGAGCCGATGTCGACGCAACAAAGGCGGCAACAGATGCGAAGGCGGCAACAGATGCGAAGGCGGCAACAGATGCGAAGGCGGCAACAGATACGAAGGCGGCAACAGATGCAGAAGCGGTGAAAAATGCGAAAGTCGAAGATCGCATTCGTCCGCTTTCTGGCACTGTCGTGTTTCCAGCATCATTTGCTTCATCATCTGCGCACCCGAAGGTAGGAAAGCGGAAAGCGATCAAGAAAATTTCTGCACAGATTAAGGCTTGCTCAGGGTCCATAAAAGTAGATGGTCACACAGATGGGCAAGGACACTCGGAGCGAAATACAGAACTGAGCAAACGCCGCGCAGAAGCCATTAAGAAGCTTCTTGTTGCGCAGGGGATTGATGCAAGTCGGATTGTCACACAAGGTGTTGGCGCATCCGACCCACGGAGCAAGAACGACACGGCTGCGGGCAGAAAACAAAATCGTCGCGTGACGATTACCTGCGAATAGGAATAAACTAGACTCATCTTAGAAGTATTGAGGAATCTCAGATGCGAGGACGAGAAGAAGCAAGAGCAGGAACAGAATGTATGAATCGAAAACGGGGGCACCCCTCCATTGACGTGGCGCAGATGAGTGCCTCAGCATTTTTGGACGGGTTCTAGAATATGCAATGCGCAGCAAAGCAGAACAAACTAGGGGGGAAGGCGATGAAGTGCAGAGATAGGTTAGTACGGGCAGGGGTTGGGGCTTTCACAGCATTGGGGGTGCTTGTATTGCTTCCGGGATTAGCGTTGGCTCAGGAAGCTGCCAATCTAGAACTCGACCCTGCAATCGAAAATGCGGTTGGTGGCCACCAGAGTTTGCTGTGGGTGCTTATCGCTGCAGGCCTTGTCTATTTTATGCAAGCGGGGTTTCTTGCTTTTGAGGTTGGAAACGTTCGAGCAAAGAATACTGCTGCTACCGCCATGAAAAATCTTGGTGACTGGGTAGTCATCAGTTTGATCTTTTATCTCGCTGGCTATGGAATGATGTTTGGGGAGTCAGATAAGGGATTCATTGGAACGACACTATTTGCAGGGGATGGGTTTGGGAATGACCCATGGGAATGGACCCAATTTTTGTTTCAACTTGCATTTGCCGGAACTGCAGCGACCATCGTTTCCGGGGCAATGGCCGAGCGGACTGGTTTTAAAGCGTACTTGGTGTTCACGGTTGGGATGGGGGCCTTTATCTATCCAATCTTTGGGCACTGGGTGTGGTCAGATAATGGATGGCTTGCCCGCATGGGGTTCCATGATTTTGCTGGTGCTAGTGTGGTCCATCTTGTTGGTGGCGTTGCATCCTTTGTTGGTATCACCATGGTGGGACCGCGGCTCGGTCGTTATGCAAGCGATGGTACAATGACCAAGCTGGAGATCAACAGTCCCGCTTGGGCCGCGCTTGGGGTTATTATCCTCTGGTTTGGCTGGTGGGGGTTTAACGGTGGAAGTACCTTACGCTTCAACAGTGAGGTTCTTCCGATTATTATTCGGACAAACATCTCCGCAGCGGCGGCAGCATTCTTTGCGTTTGTTCACTGTTCCATTTTTCAGAACCGAGCCGATATTCAGACGAAATTTCTGGGTGGGGCGTTGGGAGGATTGGTTGCAATTACAGCTGGCGCCGATTCTATGAGCGTTGAATCGGCATTTGTGGTTGGCGCGATTGCCGGTGTGATCCATAACATTGCCTTTGACCTCGTTTTAAAACGCTGGCGGCTAGACGATGTGTGTGGTGCTGTCCCTGTTCACGGGTTTTGTGGTCTTTGGGGGTTGTTGGCGATTCCGATCCTTGGAACCATGTACGATGGGACCGGAAACACAATGGCTGTTGTTCAAGGACTTGGCGTTCAAGCGGTTGGGGCAGGTGTTTGCGTTTTGTGGACGGCGTTTACTTCTGTGATTATGCTTAGCGTCGTCAAAATGCTTGTCGGCCTCCGAGTTGCTCCAATGCGCGAAATCCGTGGTCTCGGGATTGGCGAAGATGCTGAGGAGCAAGAGGCAGAGTTGGATGACGATTTTGAGCAGCTTCTCTCTGACGCAGGTGATTTTGACAAATTTGATCAGTTCTAGGATTGGATAACCGGCTCGAGATTATTAGGATAACTCGGTCTAAAAACACAGGGGGGCTTCACCCATGAAATTGGCACTGCAATCGCTTATACAGGTTCCTGGCGTACTTGGCGCGGCGGTATTTAGCTCCAGCGGGGCATGTTTAGCGGAGATATTGGAGCCCCCCTACGAACCGATTCTTCTGACAGAAGTTTTAGGGAGGTTGCGAGAGGCACTTGAAAACTATGTCGCTGTTGATGACGCTGAAGTTGGTGCTGCTGCGCTTATTTTTGAAGAGGGCCACTGCCTGATTCGTATCACTGGCGGGATTACCGTAGCGGTTTTAGCGTCCAATGCCGCGAATATTGCGATGTTGGGGGTCGCCCTAAATGTTGCTGCTCTAAAGTGCGCTCGGTCGGCAGGTTCCGCCACGCGAGATTCTTCGCTGGAGATCAGCCCCCGTACGGCCCACGGGAGCGATGCGAACACCGCTGTCGTCAATAATAGTACGGTCGTGGAATCGGTTGGTGGGAGTCGGCAGCAGCGACCAAAAGCTAAAAAGAAGAAAAAGAAGCCTGTCAACACAAGCCTAAGTGTTAGTTGGGCTGTGGATGGCTATGATCTTCCCCCACCTCCAGGTGCGGTTGGGCTCGTTGTGATGAGGCACGTACTAAAATCGCTGATGAGGCAAATTGGTAGAGAAGGAAAGCCACTGTTGGAAGAGGAGTTGCACCGAATTGGAGCAACCCCGGCAACAGTGACAGCAGGTCAATTCACAGATCTAATCGTATCCGTCGCCCGGCGAATTCCAAGTCCAGGAGCCCGTGATGCGTTTATGTCTGATGCTCTGGGAGACACAAAATAAGTATTGATTGAGCCAATGAAGGAGAAACCATGTCTTTGAAAGCAGTTCTTGATACGCTCCCAGAGGGAGAAGGTGCAGCGCGCGCAGATGTAAATGGAAACGTCGCGGAACAGATGGGACAAATCGATGCCGAGACTGTGTGTGCAGTCGCGTCAATGAGCATGAGCACGCTGGACGAGATCGGTGCGCTGCTGGGGTTGGGAAGCTTAGATAGTTGGAGCATTGCAAGCGATAGTAGCTCATTGTACGTTCACCGGCGTTCCGCTGAGTTTGTTGCCGTGGTCGCACCAGCAACCAAGAATCCCGAGAGTAGTCTTAAGAAGTTGTCGCAAGCAGCCTGGTAAGGAATGGGGCCGAACAGCGAATTGCTACCCATTTTAAGCTTGCGCTAGGGTTTCTCTAAGCACGCTGATTCCGATATGCCGAAACGATCCCTCCAGCCATCTCGCCTCATGCGATCTGTGCTTCCCACTGGCGCGCGGCTTGGAAATTATCAGATTCGGCGGAAGATTGGAACGGGGGGGCAGGCGGATGTATATCTTGCGGTTGACACCGCGTTGCAACGCAAAGTCGCGCTAAAAGTGTTTGCATCACGCGCGTCGCCGCTGCTTGATGAGGCGCGGGTGATCGCGACCCTCGATCATCCCAATATCGTTCGTGTGTATCACGTAGAACCCCGTGGCGAGCAACGTTATATGGCCATTGAGTATCTCGATGGTGGTTCCATTGAGCAGTTGGTTAAGCGGTCAGGGCCGTTACCGCCTGCTAGGGCGCTTCGGTTTGCGTTGGCAATGGCCGAAGGGCTCAAGCATGCTCATAATCTCGGGATCGTCCATCGGGATATCAAGCCCAAAAATTTGCTGGTATCCCGCGAAGGCCAGTTAAAAATTGCCGACTTTGGGTTTGCTTGTCACATTGATTCTGGCGGGTCAGATGGGATTCGAGGAACGCCAAAGTATATGCCCCCAGAAATCTGGCGTGGAGAGAAGCCGACGGTTCGCTCAGATATTTATAGTGCAGGTGGTTGTCTCGCTTATATGGCAACTGGCCGAGCTCCCTGGGAAGAGCAAACTGTAGCGAAAATGCGCCGGGCACATCTCGAGCGTGAGTTAGAAGAACAGCCAGATTCTGTTGCTCCGCCTGTTTGGCAATTGGTTCGGCGCTGTATGGACAAAGACCCACAAAATCGTCCAGCCTCGGCGACAATGCTTCACTATCATTTACGGCAAGCGATGGAACAAACCGACAATCGCTCGGGTCATTCGGGGGTCACAAGATTACCGATTGGAGACAAAAAGGAGTCTGCTGAGAATGTACCGGATGATACCGTTGAAACTCTAGCCAAGCGAACGGGGGTTTTGGGTGTCGCGTTGTATTGTTCAAAAGGAATATGCTTAGAAAATGTGCTGAGTGTTCCTTATGAACCGATTCTCATCGAACAAATTCGGGCGAGCCTGATCCACGTGTATGACTGCCAAATGAGTCTTGGGCCGACTCCCAAAGAGCGAGCCCTGACGTTACGCTACGATTCAGGTGTCGTCATCATTCGGGAGAACGCGACAAGGTCGCTGTACGTTGTATGCAAATGCGATGCAGACCTTGAGAGAATTGGCCACTCCGCCACGCGCATCCTCGCAAGTACCAGTAAGTAGTGGAAAAAACCACCCGGCTGTAGTGCAGCGAAAACATGTCCCCCCGGTCATGGTCTGCTGCACTACAGCAGGCAAGATCATTGTGCATTAACTCGTACGATTATTTCCGTAATTTAGCATACACATTTGTTTTAAATAGAACTGTGTATGGATCTGCTATACAAGACAGCCAATCACAGAGGAGCGTGTCGTGGGTGAGTTTTTATCGCAGAAACTGCGTGGGTTGGTTCAGTCTGATATTCGGGCGATGAGTCGTGAATGTAATCGTGTTGGTGGGATTAATTTGGGACAGGGGATTTGCGATTTGCCGACACCGCCCGCGGTGGCGCGCGGAGCGATCGATGCGATTCGGGACAACAAGAGTACGTATTCGTATTCAGAGGGGTTGCCAGAGTTGCGGGAAGCCCTTTCAGTCAAACTCGCAGAGCACAATGCGATCAAAGCCGATCCAAGCGATGAAATCGTCGTTACGGTGGGGGCGAGTGGTGCTTTTACGGCAGCACTCAGCGGGCTTTTGAATCCCGGAGATGGCGTCTTGGTCATGGAACCGTACTACGGTTACCATGTGAACGCTGCGTTGGTGGCTGGCATGAGCATTCACTATCTCACACTGAAACCGCCTCGTTTTGCCTTGATCGAATCTGAGTTGCTCGCGGCGCTCAAACCCAATACGCGCGCGATTGTCATTTGCAGTCCCGCAAACCCATCCGGGAAAATGTTTTCGCGCGATGAGTTAGAGGTCGTAAGCCGGGTTGCCAATCAACATGACTTGTTAGTGATCACAGACGAAATCTACGAGTACATTCGGTTTGACGGACGGGAGCATGTCTCCGCCGGATCGTTACCGACGTTGTGGGATCGTACGGTAACGATTATGGGATTATCTAAGACGTTTAGCATCACTGGCTGGCGCTTGGGCTATGCGGTTGCACCGAAAGCATTGGTCGAGCCAATGACGCTAGTCAATGACTTGCACTACGTCTGCCCGCCCACCCCACTGCAGTATGGCGCTCTGGCTGGATGCAGTGTCGCGGAAAGTTTCTATATAGAGCTTCGCACTGACTATCAGCGCAAACGAGACCTGCTATGCTCGGCATTACGACGCGCGGGAATGCCGCCGATTGTCCCAGAGGGAGCGTATTATATTTTAGCTGATATCAGCGAGCTTGGGTATCCAGGTGCACGTGAGGCAGCGATGGGTTTGCTCGCGAAGTGTGGTGTTGCCGCAATCCCCGGAACCGCTTTTTACCGCGGACCGGTTGGACAAACGATGCTACGGTTTTGCTTTGCGAAAGATGATTCGGTTCTTCACGAAGCCTGCAAGCGGCTGTCGACAGTTGGCGCCGCGTGAATAAGATCCAGCATCATCAGTTTGTCGTGTCCGAGAGCGATGCGGAAAAGCGGCTCGATAAGGTACTTGCTGCCAATATTCCTGGACTGTCGCGGACCCGCGCCCGGGTTCTTTTAGATATCGGCGGCGTATTTGTCGATGGGGGTCGAGTCAAGACTGCGAGCCGTAAGCTGAGAGTTGGTCAGACCGTTCGCGCGAATATCGGCGGTGCTTTTGCGCGGGCAAAAACCGGCACCGGTAACAAGGCTAGGGAGCATGATCAGAAATCGCTTCCACAGTTTCGGGTTATTTTTGAAGACGATGACATCGTTGTTGTCGATAAACCTGCAGGCCTTTTAACTGCGCCGACGCCGGAGAGCGATCGAAACAATCTCGCTGATCTACTTGCAAGGGTAACGACCCCAAAACGGCCGATCTTCGTTGTTCACCGGATCGATTTGCAGACGAGCGGGTTGTTGGTGTTTGCTCGGACGACCCATGCTAATCGCATACTCAGCGAGGGATTCCGTCGTCGCACGATCCACCGATTGTACCGAGCTGTTTTGTCGGGTGTTGTCCCTTTGGAACAAAAAACTGTTAATCTAGCGGTCAAGGGCAAGAACGCTGTGACCCATTTTTTGTCGCGAAACGCAGATAGACGATCGGGCCACTATCGTGACCGCCAGACTCGAAACCGGCCGGACTCATCAGGTGCGGCTGCACGCACTGGAATTGGGAAGCGCGGTCCTGGGGGATCCCCAGTACGGCCATCGCACGGAGTGGGATCCCCCTCGGATGGCATTGCACGCAGCCGAATTGGGTTTTGACCATCCGCGAACCGGCAAGTCTTTGCAGTTTGTAAGCGAATGGCCCGAGGATTTACGGGTTTGGCTCAGGACGCTCGGGGATGGTTGCTCGGCGTCTGAAATAGACGACCACGCAAATGGCGGCTCCGATTGCAAAAGCGACAACGGCAAGCAATAGCCGATACAAAATTCCGGTTGGATCTGAGGAGCCCCCTAAAGCAACAATTGACATCGCAGGGGCAACGATCGACATCCCAGGTCCATCGGCTTTGGCATGAGTGCAGCTCAGTTTGTGGTTGCCAGCTCTCGTCACATCGAAGCTTCCAATGGCGCGACCCTGATAGGATGCAAGATTGTATTCGATAGGAAGACTCAGGGGGCGCAGGGGGACCTCTGCCCCTGTTTGAATGTAGTGTAACGTGCATGATACCCGATTTGGTTCCGGCCGCGCTGGTGACCGAATTGCCGCGGTAGACGCTGCGAAATTCAAAGAACAATTGGTATTGGTCGACCGCGAGGGGAAGATTCAGGCTTCCGGGCACAGATACGCGATCCATGTCGGTAGTTCGGTTCGTGGATGCCATCATAGGAGCCCATGCCGCCTGGAAAAAAACCAAACGCAACAACGATAGCGCCCAGCACGTAATAGGCGCGATTGGGACGTTTGGGGGCACAAATCGGGGACAAAGAAGCTGCGTTTGGTGGAAGCGTCACGATGCGGTGTTATACCACCCTGACAGGTCCTGAGCATGAACGAATCCCGACGATGAAACCATACCTCGCACTCTTAAAGCAGATTCTTGATCACGGCGAGCGGCGTGAGGACCGCACCGGCACGGGCACCCTTTCGCTATTTGGCGCTCAGGTTCGATACGATTTGCGTCAAGGGTTTCCATTAGTTACGACCAAAAAGGTTCTATTTGCTGCAGTGGTACGCGAGTTATTGTGGTTTTTGCGCGGCAGCACCAATATTCATGACGATCTCACCCAGCACACCCCGATCTGGGATGCATGGGCTGATGACGATGGCAACCTCGGGCCTATTTATGGCCACCAGTGGCGCAATTGGGGCAGAAGCGACGACCAGCAGGGCATCGACCAGATTCGCCGAGCCATAAAGCAGATCCGCGAAAATCCGGATTCACGACGGATTATCGTGAGTGCCTGGAACGTGGGCGACCTAGAAAAAATGGCCTTGCCGCCGTGCCACATGTTGTTTCAGTTTTATGTCGTCAATGGGCGACTTGATTGCCAGCTCTACCAGCGGTCTGCGGATATGGCACTGGGGGTTCCGTTTAACATTGCAAGCTATGCGCTGTTGACGGAAATGGTCGCCAAAGAGTGCGCGCTGCAGCCGGGATATTTTGTTCATACCTTTGGCGATGCCCATATCTATCTCAATCACGTCGAAGGGCTTCGAGTACAACTCGAGCGAAATCCACTTCCTTTGCCTTCCGTTCGCATCGCTGAGAAACCACTCGATGACCTTCGATTTGAGGATATCGAACTCATCGGCTACCAACATCATCCGTTTATTCGGTTTCCGGTTGCGGTATGACTGGTAGTGCGGTGACGTTTGACATCGTCGTTGCGGTCGATGAAGACCGTGGTATAGGCAAAGATGGAGATTTGCCGTGGCGACTACCGGCAGATCTAAAACATTTTCGCTCGCTGACCCAGGGGACGCTCACTCCGGAGAATCAAAACGCTGTGGTCATGGGGCGCAAGACATGGGACTCGATTCCCGAGCGGTTTCGTCCTTTGCCTGGCCGCCTCAATGTGGTTCTGACCCGAAATCCGGCGTTGCATGTTCCCGGTGCGTTGATGGCAACGGGCATCGCCGATGGTTTGCAGAAAATCGCACAAGAATCCCGGGCAAAACCCGTGGAAAAAGTATTTATCATTGGGGGCGCTTCCATCTACGAGCAGGCCATGGCGATGCCAGAGTGCAGAAGCATCTATTTGACTCGGATTCTTCGGTCGTTTTCGTGCGATACATTTTTTCCCCGTTATGATCGCGACTTTGCGTGCACGGTCGTTCTGGACGAGGGGCGTGACAAAGAACTTGATTACACCATTGAGCTGTGGCACCGGAGACAATAGTCTACAGGCTATGTCCAGCCTCCCAGATAGCGAAGCGAATCAAGCGTTAGACCGGGCCTCGCATTGCAACCAAACAAGTACGTTGCAGTGCGTGATCCCTCCCCACATGGTGGATTCTATTGCGTTGCGTGGGAATGCGAGCCAAAAAAAGATGGCCGCTGACCTGCAAAAGCTGTGTGAGCAGACGCGGCGAAAGCGGGTTATGCATACGCAGTCATCCTCGGGGGCACCGGTTGGACAGCAATCGGCTCGAGGTGCCACGCCGGCGGCGATGGCCAAGCCCGCGAGGCCAATCCGCCGCGTCTACGATGCGCAAAACCAAATTACCTTGCCCGGGGAGCTCGCACGCGAAGAAGGACAGGACGCGGTGGCAGATGCATCCGTCAACCGCGCCTACGATGGCGCTGGCGACACCTACCGAATGCTATTGGAAGTCTATGGCCGCGACTCTATCGATGGCAGCGGAATGGCGCTCGTCTCAAGTGTTCACGTCCTGGAGGACTACAACAATGCGTTTTGGAACGGCCAACAGATGGCGTATGGGGATGGCGATGGCAAATTGTTCCTCGACTTTACAAACTCGCTCGGTGTCATCGGCCATGAGTTTGCCCACGGCGTGATTCAGTTTTCGGGCGGATTGATCTATCAAGATCAGTCCGGCGCCCTCAACGAGCACATTGCCGATGTCTTAGGGGGCCTTGTCGACCAATATAAGCATCGCCAACCTGTCGCCGAAGCCAGCTGGCTTGTCGGCGAGGAAATTCTTGGCCCTGAGGTGACTGGAACCGCACTGCGATCATTGCGGGCACCCGGGACCGCCTATCAAGACAATGTCCTTGGTCGAGACCCACAGCCTTTTCACATGGACCACTTTGTCAACACCACATCAGACAACGGTGGCGTTCATATCAACTCGGGGATCCCCAACCACGCCTTTTTTCTCGCAAGCATGCTCGTCGGTGGTAATGCTTGGGAGCACACCGGTCAGATTTGGTACGATGCTTTGCAAACCATCAATAACCCCCACGCTCAGTTTAGCGATTGGGCCAATGAGACCGTCGAAGCCGCACGCAGTCGTTTTGGTGTTGGCAGTCGCGAGGGTGTTGCTGTCCGCCGGGCATGGAAATTAGTTGGGATTCCGCTATGAAACTGCGCGTCTGCAGAAGCGGCGGATTTGCCAATATTCAGCTCGAGTCCGTCATCGATACGAGCGAGCTCGCGCCACAGCTCGCTGAGAAGTTAAAGCAGTTGCTACAGGGCAAAGCGGTTCAACCATCGAGTGGGTCGAGCGTAGCTGACGCTTACCAATACGAGCTCACCTGCCTTGACGATCAAGAACAAGGGTCCCGCACTGTCGGTGAGATGGATTTAGATCCAGATCTCGTTCAATTGCTCTCAGATTTAGTAAAGCCTTAGGAGGCTGATCAAAATTATTTTTCCATCTCGCCGCCTGTGCACGCGCTTGGCGGCGTTGCGCATCGGTTAAATACGCTGGGTATTTGCCCTCTTCGCGCCTTGCCATGCGGGTGCACACACGACGATCTTGGCCAACTCATTTTAGTCAACCTCCTTAGGCTGTTTGTTGCAGTATTTTAAGGCGACCTTAGCGTCCATAGGGGATATGATATACTAGTAGGAAGTTATGGATGAGTCAGTGGGACATTTGCCCAGTTACGGACAGGAATGGGATCGTGCGATAGAGGAAGGCATTGACGTAGGTCTCATTGATCGAGCCAGCTACCTTAGCCCAGTGGAACGCATACAGGAGCTCGTTGGTGCGAATCTGTTCTCGGAAGGAGTGCGAAGCAGAACCATGTCCTGTGCGGAAATTCGCAAGTTGGAAGAAGCACAAACAATGGAAAAATTGGCTCTTTATGGGCCGTTACTCGATTGTTGAAAATGGCTGTCCAAAAAACCGACCAGCTCCTGGAGGTTCTTGCCAACGGTGATGTGGATTTTATCGTCATTGGGGGAGTCGCAGCCTTGGCTCATGGCGCGGTTACCATGACCCGGGATTTGGATATCGCAGCCCCGATGACTGCAACGAATCTCGACCGATTAATGACGGCCCTGCAGAGTATTCGGCCTCATCATGCTTTGCGTCACGACCTAGGTGTGATTCGCGAAACGCCCAAAGAGCTCACGCGGTTTCGCTTATTGTTGATTGATACTGATCTCGGTCGGCTCGATGTGCTCGGCAGTGTCGAACCGATTGGTTCGTACGAAGATCTACGTACCGTGGAGCTCGAACTTACACCTGGAAAATACTACCAAGTGATCGACATCGATCAGCTCATAGAGAATCAAATTGCACCTGGGACGACATAAAGATCTCGTTGTTGCGCAAGAACTCAAAGCCGCCCGTGAGCGGCGCGGTAGTTAGTGGCGCTCCGTCCGCGGAGTTTTTGCTTGTGGACAGTTCACGAGTTCCTATTGCGTGATTGTTAACGCTAACAGAAACCGTAGAAAATTGCTGAATGCAGTCGGTGTTCAAGAGACCGGTGCCCGGAAAAAACGTTTTTGTTACTCATGCTAACGATTGCCCGCCGAATTCTGGACGAGATTTCGGGACGCTCGGGCGGAATCCGGCCAGAATCCGGCCAACTTTTGTGCACTCGCAAACAATATTAAGTACCAAATCATTTGGCGCAGGTCTTGCTTAAAGGATGTCGATGCGAGCGAGACCTATCTTTGAAGAGGTAAGTTTGTTTGTTACCCGGCGCGTCCGCGGTCGCCAATTTCTCCTTAGGCCGAGCAAGAAGACAAACCAGGCTATCGCTTATGTTGTCGCTGTATTGGCCAAACGGTACCAGATAGAAATTCACGCGATTTGCGCCATGAGCAACCATTGGCACATCGTTTCCCATGATCTGGCTGGGAATATTTGTCGGTTCACCCGGGACGCACATTCCTTGATCGCCCGTTACCTGAATGCGACCCATGGAGACTTTGAAGCCCTATGGTCGAGCGAGCAAACCAGTCACGTTCACTGTATAGAACCCGCCGACGTGATTGCAAAGATGGCCTATACAATGGCAAACCCTGTTGCAGCCGGACTCGTTTGCTACGGACACAGCTGGCCGGGAATCCGACGGGATTGGCCTGCCAAGCCACTAGAGGTAAAGCGTCCGCCCGGCTTCTTTCGCGAAGCGAGCAAAGGCGGACACTGGGCAGAATCAGCTACATTAGAAATGGCCCGTCCGAAAGGCTTTGCCGAACTGTCTGACAACCAGTTAGCGACCATCATCTCGAAACAGATTTGCGAGAACGAAGCCAAAGCAAGACTCGAGATGAAGCATCAGGGACGCAAATTTATGGGTCGGCGCCGCGTCCTCAGTCAATCGCGAACAGCATCACCACAAAGCCAAGAACGACGATTTGGACTGTCTCCGCGAATTGCCTGCAAAAGCCGATGGCGACGAATCACGGGACTCGTTCAACAAAAATATTGGCACGCTGAGTACACCCGTTGCTTAGACCGTTGGCGAAACGGATCACGGGACGTCATTTTCCCACATGGCACATACAAAATGCGCTTCGTTCATGGTGTCCCCGTCGCAAGCATCCCCGATTGAATTCCCCCCATAGCTGTAGCCCCAAGCGTGTTCCCAGTCGCTTGGGACTCCTGCGTGCATTTGCACAAACATGCCATTTTGAGCTCCAGAAAAAAGGGAAATACGCATATTCACCGAATGCTTCGTGTGAGCTGAGACCCGCCCACCCCATCCACTGCATTGGTTTGAATCGGCTTTCAAAAACGACCCTTGGGTTGTTCGAAAACGACCCTTGGTCGGGTTGTTGGCTGTTTGAGCCACGGCACCAGTGGATACCATCGGCCGTTGTCGACAATGCCGTGCTGATGGGCGCCGGGGCGATAGGCAAGCTCGCTGGGTAGCCATACTTGTACGATCGGATACTGCGGCGTGGCGGAAACTTCGGCAAACCGAGCCGGGATGCCTGAGATGCGAAGCAGGGAGATCAAGAGTGCGCACTGGTCCCAGCTGTTTCCCCGGCGGGATAGGTATGTGGCCAATGCACCTTTGCGAGCGGCCCAGTAGCTGTAGGATTGGTAGTCGATATGCTCGTAGACCCAGCGGTAGATAGCGACTGGTTCGTAATTGAGCTCCCGGGCCAGGGTACGGAGTGGTTCGTCAAAGTGGACTTCCGTTGACGGCCCCAGGTACAGCGGCGCGGCGGTAAACGCTGCCGAGGTTGGCTGCTGATCTGTGTCGGTGGCCAAAATAGCGCCATTGTCGGCGATGTATTCGAGCACATCCGGCCAGCCATCGCCATCGGAGTCGCGGCTTGGGTCGGTGTAAGCGTTTGCCCGGGCGGGTGGCCCGCCGCTCAATTGGTATTGTGACCGCTCATACGAGTCTGGTCGGCGTTTGTCATACGGTGTCTGGTCGGCGTTGGTCGTACTCGCCATGACAATTACGAGGGCGTTCACAATCATGGCCCAGCGCGCATGGAGCCATTGCATGCGGCCGGCTTGGTGAAGACACGATTGGAACATCCGGGTAAGGATGCAATGGAAGTAGTTGTATTCACACTGCTATTTTACAGTCGAGATGAATTTTCGTTTTCCATTAGAGAACTGACAACTCTCTCTCTTTTAGATCTCTACGTTACGAAGACTCGGCCGTATGGACTGCCCGCTGGTAGGCGTTTAAACTACTATTTTGACAGTGGTTCACGGGACAGAACATTACTCATTTTGAGGGGGCAGGCGGTGTGGAACACCGGTATCACAAGCGCTAAACTAGTGGTCACTAACTGACCTTTGGTCATTCCCGGGAACCAGCATGGCAATTGCGGACAGGCGTCAACGCGAACGTGCGGAGAGAAGAGAGCAGATCGTCGCTGCCGCCGAGCGGGTGTTTTTTGCCAAAGGGTTCACGGCGACCTCGATGGATCAGGTCGCCGCCGAGGCGGAGGTCAGCAAAGGAACACTGTATTTGTATTTCAAGAACAAGGACGATCTGTTTATCGCGTTGTCGTCTCGGTTCTTAGACCACTTGTCCTCGCGTTTTGAGCGTCTCGCGAAGCAAGATGGTCCGGGTCTGAAAATCGTCGAATCAATGATGCGAGCGTATGCGGAGGTTGTTGCCGAGCGCCCCAAGCATTTTCGGATTCTCGCCGAGTCGCTGGCGACCGGATATTCTCTCGATACGTCGGTGCCCTCGATGGCGGCGCATCAAAAGATGATCGGCAGACTTGTTGCCCTTTTAGTATCCGCAATCGACAAGGGAAAGCTTGATCAAAGCGTGCGCGAAGATATCGATGCGACGCAAGTTGCTGGGCAATTGTGGGGGGGAGTGTTTGGGATATTGCTGATCAACCTGAATCGCGAGGAACTGCAGCGTCGGACGGCAAGTTCGTTGGATTTTTCATCGATGGTGCCAAACTATATTGTGCTTTTGTGCGATGGGCTTGCGCCAAAGCGGGGTGGGCAGTGATTCGAGGAGTCTTCAACCTGCGGAGAGCACTCATCACGATTGTTTTTGCCCTGGTGGCAGGATGTTCGCCCCATCGTGTGACTGAGAATCCCAAGCCTCCGTCTTCGTTGCCGGCACAGTACGCAGAAAAGCCGGCGGACAACGCGAAACAACTGCCCGAGCAGTGGTGGAAATCGTTTGGCGATAGCCGGCTCAATGCGCTGGTCGCTCGTGCACTCGGCGGCAATTTTCAGTTGCGGGGAGCCTGGGCTCGGCTCAAACAAGCCAATGCTGTTCTGGCGCAAACCAATAGTGGGAAATGGCCCCAGCTGAATTTGGACGCTTCTGCCGGTCGATCGTCCCAGCGTCTTGAGTTTCAGGGGACAGAATTTACCGATACCAACAATCAGTTTCGCGCATCGGCCGGCGCAGCCTACGAGGTGGATTTGTGGCGTCGGCTTGGATCTCAGAGCAGTGCTGCAAAACTCGATCAGATGGCAATTCGCGATGATGTGGAAGCCATTGCAACCTCGGTCGCTGCCGAGATCAGTGAGACTTGGTTTGACATGACCTCGCAGCAAGCGCAACTGAAGTTGTTGACGGCGCAGATCGAGACCAACGAGAGATTGCTCGAGTTGGTCAAGTTGCGGTTTCGCCATGGTCTGGTGTCGGCGCTTGATGTGTATCAGCAACGTCAGCAGTTGGTGGCAACGCGTGCGCAGCTCGCGCTTGCAAATTCTGCGCTTGGAGCACTTGGCCATCGTCTGACCGTGTTGGTTGGGTATGCGCAATCGGGGGCGGAGGTAAGACCGAGCGAAGCGCTGCCCGAGTTGCCACCGCTGCCCGGTGTTGGTGTCCCGGCAGACTTACTCGAGCGTAGGCCAGATGTCCGCGCGGCGCGAAGGCGCGTAGAGGCAGCCGATTATCGCGTTGCCGCAGCGGTGGCCGATCGGCTCCCAGGGCTTCGTCTCAGTGGCTCGACTAGCCTGCAGGACAGTAAGTTGTCGCAATTGATAGCCAAGCCGCTGTGGTCGATCCTTGCAGCTGTCACTGCCCCGCTCATTGATGGTGGTCGGCGTAGAGCGGAGGTTCGGCGAAACAAGGCAATCGTCGAGGAGCAAGTTGCAAACTACGGGCAAGTGATGTTGCAGGCGATGACCGAGGTGGAGAGCGCGCTCGTTCAAGAGCGCGGGCAGCTTTCGTATGTCAGCGAGCTGACAAAACAGGTAGAAATCGCGAAGGCATCGTTGCGTGAGGCGCAATCCCGGTATCGAGCCGGATTGAGTGACTACCTGAGAGTATTGTCGTCGCTGCAGGCACTGCAGCAAACTGAAATTGCACTATTGCAGGCACAGAGACAGATGTTTTCATTTCGCGTTCAGCTATGTCGCGCTCTTGGTGGCAGTTGGACGCGAAAGTTGTCTCCAAAGGGAGTCATTGACCCGTCAGGAGTTAAAAAATGACAGCGAGATCCGATACCGAGTTGACCGTGCCAACGGCTGGTAGCAAGGCATTGCGCGCAGCGATCCCAGTTGCCATTCTCATCATCGGGATTGTCGGGTTTGTCGTGCTTGTCAAAACGAAGGAAGAGCCCAAGAAAAAGCCGAGGGTCGATCGCGGCGTCCTGGTAGAAACCATTACCGCTGAGGAGGCGGACCACACGATTGTACTGAAAGTACACGGGACGGTGATGCCAGCCCAAAAGGTAGTGCTGAGTCCAGAGGTTCCCGGGCGCGTCAATTGGATCAATCCAAAACTGACACCGGGCAGTCGGTTTCAAAAGGGCGACAAGCTGGTTCGAATCAATTCGCGTGAGTATGTCCTGGCGGCCAGGCAGCAACGGGCCGCAGTGGACCGGGCTCAAACCGAGTTAGAAATTGAGCGCGGGCGCAAAAAGGTTGCTGAGCGCGAATGGCAACTTGTTGGCGATGGCGACCCCGTGGATGGAGGCCTCGCCCTTCGTGAGCCTCAGATTCGCACTGCAGAAGTTGCCCTAAAGGCGGCCAAAAGCGGTCTGCATCGGTCTCAACTCAATATTTCGCGCACCCTAATTCGCGCCCCTTTCAATGGGACCGTGCAGGCAAAACAAGTTGATATTGGCCAGATGGTAAGTTCCGCTTCCCCCCTCGTAACTTTGGTTGGCAGCGATGCGTATTGGGTGCAAGTATCGGTACCGATCGATCGTTTGGATCGGATCTCGATTCCGGGCATTGGCGGCACCACTGAAGGGACAAAGGCAAGGCTACGAAGAAAAATGGGCAAGCAAACGGTTACCCGGGTCGGTCGTGTGATCCGCTTGCTCAGCGATCTGGATCCTGTTGGGAGGATGGCACGGATTCTGGTGCAAATCGATGATCCTCTTGGCCTACAGGCCGACAAGGGCGCGACACCAACACCGACTGCTTCGCTTCCCTTGCTGATTGGTGACTACGTCGAGGTCGACCTGGAGGGCAAGGGGGTCGAGGCAGGTATCGAGATTCCGCGGGTTGCCCTCCGCGATGGTGATTCTGTTTTTATCATGACCGAGGACGACAAGCTCGAGATCAGAAACGTGTCTGTTGTTTGGCGCGAGCGCGAGATTGCCCTTATCGATTCAGGGATTCGCGCCGGTGATCAAATTATTGTCAGTCCGATTGCGGCCCCGGTAAAAGGGATGCGATTGCGGGTAATGGATGGGAAAACCACAAAGGGCGCAAGTTCTGGAGCGTCTACTGCGGCGGAGGCGCCGGCACAACCGACCCAGAAAGCCCCTGAATGAAGCAAGAAATCGAACACGAACAGGAGGTCAAACGCGGGCCACTGGCTTGGATGGCGAAAAACGCCGTTGCTGCTAATGTGTTGATGATCGTCCTATTGCTTGGGGGTGTGATCAACTCGTGCTCGATCAAACGAGAGGTGTTTCCAGAGTTTGATTTGGATCGGGTGATTATCAACATTCCCTACCCTGGCGCGAGCCCAGAAGAAGTCGAGCAAGGGGTTCTGCTGGCTGTCGAAGAGGCGATTCGCGATGTCGACGATGTCAAAGAGTTTCGCTCGACAGCGACCGAGGGCCTCGCTGTGGTCACGGTGGAACTATTGGTGGGTGCGAACGTCGATCAGGCGCTGAGTGATGTCCAGGCAGGGATTGATCGGATTACCTCTTTTCCTGAGGATGTCGAAAGGCCGGTCGTTTTTAATGTTCGCAATCGCAATTCGGTAATCTCGTTAGTTGTTTTTGGCCAGGAATCTCCAAAGGTACTCAAAGCGCTGGCGGACCAGGTACGGTCTGACTTGCTTCGGCATCCCGATATCTCGGTGGTTGAGCTCAGCGGTGTGCGGCCTCTGGAGATTAGCATCGAGGTCTCGCAGGAGAACCTCCGAAAATACAATCTGACCTTGGACCAAATCGCCGCGTTGGTCCGCCAGTCATCAATAGAGCTTCCCGCTGGGGGAGTGAAAACCAGTGGCGGTGAGCTATTACTTCGGTTATCCGAGCGTCGTGATGCGGGCATGGAGTTTGGCGATATTGTCGTTTTGAGTCGTCCGGACGGGACGGTCGTTCATCTCCGCGACATTGCCACCATTGTCGATGGTTTTGCGGATACGGACTTGCACGCGACCTACAAGGGGATCCCTGCCGCCAAGATCGATATCTTTCGCGTTGGGGATCAACAACCGCTCGATATTTCTAGTGCGGTTCTCGAGTACCTAGAAGAGCGCAAAGGGTCTTTGCCTCCTGGGATCGAAATGGCGAGCTGGATGGATTGGTCTGAGATGTATGACCAGCGCGTCAGTCTTTTGTGGCGCAATGCAGCACTGGGATTGATTTTGGTTTTGATCGTTCTTGGTCTGTTTCTGGAAGTGCGGCTTGCGTTTTGGGTCACTTTAGGGATTCCGATTTCCTTCATTGGTGCTTTGCTTTTCCTACCTTCGACGAGCATGTCCATCAACATGATCTCTTTGTTCGCTTTTATCCTCGTCCTCGGCATGGTGGTGGATGATGCGATTATTGTCGGTGAGTCGATTTATCGACTTCGACAGGAGGGAAAGACGCCGCTCGAGGCGGCGATCTATGGTGTTAAAGAGGTGGCTGTCCCAGTTACCTTCGCGATTATCACGACGATTATCTCTTATATGCCATTGTTGTTTATTCCCGGCATTATGGGGAAGTTTTTTCGTGTGATTCCTATTGTTGTGATCACCGTGCTCGTGATGTCTTTGATCGAGTCGCTTCTGATTCTTCCCGCGCATTTAGCGCATTCGCAGGCCAACAAGCGCCGGTTGTTTGCTCGTGTTCACAATTTGCAGCGTCGGTTTAGTTCGTTTTTGGAGCAGCGTATCATCGCGGGGTGGTATCGCCGGTTGGTCACGCGGGCGATTGCGCGTCGCTATGTCACCATTACTCTATGCGTATCATTTATGTTGGTCACCGTTGGTTTGGTGGCGAGCGGGCGCGTTGAGTTTCAGCAATTCCCCAAGGTCGAAGGCGATATCATTACCGCCCACGCAGAGTTGCCTTTTGGCACCGCTGTGAGCCGCAGCAAAGCACTGCAAAAAAAGATGATTAGCGCCGCCAAGGCAATTCTCGACGAGCACGGGGGCGAAGACAAAGTCAGTCGTGGTTTGTACTCTCATGTTGGTGATGGCAGTCTTGTCAGGTTGGGAGATCCCGCCGCGGCAGGGCGAAAATCAACCGGAAGCCACTTTGTGGAGGTGTCAATCTTTTTGGTTGAGATGGGGCAGCGAAAACTGACGACGGGTGAGCTTGCACGGCAGTGGCGGGCGAGATTGGCGGGTGTTGCCGGTATTGAGAAGCTGGTATTTCAATACAGCACCGGGCCATCTGCAGGGCAGCCGATCGCACTCGAATTGAGTCACGAAAATCAGCGTCATCTCTATGATGCGGCAGCGGCGCTCGCGCTTCGATTACAGGATTTCAAAGGTGTCGAGGATATTGATGACGGTTTTGCTGATGGCAAAGAGCAAATCGACGTTGCGTTGACCAAAAGCGCGCGGAGCCTAAATCTGACCCAGCTTGATTTGGCCCGACAAATCCGGTCAGCATTTTTTGGCGCCGAGGCTGCCAAGCAACAGCGGGGCAGGGATGAAGTGCGGGTTTACGTTCGTTTGCCCAAGCATCAGCGGGCATCCGAATATAACGTTGAAGAGTTGGTCGTCCGAACCCCTGGAGGCGGTGAAATACCGTTTCACGAGGCGGTGGTGCGCAAGCGAGGTCGATCGCCAACAGAGATTCGCCGTGTTGACGGAAAACGCTCGGTAACGGTTACTGCCGACGTCGATGAAGAGCAGGCGAATGCTGGTGAAATCATGGGCCAATTGCTCTCAGAAGTTCTTCCCGATTTAGAGCGCGAGTACCCGGGGCTTAGCTACGCGCTCGCAGGTGAGCAGCGTTCTAGCAAGGAGACCAACGAGAGCATGGCACGTGGATTTTTCATGGCGCTGATTGCGATATTCGCATTGCTCGCTGTGGTGTTTCGCAGCTACATGCAGCCGGCAATTGTGATTATTGCAATCCCGTTTGGACTGGTGGGCGCGATATGGGGTCACATTTTCATGGGGTTTGAGCTGAGCCTGATGAGTCTGATGGGGGCTGTCGCCCTGTCAGGAGTGGTTGTCAACGATTCGCTGATCTTGGTTGTCGCGGTTAATCGATACCGTGAGCTCGGCGCTCGGATCCAGGATGCCGTGGTTCAGGGAAGTATCAAACGGTTTCGGCCGATCATTTTGACCTCTCTTACGACCTTTTTTGGTCTTGTGCCGATGATCTTAGAGACCTCAGTGCAGGCAAAGTTTTTGATCCCGATGGCTGTGAGTCTGGCATTCGGCGTGATGTTCGCGACGGTGATTACCTTGCTGTTGGTCCCAGCAGTGTATATGGTTCTTGATGACATGAAACGGGTCGGTGAGCAGAGTCTGAAGGGGGTAAAGAGGGGACTGTGGGTCGCCAAAAATCAACAGGAGTCCTCACCCTATAGGGAATCGCTAAGTCAATTCCCCCGGGCGTTTAGCGATACAGATAGCGATCTTAGCAAATGACTGACTCCAATCCCCAAGGTCGTTTTGGCACGTTTGGTGGTGTTTTTGCGCCATGTGTGTTGACGATTTTGGGCGTTATCATGTTTATGCGCTCTGGTTCCGTGGTCGGGCATTCGGGACTGCTTGGCGCGTTGGCGATTCTTGCCATCGCCAAAGGGATCACGGGCCTCACAACACTGTCGTTGTCGGCGATTGCAACCAACACCGAAATCCGTACTGGTGGTGTATACTATATGATTTCGCGCACGCTTGGGCCAGACTTTGGCGGCGCCATTGGGCTCACTCTGTTTGTCTCCCAGGCGATTTCGATTGCGTTTTACGTCATCGGTTTTTCCGAGGCGTTGTTTGGGCTGTTTGCCCCCGCGGGTAGTCCGTTGGGGGTCAAGTTGGCGATGTATTACGTTCCCCAATGGGTCTCGACAGCAATGGTATTGGTATTGTTTTTTGTCACTTTTAAGGGAGCTGATGTCGCGTTAAAAGCGCAGTACGGGATTCTCGCAGTACTTCTCTTATCCGTCATATCCTTCATCATCGGCGGTCTTGGCGACTTCTCTTCCACGCAGCTTGCGCACAATATGAACGCGGGCGCCAATACAGATGGGTTTTGGATCGTCTTTGCAATCTTTTTCCCCGCAGCTACCGGTATTACAGCCGGAGCAAATATGTCCGGCGATCTCAAAAATCCCGGAAAATCGATCCCAAATGGGACCCTGTTGGCGATTGGTTTCACCGCGGTAATCTACGTGATTCAGCTGGTGCTATTGGCTGGGACGACTGCCTCCGACGTATTGCGTAATGACCCTTTTGGAGCGTTAAAGCAGATGAGTATTTTCTCGCCCCTGGTTGTGGCGGGAGTGTTTGCAGCGACCTTGTCTTCGGCGCTCGGGAGTTTCTTGGGTGCGCCCAGGATTCTTCAGGCGATGGGCAAAGATCGTTTGCTCAAACCGCTGATCTTTTTTGGTGCTGGGCACGGCCCAGAGGACGAGCCACGCAGGGCGACGTTGCTGAGTTTAGTCATTGCGATTGGCGTCGTCTGGGCCGGTGGCCTTGATGCGGTCGCACAGGTGATATCAATGTTTTTCCTAATTGCCTACGGGATGATCAACTTGTCTGCTTTTGTTGAGGGGCGGGCGGGAAATCCAAGTTTTCGCCCCCGGTTTAAAGTGTTTGGTTGGCCTGCGGCGCTTGCTGGAACCATCGGGTGCGGCATCGCGATGGTAAAAATCGACGAAACCTATGCCATCATTGCGATGATCATCGCTGCGATCATTTACTTTTGGTTGCGCGGACGCGCGACTGGTGATTGGGGCGATGCCAAGCGTGGTTACGTATTTGCTCGGACACGGCAAAACTTGTTGACGCTCGAGACGATGAAACCCGATCCAAAAAACTGGCGCCCTGTTCTCGCCGTTTTGACCGAGGATATCGATCGGGATCAGGACATGGCGACGTGTGCGTCATGGCTGGAATGCGGGCGCGGCTTGCTGTCGGTCTTGGAGGTTGTCGTCCATCCCCAGGGATCTCTTGATGAGCGTCTCGATCATCGCCAGTCTTGTGCCGAGCGGGTTCACGACATTTTGCGCTCTAAAAATATCGTAGCTTTTGCCGACGCGGTTGTGGTGCCATCGCCAGACCGTCTCGATGCCGTCATCCAAGCATACTCGATTGGTAGCTTGCGCCCCAATACCGTAATGTTGTCTGTTCCACCGCCGCAGCAGATAGAGCGCCGCCAACGCGTCAATGAGATGATTTGCACCTTGGCGAGCTTTGGGCTCAATTTTGCCTTATACAAGGGGGCGAAGTTGGATGGCATTGGCCGCAAAAATATAGATGTATGGTGGAGCGGGCAGCGAAACGGTTCCCTTTTGACCCTATTTGCCTATCTCACTTCCATGCATCGAGATTGGCTCAAAGCGCGGATTCGAATGTTGCGTGTTGTCAAAACGAGCGCAGAGCATCGCGCGGCCCAACAAAAGCTCACCCACATGGTTGATGCCGCAAGATTGACGGTTCAAGTCGAGGTGATTCAGTCTGAAGAGCCGATTGCAGACCTGATCGCCGAGCGCTCGACGCGCGCAGATTTGGTATTTATTGGCCTCGCGCAAAAGGACGTCATTCACTTTGACGAGTTTTTGAAGGATCGTGATCCATTGCTCGCCAAGCTTCCCCCGACGGTGCTCGTACTGTCCAACGGCGAAGCGGATTTGCTTGCATAGGCGAAGTCTGATCCTTGGTGGAGCGCTATCTTTCGAATTTGGCAAGTAACCTGGATAGGTTGCCCCTGTCATCACAAAGGATGTGCAGGTGCTGCGAGAAATGTTCCAAAATCAACAATGTGTGCAAAAAACTCATCCTGTTCGAGACGTTCACTCACCCCATTAACATGAATGAGACAGTGCCGGACCGAAAAGCCGCGTGGCACCTTCATTCGGCGCGCTCTCTCCTGGGCCTGCTGGATGACACGAAAGGGTACTTCTCTTTCTGAGAACTTTACTTCGCAAAGATAAAGGACGCGATGTTTCGTTTGAATGAGATAGTCAACTTGACATCTCTGCCGTCGGCTGTTTGCGGTCTGGACATATGGGCCAGACCAAATGATCTCATCGGGCGAAAGGCCAAGCGCATGATACAACGATAGGGCGTTGTTACTTACCAGATTTTCAAATTGAAGTCCCATAATGGACTTCCATCCCCGGGGAAGGGTTGTCATTTGGTCGGACTCAATTCGTCGCCGGTGAGGCCTAATATATTTCAAATAGAACCGAACATAATTATCACAAATTCGGTAGTGGCCGAGTCTCTGCTGTCTTTGTTTCGCGATTAGCCAACCTTCGTCACGTCTGATGAAGCCAGCTTTTTCTAGATCCTCAAGGTATACACTAAGATCACCACCTTTGGATCTCTTTAGACCCTTTGCGATTTCCTCCATTGTCGGATTGGTAGTGATCATCTGCAGAACAATTTGTTTGTAGGTACGACTTCTTTTGGTAAATAGATCTGAGAAGATCTGTTCAAACTCGTTAAAGAGAATTCCACTAGAACGGTAGGCCAAGGCGACAAGATTCTGTTCGGCGGAAAGATTCGGGCGAATCTCCTCAAGGTAACGTGGCACGCCTCCTGTGACGCTCAAGACCTGAAATTTCTCATATGACGAAATCTTGTCGCGATTTGTCCCCCAGAATTCATTGCAGGAATGGAGAGGAAGCTCTTTCAGAGTAACTTGATGCGAAATTCTACCTACGAAGCCGGTGCCGCTCAGGATGTTGTCGTCGATCCACATGGAATTTGAACCGGAAATAATCAGCATGAGTTTGGGATTTTTTTTGAAATGTGTATCCCAAATGGTCTTAAGCTTTGGAAGAAAGGTCGGATCAAGACTGCCCATCCAAGTAATCTCGTCCAGAATAACCAATACCCGCCCCTTTTTGCAATGAATAGCGAGATCAGTAAATAGATCTCCCCAATCATCTGGGGAAAAAACAGGAATCTGCATGCGGCGCATTTGCCTGGTAAACTCGTCTCGTTGGTGCTTGGCGGTCACTCCTTTTTCTGGGGGAACTCCGGTGAGGAGGACCGATCGAGAGAAGGACTCGGCAAACTGTTCTGCTAGTCGACTCTTGCCGATTCTTCGTCGACCCTTGATAACGATGAGGCTAGACGCTTTTTTTGCTAGAAGCTGCTGAAGTCCCGCGAGTTCCGACTTTCTGCCAACAAAACGTCGCATAGGGATCCTCACTAAAACTGCAATTACATAGTTAGTGTGAAGTTGTTGAATAACACAATCCTCACCAAAATTACAATTGTATAGTTAGTGTGAAATTATTTATTCTCGATATGTCTTACATTCTACGGCTTCTGGGATCTGAGCACTCCTCTAATTATCGAAAATCCTTTAATTTTTCTTGAGTATTGGTAAATTGTGGGTCTATCTTGCGCAGGGATGCCGATCGCGCGACAATTTGTGTGATGTCAGATCAGGGTGAAGACGAGTCCCAGCCGTGGTTGTGCAATCCCACAGACGATAGTGGTTGTGATCTCACTCAGATCCGCAATCTGATCGCGCTGAATCCAACGGATCGTGCGCGTGCATTGAGGACTGCGGTGCAAAATCTAGTGAAGGCGAGGCGTCTTGTCCGGCGAGTTTGATCCGATAAGGGTTCTTAGGATTCTCGAAAAACATCGTGTGAAATTTGTCATCGTTGGCGGGTTCGCGGCATGGATGCAGGGTGCGCCTATTGTCACAACGGACGTGGATATCGTTTACGAGGCGACTCCTAAAAACATCACAGTTTTGATCAAAGCGTTGCGTGAGCTTGGTGCGGTCTACCGCCATCAGTTGAATCGGAGAATTGAACCGAGCGCAGAAGGTTTAGCATCCACCGTCGCCGCAGGACATCATCTGTTGGAAACAAATGCGGGGAATCTTGATGTGTTGCGCACAGCGTCCGGCGTTGATTATTTGGATCTGATTGGTGACGCAATTGAACTAGAGATTGAAGGGCGAAACAGTCGCTACGCGAGTTTGAAAACAGTCATTGCAATGAAAGAAAGAGCTGGACGTGAAAAGGATATTGCTGCGTTGCCAACCCTGAAGGCCGCGCTGGGCAACACCGAATCTTGACTGCAGTTGTGGGGACGCCAATCGGAGCTGTTGACTATAATCCAAATATGGCGGACATTTGTGGAGTATGATTCCTAGGCTTGTTAACTTGCCTAAAAATAACAGTTTTTTCTTGTTTGGTTGCATCCCCAACTTCTTTCCGAACAAGTGAGAGGACTGTCTGGAAGACGGTCATGGGTGATCATCGATGAAATCCAGAAGGCACCGAAGCTACTCGATTTGGTACATCACCTTATCGAAAACTTTTCCATTCGGTTTGTCCTAACTGGATCAAGCGCTCGTAAGTTGAAGCGAGGAGGTGCTAACCTGCTTGCCGGTCGTGCATTTGTTCGCCATTTGTATCCGTTTACCTGTCGAGAGCTTGGCGACTCGTTCGATCTAAAACAGGCTCTCGAATGGGGAACATTACCCAAAGTCACTTCTTTTGATAGCGATCAGGACAGGGCAGACTTCCTGCGGACGTACTGTCATACTTACTTAAAAGAAGAAATAGCCGAAGAACAAATTGTGCGAAAACTGGATCCGTTTCGAAGATTTTTGCCAGTCGCTGCGCAGCATGATGGAGCGATCGTCAATTATTCCAAAATCGCCACTGATGTTGGTGCCAGCGTCAAAACAGTTCAAAATTACTTTCAAATTTTGGAAGATACGCTATTGGGATTTTTGCTTCCACCGTTTCACGAATCAATCCGAAAACGACAGAAAGGGAATCCGAAGTTCTATTTCTTTGACTGTGGTGTACGGAGAGCGCTGGAGAAAACCCTAACGGTTCGTTTACAACCTAGAACCTACGAATTTGGCAGAGTATTTGAGTCATTCGTGATTAATGAAATCAATAGGCTCCAGTCCTATGCAGGTAAGGATTTCGAGCTGAGCTACATCAGGACCAAGGATGACGCCGAGATCGACCTGGTGATAGAACGTCCCGGTCTTCCCAGAGCGTTAGTAGAAATCAAGTTGAGTTCCCTCGTGCGAGAAAGTGATATTCGGCACCTGAGATCATTGTCAAAGGACATCAAAAATAGCGTTTCCTACTGTTTCTCGTTGGAACAAACAAAAAAGAAAATCGACAATGTTGAGTGTTTGCACTGGAAGGACGGGCTACGGGCACTTGATCTGTAGAGTGGATGTGTACTCAGAGGCCATCTACTCGAGGCACTGGCACAATCGGGACACCCCCTAACCTTCAACCAGTTTTGCACTTCGAGATCGCGTATTTTTGGACGCCATGGGTCCTTTTAGCACCCGCCGGAGTATGACCCCGGGAAAGAACAGATTGTCTCCAGTGAGGTGCAAGGCCGGCGCGCGTCTGTGATCACGAATCGCGATTCTAAAACATTCACATCAGGTTCTATGTGCACTGAGTGACATCGAATCCTAACAGTCAAAACCGGTCTGTGTTGCGATTGATCAAGCAAGTCCTCAAAGCACCTGCTCAAGAACCACACGGAACGCTGACGAAAACATCCCTAGGATGCCCGCAAGGGGGACCTCTCAGTCCAATGATCGCCAATCTGTATCTGGGGATTGTAGACTTTTGGTTCATTAAGCACACGCGATATCGTGATATGATGTGGATTCGCTACGCGGATGATGGCGTGTTAGTGAGCCGCAATCCGACGAATCGAATACGAAACCGTCTCCGTGGCGTGCTGAAGAAGATAGGATTACAGATACATCCAGAGAAAACCCACGAGGTCGATCTGGACCAAGACGGGGCAACGATGGAGTATCTTGGATTCCAAATTCTTCGGCGTAGGGCAAGGACAACGCAGAACACCGCGTTGGTCAGAGCCCCGAGCCCCAAAGCACAAAAACGGATCCGGATACGTCTTCGGGATACCATTCGTCGAGATGGATGGCGCAAACCGCACGAAATGGTGGCACGCGTCAACCAGCAGGTCAGGGGGTGGGTGATGTATTTCTCCCACTCGAATCGAAAATCCCCGTTCCGGTCGCTCGCCAAGTTTGTACAAAAGCGATTTCGTGCCCACCTCGCGAGGCGGAAACGAGTCGCCGGGAGAGGAACGAGGAGATTTTCAGACCAATGGCTCTCCACAAAGCTAGGGCTTCTCGATGCCTATGTGCTTTACGCGCAATTACGCCTCCCCAAACCAAGGGACTCGGAAGAAACTCATGGGAAAGCCCGGTGCGTGAGTAGCGCACGCCGGGTTTGACGGGCAGGGGGTGGAAACGGGACCAGGGCAAGCCGGACTGAGGTGTCGAATTGGAAACAGACGACTAGACCACCGGAAGCCTACAGTTACCGCGCCTCCCCTTGACCCTACGTGGGCTTCGCTGCAGTACGATACAGATAGTACGCGACGAGCGCGAGTAGAAAAATGCCAGGGATCGAACCGAGGCCGAGTGAGCCCGTCGCAAGCACGTTTGGATCGCGTGTGATCGCGATGGGAATTGCAAGGATGATCCCTATCAGTGCTTCGCCGGTGATGAGGCCGGCGGCGTAGAGCAGGCCGCGGTGCGATGCGGCCGCTGAGCTTAGATCGGTGTCTTTGTTTTGGGTGCGGGCGGCGAAGTGGGCGATCAGGCCGCCGATGAAGATAGGAATAGATAGTTCAAAGGGTAGGTAAATTCCAACGGCGACTGCGAGCACGGGCATGCGAAAGCGCGCTTTGGTTCGCTCGAGTCCGACGTCTGCGATGATGACGGCGGTTGCAATGCCGGCGCCGACTGCGATCATTCCCCAAGGCAAATCGCCGCGGAAAACGCCACCGGCGACAGCGCTCATGAGGCCGGCTTGTGGTGCCGGGAGTAGCTTTGTGCCGATACCGTAGGCATCGTGAAGTAGGGTGAGTACCGGAGCGAGAATGGCGGCGGCGGCTATCACGCCGACAAATTGCATGATTTGTTGCCTCTGGGGGGTCGCGCCGAGCAGATAGCCTGCTTTGAGGTCCTGCATGTTGTCGCCACCGATGGCGGCCGCGCAGCACACCACACCGCCAATCAGTATCGCCGCAGGGGGGCCTAGTTGTTCGCCAAGGCCGAATCCCAGTAACAGGAGCGCAGCGGTTAGGATCGTTGCGATCGTGACCCCGGAGATCGGGTTATTAGAGGAGCCAACCAGGCCTGCCATGTAAGCTGCTACGGCAGAGAATAAGAAGCCGAAAACCAGCATAAACACTGCCATAAAAGCGGAAACAATGGGAGTGCCAGTAAAATGGTAAAACAGGAAGTAGAGCGGCACAGTCGATGCGCACACGAGCCCGATGACCCACGGCATGGGAATCTCTTGCTCGGTACGCAATGCCGCTTTGGCGTCTGTCGTTTTACAGGCGCGATAGGCGGCCATGCCAGCGCGAAGCCCTTTAACAAGGCTAGTCCTCAGTTTGGCCAAAGCCCATAATCCGCCAACAAGCATGGCGCCGACGCCGAGATATCGAGTTTGTCCGGACCAAAGTTGCTCTGCAAAGGATTGTGCAGACACCAAACCCTCAGCAGTTTGTGGCCACACAACCTGGGATGCCGTGATCGGGATGGCAACCAGCCAATTGATCGCTCCTCCGAGTAGGAGGAGTACAGCGATATTGAGTTTGACGATGTACCCAACGGCGACAAGTGCTGGTGACAGATTCGACCCTAGCGAAATGGGGGCGGCTCCTGCCTTGAGTGCGATCACTGCATGGTCTGCCCACAGCTTGAGTCCGCTTGTTCCCAACTTGAATACAGCGCTCAGTCCACAACCGATACCAATATATCGGATCGCGGAGCGACCCTGCCTGCCGACTTTTAGTACCTCCGCTGTGGCAACGCCCTCAGGAAAACCGAGTGGCTCTTCGATGATTAGGGCGCGCCTGAGTGGAATCGTAAATAGAACGCCGAGTGCACCGCCGAATCCGGCGATGAGCGTCGTCTCTAGGTAATGAAACTCAGACCAGGTTCCCAGGACAATCATCGCCGGAATCGTAAAAATCACTCCGGCTGCCAGACTCTCACCCGCAGAAGCGCTCGTTTGCACCGCGTTGTTTTGCAGAATATTGCCGTGGACCAGCCGCAGAATCGCCATCGAGATTACGGCCGCCGGGATCGATGCAGATACCGTCATGCCAGCAAATAGCCCCAGGTATGCATTGGCCGCAGCGAGCACAATGGTCAGAATCACTGAAAGCCCGATCACCAGTGGCGTGACTTCGCGAAGCGTCTTCTCTGCAGGAATATGGGGCGAATGTGTTGACGGAGGCATTAACCGTTGAGGGCATCCCGATTGTCGGGCATTTGTTTGATATATAGATCGCGTTTTGGATAAGGAATTTCGAGCTCGGCTGCTTGGAACGCCTTGTAGACAGTGGTGTTGAGAAGATCCAGTACCATGCCCCGCGCAGCGGGGTCATCGATCCATACTAAGAGCTGGAAGCGGAGTCCAGAGTCTGCCATTTCACGAAACCGAACCTGCGGTTCGGGAACTTTGCTGACACCGTCAATTGACTTAGGGCAGTCGAGCAGCACCGCCCGCACGCGATCGATATCGGCGCCATACGCGGCATAGACTGTGACTCCTACGCGCTGTTTGACGTGGGGACCACCGGCTTCGTTTACGATCTTAGAGCTCCCGATCACCGCGTTTGGGATTGTAATTTCAATGTCATCACGGGTCAGGATACGGGTGGATCGCATGCCGATGCGGGTCACCTGGCCGCGAAGGTTTCCATCCAAAACGATAAAGTCACCTATCTTATATGGAGAGTCCGCAACAATAAAAATCCCAGAAAACAAATTGGCAAGAGTATCCTTGGCGGCAAAGCCGACTGCGATACCCACGATCCCCGCGGAAGCTAGCCAAGCTGTAACATCGATGTCCCAGGCGAGAAAAATAAAGTATACGGCAGCGCCAACGACGAAAATTTTACCGACCATGTCGAAGACGGGCATTGTTCGTTGCTGAACAAATTTCGATTTTTCTTGAACTGATTGCAAAACTGCAGAAATGATCTTCAAGGACGCAGCCGACCATATGACGATGGCGATCGTTTTGAGGATAGCCAGTATCACGGTGTCCCAGCTTTTAGGCAGTGCAACTTCGGTGGCCCACGCGAGTCCAAGGAGGATGACGCTCAGAAAGATCGGATGGCGCATCGCCTCAACAATGACGTCATCGAGTGTCGTTTTGGTTTTCTTAGCAAACACGACAAAGGTTTTGCGAAACACGAAACCAACGAGATAGGCCGCAAGAATTGAGCCGATGACAATGGCGATTGCTCGGGTCTTAGGATACGCGATCCATTCTATAATCGTATCGAGGACAGTCTGCATATCAGAATTGGTCTTTCCACTGGCGCAAAGCAGCGAAAACCGCATTCGGAGACGCGAGTTTTTGTTTTGCAAACGTACTTGCCGAGTTCACCACCTCGTCGACAGTCGTACGCAAAAACGGATTGGTGTCTTTTTCTTGGCCGATAGTAGATGGTTGATGTTGCCCATGTTTGCGACGGGAAATCGCTTGGCTTAGACAATCGCTGATTTGAGGATTATTGGGCTCTACCGTAGCGGCAAAGCGCAGATTATTTTCAGCGTATTCGTGTCCACAGTACACTTTTGTTGCTGGGGGCAGGGTTCCGAGTTTTTCGAGAGAGATTCGCATTTGCTGTGGTGTTCCCTCAAACAGGCGTCCACATCCCCCAGTAAACAGCGTGTCGCCGGAAAATACGCTGTTTGAATCTGCGACATAAAAGCTTATCGCACCAGCGGTGTGTCCAGGGTTATGGATGACCTGCGCCACAATGCTGTCACCAACACGGACTCCATCGCCCTCGTTGACAAATGTTGTCTGCCCAGGAATCCTACCTTTGTCTGACTGATGTCCGACGACCTCGAGCTGCCGATACTGGCTTAGCAGCTGATTGTTGCCGCCGATATGATCCCAGTGATGATGAGTATTCCAGATCGCAGTCAGAGTTACCTGGTTCGCCAAAACCGCGTCGACGATTGGACCTGCTTGTGACGGATCCACAACAATGGCTTTTCGGGTCGTTTCACAAATGATTAGATAGGCGTAATTGTCCCGGAGACATGAAATTGGCACAACTTGCATGGACCAAACGCTACCATAGGGTACGATAACAGAATTATTGATACGTTTATCAGTATTTTGTTATAGATTTATCCTTATTAAGGTATATAGATACTTTATGTCGTATAAATAATACGAAATATCGTATACAGTATTTGTACTATACTGTAAAAAGTATTTCGCAATGGAAGAGAATACACTCAAACAACTAGGCAGGCAGATACAGCTGTTTAGAAAGAGACGTGGTTATACCCAGGCCAAGCTCGCGAAATTGGCCGGACGACGGCAGGCTTCGGTTTCTCAAATTGAAACAGGGAGTACTGACGTTCGACTATCGACGCTGGCTGCAATTCTTAGGGTATTGGATGCACGGTTGGAAATCGTGCCCATAGCCGCTACAGAGGCTTCAACCTATAGAAAGTCCATAGAGACAATCGAAACTCAAATCCTACCCGAGGATTTGGATTTTATTATTCCCGATCCTGAAGACGCGCAATGAACGGGCAAATGAGATGGACAGGGGCGTTGTCCGTTTATCTCGAAGACAAGGAAGTGACAACTCACAAACCACAAGACGTTTTCGTTGGAACCCTGTCGAGCAATCAGGTTTATACTCGATTTGAGTTTGCAAGAGAGTACATCGATCTAGGACCGAGGCGGCCAGTTTTAAGCGCAGCGTTCTGGAACCCAAGGGATGAAGTCAAGACGCGAGCGCGGCTAGAACAAAACCGCTACGGGCGAGTAGCAACAGGGCGGCTGCCACCTTTCTTTCGCGAGCTTCTTCCAGAGGGTGAGCTCTGCAGTGTGATAGAGCGCCAGATGGGCCTTTATGATGTTCAGCCTGTTGAGCTTCTCGCTTACCTTGGCTTCGATCTGCCTGGTGCTGTGAAGGTATGTGAGCCGCAATCCAATCCATTGCAAAGCACCGTCAACCGCGACGTTGCGGATGTAGCAGCGACAGACGTTATTTCTGTTCAGGGAATTTCTTCAAAACTTCGATTTTCTATAGCTGGCGTACAGCTAAAACTGTCGATGTCAAAGACCAAAGACGGCAGGTTCGTAGTTCCTGCGAAGGACTCGTATGGACGTTATCTTGTCAAGTTGCCCAGTCTTGATATCCGGTTCCCTCGGTTACCAGAGCTTGAGTATACGAGTATGAAACTTGCCGAAGCCGCCGGTGTCGAAATTGCCGAGGTTGAACTTCGGCCCATTGGCCAAATTGATCTGGAGGGAAATACGGTAATTTCAGGCGATCAAAATGCACTCGTCGTAAAACGGTTTGATCGCGAGGGCGAGCGGAGGATCCACATCGAGGACTTTGCCCAAATTGTTGGAGATGGGCGAGACAAGTACCGGTGTAACGAAGAAACTGTGGTCAGTATCGCCGAGCGATTTTGTCAAAAATCGGTTGAGAGCGCTCTTCGTGCAGTTGCTCGTATTGTTGTCAATATCTTGCTCGGGAATGGCGACGCTCACCTGAAAAATTGGTCTCTTATTTATAGGGGTGGATCTGTTGCAAGCCTCAGTCCAGCGTACGATATTGTACCTACAGTATGCTATCCCGTGCCCGACGAGATGGCGCTACGATTTGTAGGAAGCAGGAGGTTTGAGGCAATTGATGTGGATAGATTCAAACGTCTGGCTGAAAAGGCGAGGCTGAACCCGAAGGTTGTTGTTCAGACAATGAACGAAACCATCGACAGAGCGATCTCTGAATGGCCTCGAATTATCCGACAACTTCCTATCTCGAAATCGGAGCGTATCTCTCTGAAAGAGCATTGGGATCGACTAAGTATTGTTCCCCGGGGGGCGAATCCGTTTGACGTTTCACGGGTCTAACTCAACAAACGCGGGCGCGCGGAATATTAGTTCCGCAATCGCTGGCAGGCGAACTGCTCGCGGGTCTCGAGCGTAGACTCACCAAGGTGTTGGTAGGCTTGCTTGAGGCCGCAGCGGACAGAGGGGTCAAAGGGGCTGACTCTCAATGCAGCCTCGAAGGCTGTTCTAGCTTTTTGATAGTCCTTTTTTGCAAGGTATGCGATACCTAGCGTTGTCGCCGGGACGGCGTCGTTTGCGTCTGCTGCTGCAAGTGGTGCGGCGAGTTTGATTGCATCGTCATAGCGCCGCAGGGCAAGGTAGGTTCGGCTGAGTTTGGCCGCGATAAACGGATCTTTGTCGCCAGCAAATTGAATTGCCTTTTCGTATTCGACTGCAGCGGCGGCGGAAAGGCCTCGGGCGCGCAAAAGTCCGCCTAGTCGCGCGTGTTTGCGTGCCTTTTTGCTCTTTACTTCGTCAATGCCGATGTTTTCTTCGCCCCCTTCGGATTCGCCGCGTTTTTCGTCCTTTGTGAAGCGAATCCGCTTGCCGTGTGCGCGGGACTGCAAACTCTTATCGGCTGCGGAATGGTTTGCTCTCAGATGCTTTTTCCAGCGCTTTTCAACGAGGTTCCAGCTTGTCTGCATGACTTTTGCAACCGCCTCGCGGGCAGTGCTTCCATCACGCACGAGCTCGATCACTTTGCGAAACCCCTCGTAGCCGACGTGTTGGTGCAAGTAGCCGATCATGCTATGAACTTCAGCAAACGCCAAGGCGGTTGCTTGTTGGCTAGGTAATTTGGCCATCGATGGGTGCATCTCGTCGAAGGTAATCAGTTCGTTTTTCTTGAGGGCTTCTGCGATCAAAAGAGTGTCCATGGGGGTCGGTTTGCCGGTGGCTTTGTCTCTCCAGCGTATTTGTTCAAAGCGGGCGAGACCCTCATGAAGCCAGACAGGAACTGTGTCTCGACTCCCTGTTGCGATCACAAAATGAACATATTCGTGGGCGAGGGTATCCATCCACGGATAGCCAAAGATTGTCGCTCGTGGCGAGACGACCATCAATTTTCCATATTTGCATAGGGCGATCGTTCCACTCGTTTTGATTTCGGCCTCGGTTAAGGGGGACAGACGAGCAAGGTCGCTGGGCTGAGACAGAATCTCCACCCGTATCGGCTCGCTCGGGAATACGCCGAGATCTTGCCCGATGTTTTGGTAGGCCGCTTCTAGGACTTCTCCAGCAAGGTCGACAATCACTTCATCTTTTCCTGGCGGATAGAAAATCACAAAGTGGCCTCCGCTTGACGGCTTGCTCGCAAAGTTGCGAGTCACATCGGCAGTGGGACCAACAAGGGACTTCAGATGCCCGACTTGCCCACCCACGCTGTCGTTGGGCAGCGGATCCAGCAGGTCCGCGGCGCGATCGTATTTGCCATCGAGAAATGCCATCTCGGCTTGGAGATACTTGAACTCGATATTTTGCCCATGCGTTGCTGCCAGCGCCTCGATCTTTTCTCGCGCCTCGGCGTATCGCCATTGTTTCAAAAGTTGCATCGCTTGGGTAACGGGGTGGGTGTCATCTGCGATCGATGGGGGTGCACTCCCCACAGGTTGAGGACTCCACAAAATCGCTAGGGCGATAGCCAAAACGTAGCGAAGTGAGGGGAGGATTTGGAAATAGGAGCGGGTCATCGGATGAGTTCTCGATAGTAGCGTTTTACTAGATCTTGAAACCCGGCGGGAGAATCGGAGTTTTTCATCGCCTCTAAGAGTTCCTCGCGAAACTCTTTGGGGGGCTTGTGCTCCTCTGCTCGTGGGATGCGGATCGGTTCGCGGTTATGGTTTCGACTCAGCTGCTGCCCATGGCGGGCAGCGTTTTGAGCGTTGTTTTTGGTTTGGTTGAGTTGCTCTGCTGCATTTCGGGCATGTTGGCGACCTCCTAGAGCGTCGCCTTGCTGCATTCGGCCCTTGGCCTTCTCCATTGACTGTGTCGCCCTTTGCATGCCTTCAGAAATCGCTTTGCCGGCTTTTCCCGGCATTTGGCCGGCCTGGTTTTGACCTTTTTGTTGCAGCTTTTGTGTTCGCTTCTGGAGTGCTTGCTGCCTTTGGCCGAGTTGTTGGAGTGCCTGTTTGTCGCTGCGGTTCATCATTTCGTCGGGGGGCGGAAGCAGTTTGCTGATTTCGTCAGCGAGCCCTTTGGCCATTGGTACCGCACCTCTTACGGCGTTGTGTGCGGCCCCCGAGCTCGTACTCCATGGCGCGTTTTGATCTGCGTTTGTTTCGCGCTGCAGGTCTTCTTCGGCTGTTTCTAGTGAGGAGTTCGCTTGTCTCGCCGACGCTAAAGCGTCTGCGAGTTGGTTCTGTTTCACGTTTTTTCGAACGTCCTGTAAGGACTTCTTGGCCCGTTTCAACGCGGTCTCAGACTCTTTGGTGAGTCCGTTTTCGGGAACGCGTGTTAATCTGCGCTCGATGCGATCAACCAGACGATTGAGGCGTTGCTGTTGTGCGGCGGTCGCCTTTTGATGTTTTGCTTTTTCTGCGGCCCGGTCCCAGATTTTGTCTGCCTCGTCCGCGATGCTCTTTTGCTCTTGAGCGACCGACTCGATCTCGTTCATCATCTCGCTTAAGGCTTTTTGCTCCTCGGCAAATTTTTCGCCGCGGAGATTGTCCAGTGAGTCTTCCAGCGCGGCGGTTGCCGTTTCAAATTCGTCACTGCACTCTTGCATTTTGGCTTGGGCCTCTTCCATCTTCCCAGCGGCGATCAGTGCTTTGGCCTGCTCCAGGCAAGGTTTGTTGTTGTCTGTTTTTAATGCATCAGCGTTGACAAATTGGTCGATGACGTCCGCACCGAGATCTTTGCGTTTCGTCGCAAGCTCGGCAAATTTTTGCTGCAGGGCCTCGATCTCTTGCTGGAGCTGCGCGCGAACCGCATCTGATCCGGTTTCTTTCCACTTTGCAAGTAACTCATCGATTCGCTCCTGGTGGGTGCGAATGTCGTCGGTCATCGCTAAGAGTAGCTCCATTTGTTGTCGATCGAGCCAGTCTGCGATTGTGATGACGTCGTCTTCGTACTCGATAATCCATTTCCCGTTGGATTTTTTGAGTTTTCCCTTTGCTAGATCGGGCCGACCCTTGAGTAACTTTGTCAACGCTGTCGTCAGACGATCGACTCGAATGCGCATTTGGTCGAGCTCTTCGATGAGCGGTTTTGCTGCTAATTCATCCTGCCGCAGGTCCGAGACGAGTTGCGCAAGCTGCGTGACAATGTTTAGTGCTTGTTTGTTTAGTTTTGGCAGATCTGTCTTTTCAGAAAGTGTGAGATGTGTGGCGAGCTGACGGATCATGGTCTCAAAAAGTCGTCGTTGGCGTTCTATCAAGGACTCGTGACGTTCGCGGGGGCTATAGATACGCAGACGAAAAGTCTTGGACTTACCATGTTTGGGGCCGTTGATTGGGTCGTTGTCGGTCGCTTCGGCGTGATAGGTGACTTGCTCGCCGGGGGCGAGCGCCAGGCCGGCTAGGTCCCAGATATACTTTCCTTCCACTTTTGTGGCGGATTGGCTCGCTTGGAGGGGGATTCGTTTTGTCCCTTTGCTACTTTCCCAAACGAGATGTACGTCGATAACACCGTAGTCGTCTTCGGCGACAAAGGCGAGCTCAATTTGCTCTAAGTCGGTGGCATCGAGCTCATCTGCGGGGGCGTACAACTCTATTTCGGGGTGTTTGTCTGCTTCGAGGGTGATCCCGTGTTCGCGATGATCGCGCGCGATATCGCCCTTGGGAGTGGTCAGTTCAAACTGGTACTTGGTCGCCTCTTTTGCGACGAAAATCCCGGATAATTGTTGCTCGGAAACATCAAGAACGATTGGGTCTAAACTCTCTTTGGCCTCTGTTGTGCGAAGAATCCGCGCGGTGGTCACGGGAATGAGGGCATTGGCGGTGATGCGGATTGTGGTTCCAGGAAGAACGCGGATATCGCCGCTCCCCACAGGCATGCTTTTGTGTTCACGATTGGTATAGCGGGGGAACTCGAGCTGGATTTGGATATCCGCGATGCGTGGCTTCGATGGTTTTACTGTGGTCATTGCTGGTGGATTGAAAATTCGGTCCCAACCGCCCGAAAAGACCGTCGGTGCCGCGATGACCAAGGCCGCAAGTGTTGCCACCGACATGCCGCACCGCATGAGCGCGACGCGAAGAGGTTTGTGCGGGACGAGGTCCTGCGAGTTTAGAGTATCTACTCGCTGGGCGACGTTGTCCGCCAGGGCTTGGACCAAGGCAGCGGAAATTCCCTTGACGGGTTGTGTTTGGTGACTCAGTTCTACCGTGGAAATGAGATCGGAAGACAGTGCTGGGAGTTGCGATCCAGCGTAGCGGGCGACCTGGAGGTCAGATCTCCAATTGCGCTTGGCACGAAATAGCACCAGGTAACAGGTAACCAAAAGTAGGCATCCGGCGCCGATTCGTGACACATTGAGAAGCCCAAATGCACCCGGCAACAGCGCCAGTAATGGGAGTATCGCGGTAAACAAGCAGCCAATGCTGATGCCGCCTAGCAACCATACCAGGCGATCTCGGCGTTGCAGGCGTCTGCGGATAGAGCCCAAAAATTGATCTATTGCGTGATGTAATGCCAACTGTGCCAAGTTTATGGGGTTTTTGCCCCGTGTCCAGTCTCTATTTCTGTCAATCGTAGCAGATAATGGAATCGGCGCAGGCCCACGCCAGCTGCGCTCGGAGTTACACGAAAGGCGTTGCAATCTGATATATCTGGTTTCAGTGAATAACCGCGCACAAATAGCGTCGATCTCTAAGACAGAGCGGGAGTTGGATATTGATGCAGAGGAGACCAAAGACCTTGTTAAGCGTGCGAAAGCAGGAGATCGAGTGGCCTTTCAGGGGCTATTTCGTCGCTATCACCGGCGAGCGTTCTCACTGGCGCTGGGAATGGTCAAGAATCCCGATGATGCTGCGGACGTGGTTCAGGACGCGTTTATCAAGGCACACCGCTACTTGCCTAAGTTTCAGGGAACCTCCAGTTTCTATACCTGGTTTTATCGGATTGTCGTAAACCTAGCGATTGACCTCATGCGGAAGAAAAAGCGAACAAAAACAGTAGAATTTGACGAAGCAATTGCCTCTTCGGGGGCCGAGGACGAATTGCTTTTGCCAACGATGTCCGAGCAAAACCCAGAGCATTCGCTGGCGCGCAGGCGGTTGCGAGACAACATTGCGGTCGCACTGGAAGGATTATCCGAGAATCACCGCGCCGTCATTGTCATGCGGGAGCTCCAAGGGTTGCCATATGAAGAGATGGCGGAGATCATGGAGTGCTCAAAGGGCACGATTATGTCTCGACTGTTTCATGCGCGGCGAAATATGCAAAAGCAACTGGTCGTGTTGCTCGAAGACAAGAATGCTGGAGAGGATTCATGACTGTAGAGTTTGACGATATGGATCTGATGGCGTTTGCTGATGGAGAGCTGTCGCAAGCGCGGGCTCAGCGTGTCTCTAAATATGTCGAATCATCGCCAGAGGCCCGGGCAAAGCTTGCGAGTCTCGGTTTTGTTAGTGAAGGAGTGAGGACCTACCTGGAGCTTGCTACGGATCAATCCGAATCTCGCCTGTCATCCATGTGGGAACAGGTAGAGAGGTCGATGGAGGCGGAGCGTGGCGCTACGCCGGATGCTACTGATTCTGCTACTGAGCGGGGTCCGAAGCCTGAGTCCTCAACCGGTGGTGTGTGGGAACGGTTGCGGCTGTGGTTGAAAGGCCCTCAGGGTTATTTAGCAACCGGTTTTGTTTCCGCCGCAGTCGCAGCGGCAATTGTCCTCATGGTGTACACGCCGAAGGAACGTATCGTGGAACGTACAGTTGCTGTTCCCGCGATTTCTAATACCAACGACATAAAACCGACAAACTTGCGCAGCACCCCCGCCTCCCTGGATTATCTCCAGGTGGTCGGTGGCTCGAGCACGGTGCTGACAGTTGGCGGAGATGACAAAAACAGCCCAACCACGGTCATTTGGGTGACAGATATAGAGGATGCGTCGGAGGGACCAATATGAAAGTACGTTTACAAATGATTGTCGTTGCCTTATTTGGGGTCATCTCGATCGCCCCGATGACGGGCATCGCTTTGGCTGGGGGCAATGCCGACTGCACAGTGTACGAAATCCGAGCGAGCAAGGACAAAGGTGGGATTGACGCTGAGTTGCGTGGAATTCGCGATCTACGTCAGGGCGCCTTTAAGCAGTGGAGCAGGTTTGAAAAGTTAGCCAGTCACGCAAGTAGCATCAAACATATGCACAGCAAAAACGTTTCGCTAATCCCCGGCAAGCTCTCGGTGCTATACAGCGGGGCGGTTGTTTCTGCCGGCAAGAAACCCCGGGTTCGGTTGGCTGTTACCATTGACGACAAAAAGGGAAAACGATTGGTCAATACCAAGACCGAACTCGACGCTGGGGCATACCTGGTGTTGGTTGAGCCTCGTTTAAAGATTCCTAAGGGGACCTATATCCTCGCCCTTTCTTGCACACCAAACTGATCAGTCTGATCTCAGTCTGATCTTAGTCTGATCAGTCTGATTTCAGCGTTGTCTTCAAAAGCGAGTATTTGCCAGCGGTCCCGGCGGTGCCGGTTTCGGATCGAGCAAGGGGTCCGTGCTTCCATGAGAAGGCCCGTCGGTGTCAAGTCTTGGGTATCATATTTTGTAAGTTTTTATCGTATAGAGTCTCCTGGCGATCTGTTTGTTTGTTTGGGTTGTAGCGACTCAGACCGCGTTTCTCGCCGATGCTTCCATTCGCACTGTTTGTGCAGCGTTAGTGCTGCTGTGCATGTTGGGGTCCGGCCCATCTTGGAGCTGCAATCTCAGACGCGGCCTTTTGGGCCAAGCACGGACGCGCAGTCTCCAGGACGGGGCGGTAAACGTTCGATCGAGTCATCGTAGAATTGTTTGATTTTTGTTTTGGTAGAGATTAGGCAGCGACTTTGACCTCCTGGTCTTGTTCTTGGCGTTCATTGGGGAACGGTTCGTAATCCTCCCCGCTCATCCACAGTCGACACATCACGACAGCAAGTTTTCTCGCGACGGCCACGGCGGCTCGTTTCTTTGCTCCTTTACCGCCCCGTGCGGCGAGAGCCAATCCCCATTGTCTCAGTGCACTGTCCTTGCCAAACGGGCCGATGATGTAGTGGGCCGCTTGGACGAGAAGTTTTCGCATATAGGGGTCCCCGTGTTTGGTAATTCGCAGTTGCGGGTCTTGACTGCCGCTCTGTCTTTGACGTGTTGTCATTCCTAGGTAGGGGCCTACCGATCGGGCACGTGGAAACCGTGTGGGGTCTTCTAGAGTTAAGATAAAGGTCAAAGCGGTTTGCGCTGCGACGCCTACGATTTGCATCAGAGGTGCTGTTTCTGGATACTTTATCTCTGCCATCGCTTTGATTTGCTTGTCGTAGTGGCCAATGTTTTCTGTCAGCTTCGCGATGCACTCCATCACGGGTGTCAATGTTTCTTTCAATGGCATTGGTAACGCTTCGATTCGCTTCCCGAAGCATTTTGCTGAGCAAGTGGGCATCCGGTATCCACACGCTTTGACTTGTCCTCGCACCGAGTTAATCAGTGCGGTACGGGATTCGACCAGCGCTGCTCTTGCGCGAATCAGTGCGAGGTCGGCATGAATCACATCAGAGCGGTGCTTTATTGGTGCCAGGAGCTGGGGGTCAACGCGCCCCAATCTTGCAAGCAGCTCTGCATCGGTTTCATCGTTCTTATTGTGATTCTCGGCGATCAGTAGTACCCGGCGCGGGTTGGCGACGATGACCTCATGCTTGAGCTCTTTGAGTAGGGCGCTCACCCAACGAGAATGACCGCCCACCTCTATGATCACTCGCATGGGTTCGCGTAACCTAAAATAGGTTTGCATCCCTTGCTTCGTCGTCCGGATTCGTGTCTCTTCGAGGACCTCGCCCTCCTCGGAAAGCACGCAAATCACACTATATTTATCTCCGAGATCCATTCCAGCTGTTTTTGTGGCATTCTTATCCATGGTCGACCTCCTTCTTTTGGGCCACGAGCCCGTTATTTGTTTGAGATACGATTCTATCGTAAACTCGTCGAGTGGGGGTCGGCCTTCTCATGGAAGCACGGACCCAGCCCCTCACCGCGGTGCGACCCCGGTTGCTGTTCCTCGTGCTCGCATAGCACGACATTTGCGATTCGCAACGTCGATCAGATAAATTGTTTGGTTTGATCCGCCAGCTTTCGTATCGTCCGTTGTGGTTGATTGGATGACCTTGGAGGGGTGAGTCCGTCATTCCGCGTACATTCGACTCGTTGTCCGCAAATACATACAGTGCGATCGCCGTTTCAACGTTGTTACACTAGATTCTTATTTCCCCTGTTGAGGTGGTTTGTGAGAATACAATATTTAGTCACAACAATAGCTATTGTTTGCTTCGCCATCGTATCTCCGCAGGTCGCTGATGCGAAGAAACGGCGCAAGGCGAAAAAGAAAAAGCCGGCTGTTGCCGCCGTTGCTGAGGCGCCGCCGGCGGTAGAGGAGCGGCAAGCGCCACTGCCGGTGGATAGGTCAGATCGCCGCTCTGTTCCGCAGCTTGGCCTCTCGATCGATCTTTTTACGGAGTTTAGCCATCTCAATGGTCGCCGCGTGATCGATGTCGCCGCGATGGATGAGTCGGCCGACTACTCATCCGGACCAATTGCTCTGCGAGGTTGGGTGTGGTTGCCGTGGAAAAAGCGGTTTCGACTTGGTGGGGGCGCGGCTTTTCGCAGTTACTCAGTCGATGACAACGGCGAGTTTTCTCTAGGGCCACTTTTTGATGCCTATGGCCAAATAGACTTTCGCTTGCCTAACTACAAGAAGTTTGAATTTGCTTTAACAGGACGGGCAGGCTTGTTGATGCTGATTCCCAGTGGGGATTTATCTCGTGAAATCGATCGTCTACAGGCCGATGATATCAATGTGTTTGGCGGTCCGCGGCTTGGATGGATCGCGGGGGGAAGCTTTGCCGGACGCTATCCGATTAGTCGCAAGTTTACCTTACTCGTCGATTTGGGATTCGATATTGGTCGGCTGTACATATTCCGGACCAAGCAAACCGTCGACAATCTCAATTTTAGTAAAACATGGACAGGCGAGATTCAGCGCCTGACTCTGTCTGCCGGGGTGGAGATGACGTTGTGAAGTTGGGGTTTATTGCAGTTATTGTTACATTCATAGCGAGTTGCGGTAATAGTCTCCCAGATTTTGATGCAAGTGATCCCGCGCGTGGTCCTGGGAGCCTCGTAGGCAATAGCGGTCCGATTACCGACGGTAACTTTGCCGGTGGCAACGATACGATTCCTGTATCTCCGCGGCCCGTGACACCACCGGGATCAGGAGAAATTATTTCGTGTGACGACGACTGTGTCGACTATTGTGACTCTCTCGCGTTGGAAAATCCCGTCAATCAAGGACTATGCCGGAGCTCGTGGGGGGTTGGCTTGTCGATCAAGGATATCGATACGACCGAAGCTTGTCGTCGACTTTATGTTGACATGTTGGGACGATTCCCAAGCCAGCAAGAGGTGCAGACTGTATGCAATGGCAGACCTTGGGGGGATATCGTTAGCGAGCTTATTGATAGTGAGGAGTTTGTCAAAGTCAATCGGCAACTTTGGGCCGACGTGTTTTTGTACAATACCCAAACTGTCAGTGTTGAGCGTATTTACGATATGGACATCCTCGTCGAGAAGCTTGTACGCGGTCACGTCGGCTATGGCCTTTTTGGCGCGGTCGTGAGCGCGCATCCGGCAATGCTCAGACAATTTGCCAGTCCAGAGGATATGGCCGCAGCAGTGTATGAGCTTTTGATGGGGCGGCCCGCGTTTGATCATGAGCGGAGCGACCTTTCCAACTTGTATCGACTTTGGACCCCCGGCTACATCGACCACCTTCCCCTCAACATGCGCTTGCCCGATACCTCGATTGAGTTTCATTGCGTTGATGAATACGGCGAACCGGATCCAGAGACGCTTGGTGACTGCATCAGCACCTTGTGGGGGGTGAACCAGCTCACGATGAAACCCGATTGGCGAGCCGGGGCAGTTGACTACGGCAATCGATTTGCGATGTGGAGCGGGATGCTGTCGGCCGAAGAGTGGGAGAAGATGCAGCTTCCAGGCAGGCTGCTGGCACTGGACCCGGCGTTTTGGGAGACGATCGTTGACCGGGTGATCAAGCAATATCTCGGCTATGATCTGGGAACGAATGTTCCCGAGGTGCGCAACAATTTGGTGCAATACTTGATTGCAAACAGTGGTGATTTTCGCTCGCTTCATTTTGCAATTGCCACTTCTGCCGCCTATCTCCAATCAGCAGTCGGTTCGGCGGCAACGGACCATCGCTGGACTTATGGTCCTCACAAGCAGATTCCGGCTGAAGCGTGGATAGATTCGATTACGCAATTTACGGGGGTCGTGATGAGTCCATGCGATCATCGACTGACTCGCCCGAATGACTTTCTCGAGGCAGGGAGCGTTAGCGCCTATCAGATCCTCACGAATTCTGATTGGGGGCTGGATGGAGACGGAATCCTGATGACCGATTATGCCGATTTGGCTCGGACTCTCGGCGGCTGTCCGGAAAATGAGTCTGGGGGACGATTTAAAATCGTCAGCATTCTTACGACATCGGCCCAATTGAATTTTGTCAATGAACTATGCGATCCAGCAATGGCCTCGGAGGAGTCCTCAACCGGTAGAGAGTCGATCGCGGTCGAGACCCTGTTGCCCGCGGGGGTGGGTGCGCAGGCGGCCGTAGACGTGGACCTAGCGGGCGACATATTTTCACATCAGACGAGTTCGTTTCTTGGCCGCACGGCGACCGCTGAAGATCTCGCCGCCGCGCAAGAAGCGGGAACGCAGTGTGCTGCGAGTTCGTGCACTGCGGAACAGTTCGCACGCGCGGCCTGTTTTTCCATTTTATCATCGAGTGACTTTCTCTTTTACTAGGGGGCTCCCAATTATGAATGTACCACCAAACAATCCCCTGAAATCCCATGGCACGTTACTCGTCAGTTGCGTAGAACCACTCCTAACCAAAACATCTCTAAGTCGCTGTTTTGGCTCAAAGATGTCGACAGCAAAAGCTGGCTTAGGGCTATGCGCCTTCCTCGTGCCTCCCCTAGCATTCCATGTGTTTGTTGGGAGGCACTGGCATAATCGGGAGACCCCCTAGGATTCTTTTTATGGCAAACAAATCTTCAAAACAGAAAAAGGCATCCAAGAAAAGAATATCGCAGGACCAAAGCGGTATTAGTCGCAGGCAGTTTCTTGCGGGAGCCGCAGCGGGAGCTGCAGCGCTTGCCGCGCCGACGTTGTGGATTCCGCGAAAGGCGATCGCGCAGACCGCAATCCGAGGCAGCGTGAAACATCTCTTATATATCCGCCTTGGTGGTGGATTTCGTTTTACGACTGCCTTTAACGGTGATGTAGCCTCCGAGTTTAATCCCTTTGGTCGAGCCGGCGGTGTTCCCGCGGGAACCGAGTGGGGCGTCGGTGACTTGCTCAAGGATGCACCGTTCCTTGACGGCGACGAAGGCGAGCTATTGGTCGAGGCTGGAATGGCACCGGTGCACGAGTTTGCCAACGAAATCGCCGTCATACCTTGCGTCGACCACGAGCCGCTGGCCCAGAGTGCCGATGGTGGACACTCGAGTGCGCTAGAGCGGTTTCTTACCGGATACTTTGGCGGCGATACCTCGTTTTTTACGATGGTCAACTTTGGCCTTAAGGACAAGGTCGATGCGGCGCTTGGAAATGGCCAGACATTGCTTCCAGCGATTTCGTTTGGCGATGCCGGAATGGCCCGAGGGTTTTGGCGAGCTTGCAGGGTATCGTCCACCCGTTATTGGGGGAGATGGCTTTGATGGATTTGGATTTGACGCCGCGGCACTCCCAGCTTGGGCAGCCAATTTGGCAAACGGCATGATACGCGCCACAAAGATCGAGTGAACATCGGCGTGGCGGCAAAAGTGGATTCTTACATTCAGTCGCGGACGGCGACGGGTCGCTTTAGCGAGATCTTCTCGGATGATGCACTCAAAATAAGCGATGGCGGCGATGCGCTCATAGACGGAATCAGTAATCAAGAGCTGCTCGATATGTATGGGCAAGATCGCACGGGTAGAAATGTTGCAACTGCGCTGCGGCTGTTCCGATTTGTTTGTCCTGCCGTATATATCAATCAAGGCGGATACGATTTTCACTCCGACGAAGAATCTCGACTTCCGGGAGAGATGACCGAACTCAATCGCATCCTTAGTGCGACAAGAGCCGCGCTCAAGACAATGGCTCACCCAGACGGGGGGACCTTCTGGGACCATACATTGTGTGTTCTTGGCAGCGAGTTTGGCCGGACGGCGCGTGGAAATCGCTTTAACTCGGCTCGTGGTAGCGATCACGCAGGCGATTACGCGACTCGGTGGATGTCCATTGCCGATGATGGGAGGGGTTGTCGACGCAGCCGGGATCGGTGGCCGGATTTTTGGCAGTACCCGAGCCAGTGATCTGGCGCCCCAGGGAAAGGTATATTCTTACCGCTCGGTTCTAAAAACACTGCTAGATGCGCTGGGCGCCGACCACAGTACGTTTTTCCCAGACGACCCGCCGATTACAGATTTTTTCGGATAACATCTATGAAGCAACGATATTCACCTTTTTTTCACGTATCTGGTTTGCGCTCTTTGGCTCTCGTGATGATGCTATGCTCTTGTGGCGGGTATGGGACGACCGAAGAGGAGCAAATTGACTATGATCCCGGGGCACCAACCTTCCCCGGGGACCGTGTTGTCGCACCGTATACCGGATCGAATGGAGATGTTCAGACCGCACAGGCGACGATGTATACGGGGTTTGATTTTCATAAGCAGGTGATTCAACCCAACTGCAGCCCCATTGGGGGCGTTTGCCATAACCAAAAAGAATATCCAGATATGCGAACGACGGCGACGTTTTTGTCGATGATCGGTGCTCGGTGCAATGCCGCGCCAAGGCATTGGTCCACTGTGTTTGACCGGTGCGAGCAGGTTGGCGACAAGTTACGCTTTGCCAACACCGAGATCAGCCAGATCGAAATTGGATATGTTGACCTGATTCGCGGCGACTATGTCGACCATCGTGAACAGGAGACGACGCCAACAAGTGATTCTGCTGGCTTGCATATCTATCTTCGTGAACCTGTTGTCAGCGAAGGTAGTAATAATTTTAATGATACCGCGATGTTTGTCCGAACAATTGTAGACAACGGAGAGACCCGCGAGCTCGTCTACGCGGAAATCCAGTTGCGGTTTTGGATCTTGGGAGATGGTCGCCATCTCATGGGGGAAATCCCCGACTATCGCGTCGGCGCGACCGAAGAGCTCGTCGAAATAGGAGTCGGCCAAGGGGACCACAATCGCAATGGTATCTATGGTGCTAGCCAAGAAGCACCCGCAGCAATGATCAATCCCGGCAAACCGCTCGAGAGCTACCTGATCGCGCGGTTGATGGGCCACATGCAAAACGAGCCCGTGCCAGGGACGAGAATGCCGATCGCAAATTCACCACCGACTGTGCCGCAAATGGTCGCATTGGCTTGTTTTATCGAGGGTCTACCAACGGATGGATCGCCAGCAAGTCTCGAGTGGCCTATCGACTATGCAAATTGCAGCTTCAACGGCGACCCGGGGAATTCCAGCCCAAACGTGTTAGATGTCGACGGAATCGGTGGCACATCGTGGAGCGCCAGCATCTTGCCGCTCTTGCAGGCAAACTGCGGCGGCTGTCACGCTTCTCCGGGGGCGGAAGCAGGATTCGATGTTCTCGAAGAGGGAGTCTATACAAAGCTACTTGGGCTTTCTTCACAGCGTCCCGACTTGCGATTGGTAGAACCACAAAAACCGGACGAGAGTTACTTGTGGATGAAACTCACCGGTGCTTCCGGCGTGACCCAGATGCCTCCGGGCGGGTCGCTTACCCAAGAGCAACTCGATGACATAAACGAGTGGATCACCAACGGCGCTCTGCAAAATTAGCAATCGTCAAAGATGAAGACAATTTCGCGCCATTTTCGTTGAACCAGATGGCGAAAAAAGACGAGAGCAAGGGGGACGGATCTAACTTTTACAACTTTTGGTCTTGCCGTATGGCACCTTTTTAGTAGCTTGGAAACGCATCGACACGTTGCGGGGCTACACTCTACAGATCCGCCGCTGGCTGACACCAAACTCCTGGGGTCTTTCATGCGACCGCCTCACGCTTGGCCGCTGGCTCACCTTTTTTCATTCACCGCCGCCCGTCTGATTGTTCAGTTGAGATCGGGGACCAAGTGCTTCAGGCGCCGATTCTGAGCTTCGAGGTTCACGATTCCCAAGTCCGGTATTATTGCCGAGCAATTCGTCGATCACTCGGCAGTACCCGTTTGAAAATCAATGTGCGAAAATTTCTGGCTACCAACGGCGCAACCAAGACTGCCCGCGCGTTGTGACCAAACATTCGCCATAAAACAAAGAATTTTTGCGTAAATTCCAATCTAGATATATATATTCGCCAGATTTTCATAGAAAATGGCCTATAAATGAAAACTTTTGTTGGCCGGCGAGATGAGATTAGAGCTTTGACAGAACCCAACTGGCGTGGACGGGCCCTACTTGTCGCTATCTATGGCCGACGCCGCGTTGGGAAGACGGCGCTTATTGAACACGCTTACCGTGATCGAACTCTCTGGAAGTTCGAAGGACTTGAAGGCGAAAATACGAGAACCCAACTTGCCCTATTTGCCAAAGAACTTAGTCGTTATTCTTCTCACGCTACGATGGAACCCATTCGGTCTTGGGATGATGCCCTTCGGTCTCTGGATTCGGCGCTAAAGCAATACGAAAAAAGTCATGATCAAGGAGCCGTGGTTTTTTTCGACGAGTTTCAGTGGATGTGCGAGATGAAGTCGGCGCTCGTCACGCTTTTCAAATATCATTGGGACAATCATCTCTCTCGGCGCAGCAATGTGACCTTTGTAATCTGTGGTTCGATTAGTTCGTTTATCGTCAAAAAAGTTATCCAGTCTCGTGCCCTATACGGAAGAGTGGACATTGAACAAAACCTCAAAGCGCTGTCACCCTCCGAATCCAAGGAACTCTTGTCCAACGCCGTACCACTTGCACAGGCACTAGAGACGCATATGGTATTGGGCGGTGTCCCTCAATACTTACTCCAGCTAAATCCACAACTCAGTCTAATCCAAAACCTCAACGAATATGCTTTTAAGCCTTCGGGGTACTTTTTCAAGGAATTTGGACGTCTATTTGTCAGTCATTTTGTTTCGCATCCTCTTTATGAATCCATTTTGCAGCGTGTCGCAAAAGGACCCCTTTCCCCGTCCGACATCGCCAAGTCCTGCGGTGTTCAAAGCGGCGGAGGCCTAACCCGCTTGCTTGAGGATCTCGAATTGGCTGGGTTCCTAGTGAAAACGACACCCATTGATAAAAAGCCGTCCTCGCGTCTGGTGCGCTACAGGATAAATGATGAGTACCTCCACTTCTACTTCACATTTATTGCCCCGAGAACAGCGGACATTGTATCTGGCCAGGTGACGTTTTCTCAGATTGTCAACGAGGCACGGTTTCGACAATGGCAAGGTTATGCATTTGAACGGCTATGTCGAAAATATGCTTATGAGATCGCCGACTATTTGCGCTTCTCCGGTATCAATTACCGGTCCGGGGAGTGGTTTCGCAGGGCGCAACATGGAGAGTCTGGCGCTCAGGTCGACTTGGTTTTCGTGCGAGCCGACAAAGTGTTGACGATTTGTGAAATGAAATATGTTGATCGACTCGCCGTCAAAGCACTACAAGCACAATTGGGGCGTAAAAAAGAGACGCTGAGACAAGCGTTTCCAAGCTACGCTCAGGAGACTGTACTCATTTTAGGGAAGGACTCTATTGGACGTGAACATGCGGTACGGGATTTTGATCATGTTGTTTCGGCCGCCGAGATTTTCTATTCGCCGTACGCGTCCTCATGACTGGAACGCACCTCATTCGGATCGCAAACCACGAGTGCTTTTCGAAAATGTTTGGCAGAAGAGACGGCATTATCGATGGTCCAGGATGTCCTCTTTAATGTAGAGCTCATCTCAAAAACCGGACCGAACTTGGCTCGCGAGGCGCGTACCGAGCGAGGCGAGAGCGAGAAGTCCCTAGAGAGCTGAACACGTAAATTCACTTTCCGACGCTACCCCTCGAAATCGCTGGCTACGTTGTCCTCCTTGACGGGACCCAACCCCGCCCGCCCACGCCCAAATACGGGCGAATCTATGTTGGTTGCGCCTGATTTTCGCCTGGAAACAGACGGTTGCATTGGCAGTGTCCGCCTCGCCAACGATTCCGATCCTTTACCGTCGATAAGCAACTTTACGTGTTCAGCTCTCTAGGCTGAAGTTCCTAAGCAGATACTGCAAAAACCACTATGGTTTCGAAAAGATAGCGTCGAAACAGCTGCAGCATTCTGCCTACACCGCAATGGTTTTAAGCAAGTCGAAGGCTTGTTTCTGTTTTTGACTCGGAGTGGTTACGATTTCAAAAAAGTGATCGTGGTTAACGTGGCCAGTGAGTTGGCAGCGGTTTTTGACAATTTGGCTGAGGAGTTTGAGAAGTGTTTGGTAGCTATGGGCTTCGGTCTCGTTGTCGAGGGATTTGGAATGGACCTTTTGGAGTGCCGGATCCGATCTGACTGCCGGCGCGACGGGGTCACGATTCTTTTTTGCTTGCTGATCTTCATCCGCAAACAGCAATGGCCGCCATGCTTCTATCATGTGCCACTGGACATAATAGGCGAGCATGCACAGAAAGATGTGAGCTTGTACGCGTCGCTCCAAGTAGTGACGAATGGGACGGATCTTGAGGTCCATCGTCTTCATGGACCGAAATGCACGCTCGACACGGCTGAGATTCTTGTAGCTTCTCACGGCATCCGCGGCAGAAAGTCTCTTGGCCGAGACACTCGTGCGAATCACATAGACCCCATCGAGAGCAGCTTCTGCTACGGCAGCGGATTCATTGATTCGAAAGTGGAAGGATTCATCATCAATATCTAGGATAAAATGTTTGGCTACCTTGTACTTGTTAATAATCTTTCCCACACGCACACCAATTTGGTCTTTGCCAAGAATTTTGTGTTTCCGTGACGCAGTAGATTTTTTTGTAGAAGTTGCTGCTTTGTCACGTTGAAGCTTAGCTCGCCGCACGCTGGACTGAATCTTCTCAAGTTCCTTTTGGGTTGCCTCTAACAACGACCGGCGTTTTCGAGCACGCAGCTTGGCCAGCTCGGTATTTCGGCATGCGATCAATCGTTCCTCGGGATAGTCTGGATGAGATAGCTCGAACAGGTCTCTTTCGTCAAAGAGACCGAGTTGAAGATGTTTCTTTTCGACAAGGGTACGAATGGTCTCGGATTTGAGTGCCGTAATCCACTCCACATTGTCTCGTTGTCGGAGAGACTCGTCGATTAATTTTCCTGAGATCATGCCACGATCGCCAACCAAAATCATAGATTCGATGCCAAAGCGATCTTCCATGGCTTTGACCTGAGGCATGAATGTTTTCGTGTCGGCTGTGTTGCCAGGAAAGACAGAAACCGCAATCGGTCGACCGACCTCGTCGGTGAGTACGCCATAGTTCACCTGTAACTTGCCCTTTTTCCCATCGCGGTTATATCCCAGTGCAGCGAGAGGACAGCTTGTTCCCTCGAAGTAGCTTGAGCTCAAGTCGTAGAGCACCTGTCCCCCTTCGCAAAGATGCCGTGCTGCGAGTTTGTTTTCGATCGACCCTTGTCTTTCTAACAACCAGTCCATCGCTGCGTACAGATCGTCCTCGTCTGTCTCCCCTAGGTTGAGCATTTGCGGCAGTGTCGTCACTTCCCACCACCGAGTATTGGCTAGCTTACTGTTCTTGTTGTTGTCGGGTTCCAGAATCCGTCCCACGATCATTGCCACCACCAAATCCCGTTGTCGGCTCCGCCGTGCGCCGACTAAGGATTCCAACCGCAAGCGTTTGATGGCGCGCATCACGGCCTCGACATGGCCATGATGCCAAGATTCGACTTGTTGAAACGCGGTCTTTGGCGACCAAAGGGGCTCCCCTTTCAGCGACCGACGTAATGCTTCGATGGCTTCCTTTGGCAATTTTGACAGGTTTGCCAGGGTGCGGGTTTTGACCTTGCCATTCTCGCGATATCCTTCCCGCAACAAAATGGCTGGTGGCGAATCACGATTGGGGATCGTGGCGATATACATGCCAACATAGTATATGAATATAACCATAGATCAATGTCTATGATGATAATTGTTTGCAACAATAACAACTATTACATGCCAACAGACTGCGGCGCGAGTCACTTCTTATTACGCACAAAAGCCCTGATTGCGCCGATACTGGCGCAATCAGGGCTTCAACAGCCTAGGAACTTCAGTCTAGGAACGTATTGAAATACGTGACTGGGGACCTCGGAGCTCACAACGTCGCTCGGTGCGATGGATCGCGGGCCAGGTGATGGGAGGATTTTGAGATGAGCTTTAGTAGTTTGTATCTAGAGTCTGCTCGTGGTGAAAACCATGGCGGCGGTTGGGGAATTATCGACGGTCACGATAGGGAAACTAGAAAAACGGTTTGGTGCGGATAGTAACAGCGTGGCTAAAGTAGTTTTGGCAGTTTTACAGGGAAGCACGGTGAACTTGAGCATCCGAAAAATTGGAAGAGCTCCAAAAGCGTACTGGCCAACAATAAGGTCTGTGAATAATTCGGCTATTTTGCTTCCTGTGTGTTGCCGCAAACGGCAAGCGCGCTGCGCCAATGTTCCGTGGGGCAGACTCACGCGCGAGGATGTTTGTGTGCAAACGCACCAATATAGACAAGCGCTGGCCATGGACAAACACCGGGGAATCGATAGGAGTAGCCGAAACTAGAAGGTTTTTTCCCGATCGAGAAAAACGGAATACCGTAACGTGGTGCTGCGTTGTAAGCTTTGGGGGTTAGTTTTGCGAATTGACAACAGAACGTATATCCTGGCGCTCTCTTGCCCCTTAGTTGAAAATGACAACCAGTCCCACTTTCTTAAAATCGATCAGCCGGCGCAATGCGAGAATGTTGGCGCCGTGGCAGTGGGGGATCGTTGTTGTTTTTGGGATGTTGATGGCGGCGGTAGTTGTTGGATTTGCCGTGTATCCGCGGGTGGTTAAGGGCATTATTCGTGACCAGGGGATCGCTAAGGTCGAGGAAAAGATCGGCCGAAGTGTATCTGTTGGCAGCATTCACGTATCCCGGACAGGTCGTATTGTCCTCAAGGATATTCGCATTGTTGGCCGTCAAGATCCCGAAGGAAAAGCAATCGCGAGCATTCCGAGGATTACTATCGAGTACTCGTTTTGGCAGTCGCTATCAGGAGTCATGGTTGTTGAGCGGGTAGAAGTAAAGGGGATGCAGTTGGCTTTGCACAAAGATGGTCAAGGCATCGACAATTACTCTGACGTCGTAAAACGGATAGGTCAAGGGCGTGGTGCGAAAGAAGGCGGGATCACGAGGTCATCTCGATTGCAGCTTGGAATGATCGACATCATCGAGGCGAAGGTTGATTGGGCAGATGCTGCCAATGGGGTGCACGTTTCTGTTGAAAACATGGGAGCTGAGGTTGGCCAAGGTGAGGTCATCGCGACGATGAACGGAGTGACGGTCGCAGCGCCAATGGTTTCGGATGTCGCTACGGATCAGATGATCGTTTCTGCGCGACTCAGCGATCCTATCGGCACCGCGCGTGTCAAAGTACTTGGAGGCCAGGTTTCTCCGTGGACGGGCATGGCACTGACCAACATTGAGGGGGATGTTTCGCGGGGCAGCGAGCCGGGACGATTGCAGATCGACCTGCGCGGTAGTTATGGGGGGATTCGGGCGCCGCTTTGGAGTGCAAAGGGGTGGATCGAGCCATTGAAAAAAACGGCATCGGTGCGGGTCAATGCCAGCAAATTTACCTTCGACAAACTCGACAGGGTTCTGAAGGATACGGTGCTGATGGACTACACCAATACCGCCATGAATGTAGACCTAAATATCGATGTGAACCCGGCAGGCGGACAGGTATCGGGAGCGTTTGAAGTTTCTGGGCTCAGTATGTTTCATCCAAAACTTGCGTCGGAACCGATTCGTGATCTTGCACTTCAAGGGAAAGAGATTCGTCTTGACTATGATGTGAGGACGCGTCGTTTCAATCTGCATTCGGCAACCCTTTCGTCTGGTGGGGTTGACGCAGTGGTTTCGGGGAGCGTCGGGTTGCCTGGGGGGATTAACCACGAAACCGGTCAAGCACGGGTGGAGAGGCAGGTTATGCTTGGATTGCAGGTGCCTAAGACTCCCTGCCAACGGGTGTTCAATGCGATTCCAAGTGCACTCGTTCCCCGCTTGCGAGGGTTTGAATTGGCTGGAGATTTTCGCAGTAACGTTCGAATTGAGGTCGATTGGGCTGATCTAGACAAGACGGTTTTAGAAGGAGATGTTGGGATTTGGGGGTGCCGTGTAAAAAAGGCACCAGAAGGAGTTGATGCCGAGCGGCTAAAGGGTTCGTTTGTTCACCAAGCACCTGGTGCATATGGAAAAGACCTATCGCTAACCATCGGTCCCAGTAACCCCAACTACGTCTCTTTGTGGGAGGTATCGCCCTATTTGCTAAAGTCGCTGCGAACGACAGAAGATTCGCGTTTCTATAGCCATCGGGGCTATATTGGCAAGGAGTTTCGCACAGCCCTGGTGAAGAATCTCAAGGCAGGGCGCTTCAAGTTTGGGGCGTCGTCGATCACGATGCAGCTGGTCAAAAACGTGATGCTAAGCCGAGAAAAAACCATGGCCCGCAAACTCCAGGAGTTAATTCTCACTTGGTATGTTGAGAGCACTTTGACGAAAAATCGGATCCTCGAAATCTACGTGAACGCGATCGAATACGGACCCAACTTATACGGGATCGGTGCGGCGTCACGTCGCTATTTTGGCAAGCATGCTCGGGATCTAAATCCCGTCGAGGCGGCGTTTTTTTCGTCGATTCTTCCGGCTCCCAAACGCCGGTACCGACAGTATTGTAGCGGAAAGCTATGGGAATGGACGAACAGAAAAATTCAGCGCATCCTCGATATCATGTACAAGCGTGAGCGTTTGAACGAAGAGGAATATGTCGTCGCACTCGCCACACCACTTGTGTTTGATCATTCCCGTGGACGTATTGGATGTTATCAATCAGCGCGGACTTCGCGGTAGGAGACTGGAGTAAAACGGATGTAGGATCCGAGCTCTGTTTTGCCGCAGAACTTTCGGTTCTCCAGTACCGAAGTGCGCTGTGGTCGATTGGGGATCGTCTCGTTTTGCTTCACCAAGGCGTCGCGTAGTCGCTTTTGTGCGATGGCGTAGATCAGCAGTGCTACTGTCATGACCATGAGCAATACGTTGAGCCTCTCCGGTTTCTTGAGGAAATCCTGAACCGGTCTAGAGAGCTGAACACGTAAAGTTGCTTATCGACGGTAAAGGATCGGAATCGTTGGCGAGGCGGACACTGCCAATGCAACCGTCTGTTTCCAGGCGAAAATCAGGCGCAACCAACATAGATTCGCCCGTATTTGGGCGTGGGCGGGCGGGGTTGGGTCCCGTCAAGGAGGACAACGTAGCCAGCGATTTCGAGGGGTAGCGTCGGAAAGTGAATTTACGTGTTCAGCTCTCTAGCATGCAACACTGGGAGTGATGAACCGCGATGCGGTAGCAGAAGTGTATTCTCATCGATTGGTTTGTGAAAAATCATGATGAGGAAATTATGGTCGGCAAGCCTGTCCGAGTTGTTCTATGATTGTACCAGTTTGCATTTAAGTATCAGACAGCAATCGAATACACCCCCGACAACTAGGAAATGATGGTCGATGTGACGGGTATACTTTCCCCGGCTATGACCAAGAGTGAACGAACAGTCAGTTTTCGAACATTGATTTCAAATTTCTTTTTGCTACGTTGCCCCGATGCAAATTTGTAACTGCTGTCCCCGTGTGGCGTTTTGGTGTGGAGTTTTTTTTGTTTCGTTGTTCGCAATGCAGCCAGCCAGTGCGAACAACGATATCTACGTTGTTGACGACACGTCGGAACCGGTTGTCACGGTTGCAGAAACGAATGGCGGTGGTGACGATCGGCTGGTATTAAAGCAAATTGCCGACATTGAGCAGTTTATTCTTCGGGTCGATTTCGATCGCGTCAATACCAATGAAACCGGCGGAGACCTGCAGATTATGCTGCATCTGGATGGCGATCGGGTCCAACAAATTGTGGTTGAGGACTACTTTATTGGCGACACCTCTCCTATCGAGTTCCTCGAGTTTGCCGATGAGAGCTATTTTTTGTTCGAAGCGTTTGTCCACAACGGACTCGATGAAGAATTTCGCCAGCTGCTTGCGGATGTCCGATCTGCACCACGGCTCACTGCTGCAGATCGGGCCGCTTTTTTGGAGTTAGACAATGAGACCGGTACTACGGAGCGAATCCTTGCCTATGCAGAGATTCTGCTTCGCCACGGTCAAGAGGATAGTGCTGGCCAAGCGGCTGCCCCTATCAGCGCGAATGCCATTGCTGGTCCGAAATCGAAGCAGGCTATTTTTCCTGAACCCGGCCCAGAAAAGGACTATTTTGATATTCTACTCAAAGATTTGGCACACGCCTCTGAACAGACGAAAATTATTCAGCAGGAGATTGAAGACAAGATCGTTGACAGGAAAGAACTAGAACGTCTTGTCGAGATTGCAGAGCGTCATCCCGATTTTGAACCACTTGCACAGCAACTTGCGGCCTACGACGCCGCGTCGAAACAACTGACTGACAAACTACAGGACCTCAATACACAACTTGACAAAATAGTAGCGAGATTCGAAGACCCCGACGCTATCGGCATCGACCAGTTAAAGGGCAGATTAACCGAAATCAAAGCCATCGATGCAGATGGATTTCTGGTCGATTTCGATGGTCGCGTTTCGATCGATGGAAAACCGGTTAAGGTCGATGAATTTATCTCGAGGTACAAGGCGACGGAAACGCAGATAAGAATGCTGCCCCCACCGCGTGTAATAGACCGAGCAAGAGCAGCCCATAAGGTCGCCGCCGGAGAGGTTCACTTCTACAGGGGTCGGCTTGCGACGGTAAAAAGCAAACTTACGAAACTCTCGGGAGAACTCGAAGCGTTTAATAGGACCATCATACACACCCAGGGGCTTCTTAAGAAACAGTTTGGTGTTCCCAAACAGTTGACCTCAGTGTGGAGGAAGGCGTTTTCTTTTTCGCTCGTGCATTGGCTGTGGGCTCTTGGGCCACTTTTGACGCCTCAAGTTGCAGAGGCCCTGCTGATCCAAATGGACGGAAACCCAAACGGAGAGATCGTCAAAGAATTGCTCAAAGCAGCAGCGAGCGAAACGCTCACCGCGACACGGGCAGCAGAAATCGTCCACCAGGCGAACACAGGCGAGGATGCGAACACAGGCGAGGATGCGCTTCCTTGGTGGACCGAAGTGGCAGCGGAATTCGTCGATCTATTCCCAGAAGGGCTGGGAACAGTATCCGGAATCATTGCCCTCGGTTCGCTTGGAACGGTACTGTTTGCTGCGCCCACATGGGGCACAGCGGCGCTTGCTTCGATTATCCTGGTCGGAACAGGGTATGAGGCGGCTGAGACACTTAACGGTCTCGTCAATTTTGGCAAAACACTGTGGGATGGATTCAAGAGCAATCCGAATCCACCAGACTTGTCTCAGCTCGGAAGCAGCATGTTTGACACTTGGGGCCAAGCGGGAGACCTTCCCTATAAGACCGACGACGGAATGTTTGGCGAAGGATGGCAAAACGCGGATGTCTTTGACCTCGCTGATAAAGCGCAAACTATCCGTGAAGACCCGTTTGGCGGATTTGGTGGCGATGTTCCTGAGAAAGTCCACGTGTTCCAAGCAGAAATTCCCCCGCACGAGGTGGAAGGGGTTCCGGTCGAGGGGACCGAGGTTAGGGTACGCGGAGCGCTGTGGCAGCGCCCGGACGGCACATGGGAGATCAATCTTGACGTGGATGGCAACGTTTCCACCCTGACGTCCTCCCTGCAACCAGAAATTCGCCAAGCGTTGGAAGCATTATTCCCCGATGATCAGGGCAAAGTCGATGATGCCGCTGCGTTTTTGTTGATTCGCCAGCAAATAAACGATGGACGGTCTTTGCACCCAATGCCCGAGGACATTGTCGATAAGCTCGCCAATGCGCTGGGGCTGTCTCAGGCAGCGATCGATTCCGCGATCGGCAACGCGGTTTCTGGTCATTTGCCTGAACTCACGGCTGCTGATCGAAACCGGATTGGCCGCACCCTGTCGGCCGAGACACTGCGAGGAAATCCGGCGCAACTCCAGGGCGCCCTCGAGGAGGGACGAGCCGGCGTCGACCTCGTCAACCAGGCTTTGTATCTCGATTCCTCGGGTGTCTTGCCGGGTTTGCCTGGTGGCGTGGACATCAGGGTTGACAGCAACTATACCGGCAGTTTTGCCCCCGATACAGCACCGGTACCTGTATCGCCCGAAGTGTTGTCTACGCTCACGAGAGACGCCAATATCACCTTTGGCCCCGAACAGTCGTCGGCACCACCGCCATCGTGGATGGCAGCAGACTTTGCGACGACGCTGCAGGCGGGCGTAGACACGCAATTGCAGCAAGTTCCCGGCGCAGATTCGGCCGACATTGCCCGGATCGATACCGTCCATATCAACGTCACGGTGCCAAATGTTTCGTCCGAAGGCGGCGTTTCGTCCGTGGTGGTGAGCGGTGTCATTATGTCAGGACGCCTTTGGTGCAGTTGTCCACGCCAACCTCGAGTCGACACACGACGGTGTCCCTAGCGCGATTTCTCCCCATTCGAGCGGATATGCTAACAGCTGCGCTGTCGTTGGCAGATGCTCCACTTACGATCATTAAGACCGTCAGCGATGGAATAATGCCGTTGGATCCAAACCTTGTACTCGACGATCTCCGAGCGCTCACCGAGGAACAAGGGGGCGAGCTAGAGATCAAGCTCGATACGATCAACGTGGCCCCGAAACCATCAATAGAGATCGACAATCAGTTCCAGCTCAATGTCCATCCGCTAGAAGGCGAAGCAACCGATTCGCGGGAAGTTGATCCTGACTTAGGGCGGGGGGATCATCCTGTTGTCGCGCGAGACAGCAGTCACACGATAACCGGGCGCTACGGAACCAGAAATGACGCCCCGAACAACACGGCAATGGAACTGCTCACCGACGGCAATCAGCCTGCGGGGGACGTCGAGCAAGTGCCCACCGTTGGAGGACAGCACCCAATCAATGATCTCGATGTGATCGACAGCGCAAGCGGATACCAACCCATTGATGATCTGGCGGGAGCCGTAAACGGCTCGTTTCGTATGAAAGAAACCGACCCATTGGTGCTTGACTTAGACGGCGATGGGATTGAGCTATTGAGCTTTCTTGATGCCTCGGTCCATTTTGACGTCGATAAGGATGGTTTTGCCGAGGACACCGGATGGGTGAGCGGGGATGATGGAATCTTGGTGCACAACTGGAAACAACCTGAGACGCAGGAAATTACCGATGTTACAGAGATGTTCTCCGAGCACTATAAAGGAGGACGCAACGAGGTTGGGCAAGAAGGTGAGCGACTACCATGGGCCAATGGCTTTGAGGCGTTGGCAAGTCTTGATGCCAACGGAGATGGTGTGTTTAGTCAAAGCGATGGGATTGAGATATTCAACGAAGTTGCCGTTTGGCAGGACGCCAATGAAGATGGGATGACCGATGGATGGTGAACTTCACAGCTTGGTGAAACTAAACATCAAGCATATTGACCTTCGGGCGAAGCCCACTGGTGGCGAAGTTGTGGATGGAAACAGAGTGGTTGCACGTGGCCACTATGTAACCAACGATGATATGAATTACGATGCGGCCGCAATCGAATTCATTGGCAACGGGTCGGGCCACAAATTTGACGATACTGGCACCCTGATTCACTCAGAAGACGGTTTTTTCTATCTCGGTGATTACTGACCAGGAGGGTGGCACCGTCGATCTCAATGCAGATGAATTTGCAAGCAACGGGACAAATCATGTTATTGGTGGAGCTGGCAACGATATTGCAACTGGCAATGATCAATCAAACTGGGTTGTCGGTGGTCGCGGAGTTGACAAACTCTCTGCGCACGGTGGCGACGATATCTTGGTCGATGAGAGTGTGAATAACTGTGTTCGGCCAGACGCTATCAACGGGGGCGATGGTTTCGATCTGCTGAGAGCAGTTGGCGATCAGGATGTTTGCTTGCCATGTTGGTCAAGCCGAAGTGGAGGTTGTTGTCGCTGGTGGCGGTGATGATTTTGTTTCCAATGTTGCCAAACAAGGAACAGCAAAGGAAAGTTCCGTAGTTGTTAGCCCAGGGGAAGGCAATGATGGGGTGGATCGGTGGCAATGCCACCGATGTCCTTGCCGGGGAGACCGGACACGACACGATTGCAGGCTCGGGGGGCAATGATGTAATTCGCGGTGGTCGCGATCAAGACAAGATCGATGGCGGGTTGGGCGATGACCTTATCGACGGTGGGATTGGGCGACGATATCCTTCTTGGTCAAGCGGGTAACGATATTCTCATTAGTGGCGGCGGCAACGATGTACTTGACGGCGGCGAAGGCGATGACCGCGCCCAATTTTTGGGTCCCTACAGTCACTACGAAATTCGGCCTCATCGGCTGAATGGCGGCTGCTACTATACCGTTCGGACTCGCAAAGATGTTCGTGACGCAAAGGTGGTTGAATCAGCAACCTTGCACAATATTGAGGCGATTAGCTTTTCAAACATCAATACCATTCGTCTCGACTGCGAAACAGACAGTAGTCAGGGGCCTTTGCCGGTGGATGATGTGTTTGAGCTCGATAGTGATAGCGTTACACCGATTCCGGGGGACCCGATCCGCTATTTGATTCGCGCCGCCGACTTGGTTGCCAATGACATTGAATCTGCAGCTGGATGCGATCAAATTTGGCCAGTTTGACCGACTTCCAAGGGGGCACAGCCGAAATCAACAGCGATGGAGATGTGGAGTTTACACCTGATCGGGATTTTGTCGGCAGCATGTATTTTCGCTATCGCGTCAAAGACGCTAAGGAGAACCCTGGCCAGAGCGTTGTGATCAAAAGCCGCGCCGATGATGCGCCGGTTGAGCTGAAAGGGACCGTCTATTTGCGCACGCCCGAGCAATCTGATGATCCGGAAGTGCACAAGCAATGGCATATCGATGCAATGAATCTCGGTCCCGTCTATGATAAAGGATTTTTTGGCAATGGAGTCCACGTTTTGGGTTGCGGAGGGCGGAGGGCGTTCTCGATCCAAACAATGCGGAGCTTGTGCCAAATATCAGCCAGGAGTTTCTCGATCGCTTACTTCCGTTTGAACCGATATCGACCCATGCCACGCGCGTCGCGACGACGATTTGCGGTGCCCGCAACAATGGGGTCGCTGGGATGGGAGTTGCTCCCCAGTGCACGCTATCCGGTCTCAACTTATCGCCCCTCGAGAGTCTGGCGATCGGTGATGCGGACTTAAGCCGCCTTGCCGAGTATGTTCACTATGATGTGGTCAACAACAGCTGGAATGTCACCGAACACTTTTCGGGGTTCGCCGCACTCGACCCCATCGACGATGCCGCAACCAATGGCCGCGGTGGGCTGGGGACGTTGATGGTGTTTGCAGTGGGGAACAATTTTGCAAGGGGTAGTGATGCGAACTACTCTCTTTTGACCAACTCTGCCCATGTGATTACGGTCGCAGGGGTTCGCAAGGATACCGATCTCGCAGCGAAGGAGATCTTTCAGGACCAATTTTCAACCCGCGGGGCAAGCGTAATGGTTGCCGCGCCGAGCACGAATATTGTCACTGCATCGCGCACGTTTGAGAATAGTCAAGGACGGGTGTTTAACGAGGAGGTCGAGGAGCTATATGGGACCTCATTTGCGGCGCCCGCGGTGAGTGGAATTGTCAGTCTGATGCTTGAGGCAAACCCCCAGCTTGGCATTCGGGATGTTCAAGAAATCCTGATGATGACCGCGCGGTACATCGACGAACCCGGGGTCGATTGGGTGACGAATGGAGCCCGGACGTGGAACGGTGGAGGTTTGCATTTTAGCTATCACTATGGCGCCGGTCACGTCGATGCACTCGCCGCGGTCAATCTCGCGCAAAGCTGGACGAAGCAGCGGCGGTCAGGAGATATCGCCGTTACAGAACCGAAGGAGGTCAATCAAAATGTCTCCGACGAAGGAGTTGCGTTGCGGTCTACCATCGATATGACTGGCCTTGGTGCCAATGAAACGATTGAGCAAGCAGCGGTTGAAATCGATTTTTTCCATCCGAATGTTGGCGATTGGGAAATCAAATTGATCTCACCGGCCGGAACCGAGAGTTTGCTCGTTAACCGTCCCGGCAAGAAACCGGGGACCACGGACATCGAAGACAGCGGCGATGGACCGTTGGGGAGTTCCGAGGAGCCATATCGGTTTCGTTTTTCGACCCTCCGCAGTTGGGGGGAGCAAGCCAATGGCCAGTGGACCCTTGTTGTGACCGATCAAAACAACAATGACGAAATTGGTCACGTTGTCCGTTGGGTTCTTCAGCTGCGCCGCGCTGGGGCCTCGAGTCATCACCAAGATGACGTCGAGGCAGCGGTGTCCAACGATGATATCTATGTTTTTACCGACGAGTTTGGCCAGCGGACTGAGCTTAGCGATGACCTCGGGCGCCGTGTTATTAGCGACGAAAATGGCGGTGGCGATACATTGAACGCCGCAGCGGTTACAAGCGATAGTGCACTCAACCTGAATCCCGGGATTGCGAGTCAAATCGCCAATCAACCGGTGACCATCTCCGCAGGTACAATTATCGACCATGCAATTGGTGGCGATGGCAACGACACCATTGAGGGGAACGAAGTAGCGAACCTGCTTTTGGGCAATGATGGTGATGATACGTTGACTGGCAACGGCGGTGATGACGTGTTTGTCATCCGCCATGACGGTAGCCGCGACACCATTGTCGACTTTCACTTGGTGCCGGGTGACCGTGACTTGCTTGTCTTGAGTGGATTTGGCGGATTGACGTTTGCCGAGCTCGATTTGATTCAAATCGGTGACAATGTCGAGATTACCGCCAAACAACAAGTCATCCAGTTAAACGGCGTATCGGTGGATGCATTTTCGCCCGACAATGTGCGAATACTGGCGAGCGTAGATCCGCTCACCGAAGTCGCGTTTGTCAACACAGAGAGCCCGTCCCCAGCGAATGCTCACGATATTATTATCAATGGTCCCGAACAGCAGATTGTTGGCGAAATAGAGGCTACCTTGCTTGGCCAGGTGGAGAACCTTGGAGTGGCCTACGGCAATGGCCTCTACTACGTGACGAAACCGAAGCCAGAAGGCGATGGGACCAGCCTTTTCGCCTTTGATCCAAACACGATCACGAAAACGGGTCAGTTTTATTATGGTCAGGGCGGTGACGATCTCATCATCGACGGAATTGACGCAAAGACCCTCCGAGGTGGACCGGGGAACGACGTGATTGCTGGCGATGCGGGCAATGATGTTTTGGTCGGTGGCACGGGCAATGACCGTGTTCATGGTGGAGAGGGTGATGATCAGATCTATTTGGGGCAGGGCGAAGATGTGTATTGGGGCGGACCAGGGCGTGACACTTTCGTAGTGAGTGAGGAGATGTATTCGATCGCTGAGGATGATATCGGTGACGGCTTCTGGTCAACGTTTACCCCCCGGAGCTTGATTGTTGACTTTGATATGACCGAGGATACGATCGATACGACTGCGTTTGCCGATTTTCAGCTCAATGGTAGTTCTGTTGCATTGGAGTCCGCAGCCAATGGTGTTGTTCACGCTCGCATCGAGCACAACGGACGCGTGTACCCGGTTAGTATTCTTGGCGACACCGTTAACCTAGAAGCGCTTTCGGGAATTATCTCCTATGCCGATCAAAAACCGAAGGCAATTGACGACAGGGTCGTGCTTGTTGAGGATCAGGTGGCAACGATTGATATCGTCGCTTTAACGGCAAATGATACCGACGCCGAAGACGGGATCCCCCAGTTTGCCGGGATTGTCGAGCAACCGACACACGGCGAGCTTGTCGACAATGGTGATGGCAACACGTATGACTATGTTCCGGCTGCGCACTATCACGGAACGGATTATTTTCAGTACCGCGTCACTGATAGCGCGGGAAACGAATCGCAGGCAACCGTCGTTGTCGAGATTCAGCCTGCCAACGATGCACCCGAGTGGATGGGAACCCTGGCTCCGCAAAAACTCATCGTAGGCGAGACAACAACATGGAATTTGCCCGAGGTGCATGATGCCGATGGCGATCGTCTCTCGGTTGTGGTTGCCGGTGAGTGGCCAGATTGGCTCGTGTTTCATCCGTCTACGAATGAGGTCACGGCGACACCGACAGCTGAAGCCAAAGGGGAAACCAAGGTCAACGTAATCGCGATGGACAAAAAAGGTGAGGCGGCGATTTTGACGGTGAGCATGATCGTTGCAGATCTAGGATCTGCAACCAGACTCGGTGATGTTTTGCTTGGTGGTCCCGGCGACGACCGCCTCGAAGGCCGGGAGGGCGACGACCAGCTAGACGGAGGCCCCGGCGAGGACATTTTGTCCGGTGGTATCGGGAATGATGTGTTGACTGGAAATGAAGGCGTTGACACGTTTGTCATCGAACGCGAACCTGGGCATCAGGATATCATCTCTGATTTTGACGTGAGTAGTGGCGAAAAGATTGTATTGTTTGATTTTGGTGAGACGGCTGACTTTTCTTTGTTTTTTGAAGAGATCGTTGATGATCCCAATGGCGCGATCATTGTGCTCAATAGTGGCCAGACAGTGACACTGTTGGGAGTGGCGAAGGCAGCTCTAAATCAGACACATTTCATCCGGCCACTGGGCAATCCCGGTGTATTTACACCACAGGACTACGCCATCGGCACGCAAGTAAAGACAGTGACATTCAAAACGGCCGTAGGTGTTGATGTCACAAACAATGATGACGGAACAATAGGTTACGCGCTAACCCCATCAAGAACCACCGGATTGGTCACGCTGGAGTTACTCCGCGAGGATGGTAGTCTCGATCAATTCGTAGTCCCCGTAGTAATGACGAAAATACGCAAACAGGAACAGGCACAAGTAACGGAACCAGTGACGAAGCACCGTGAGGGACAGTAGGGGGCTCAGGATTCCCGGGGCTGCATCGGATGCTATCAATCCGCGCGTTCCTCGCGCTAGCGCTTTATCCAGGGAAATCAGCGGGGAAATCAGATAGTTTTAGCCGCGGTACGGTCGTTGATTCCTGATCGGGCGGTGCCAAGTAGGCCCGGTTGGGGCCCGGTGGAAACCGATGGTCCGGGTAAATGGCAAACACATTCTTGGAGGTCCTAATATTTTTGAGCGAACCTACGCTCTCGCGCCATGGAATTTCGTGTTCGCAATGGACTTCGCGGATTTCATATGACTGAAGATTGTTTGAATCTCGCCAAAGAGCAGCATCAAACGGAGAGGGGAAAATGAGGAATGGATCGCAGGTTCCAACTCTGTGAGGTTGATAAACGATAAACCCCCTGTACCTGCCCGCTCCCGGATCATTTTCGCAGTGCTGACAGATGCAGGAGGTAAACAGCGGCAACAGTTCTCTTGTACATTTAGGACAGCGAAGCATCACAGTCTTAACTGTGATATACGCCTACAAACTTGCAAGGGATTTTTTGAATCAAATTCAAGATATCGTTGTACACCTTACAAGGTTTACAAACGCGGGATTGACTCAGCATCCCTTTTCAAGGGGTCGGTTGCATCGGATCTTGGGGCAGGGGCTATTCTTTAACTTTGATGGTTCCCTCCATCCAAGGATGCACCTGGCAATAATACGGAAACTCACCTGCGGTGTCGAAGGTATAGGCATAGACAGCTTCGCCATCGAGGACGAGGCCGCTATCAAACTCGCCTAGCAGACCCTCCGAAGGTGTTCCGTGGGTTATCGTGTGGGCTGCGGTATCATTGTTTGACCAAGTGACCTCACCGCCGACGCGGACCTCTACGATCGCGGGGAGGTAACATTCATCAGTGGTCTCGCATCCCGGGATTGCTGCCCCTTCAGGGATGGAAACCTTAGCGGACAAGGGAGCTTTGTCGGTATCGTCCGTATTATCTATGATAGCCGCATCGGGGTCATCCTCGACAAGCTCGCCACACCCCAGTGTTGCTGTGATCGCAAGTCCTAGGAGTATCGCTCTTGAAATCGGTTTCATTGTGATAAGCCTTCGTTCGTGTAACGTCGGTTTCTTCAAGTGTGTCAAAAATAGTACGCTGCGATTTTCCTATTTCTTCCCCAGCGTAAATATTGGGTCACAACGCCTATGGGGCCTTGCGTTTGGTTCCAAGTACTTTGGCGACAATCGGTGTGAGAAACAGCGCACCTCCAATACGGATTGGTTGGGTTACTTTGGTAGCCACCCAAGCGGCAACGGTTGCGCCAGCTTTTCCGGTCGTCGACTCGCCCACATCAAGTCCAAATAGTATTGCGAGCAAAAAGCCCAAATACACCAAGACGAATAAGACCAGGTAAACGCCGAGGGCGATGGGCCCATACTCGCTGAGCAAGGTCTTGATCCGCTGGGACAGCGGAGGCGCGGATTCAGGCGATTCTGACACTGACGCACAAGTTACCCCAAACTAGGTGGCTGGTGTCAAACAGACTGGATAATGTGCCGATATTGGGGCATCACCCTGTCCATTTGAGCCGGGTGGTGAATACTTGGCAGAGTATTTACGAGCGCTTACTCCAGGTGTTTACTGAATGTTGTTTTTAGTCGCCCACTGGTTTCTAGTCGCCCACTGTACGGTCTGAAAATCGTGCTACATTGGGCGCCATTATGTACTGGAGAGTGAGGACGGTTTTGGCCGTGATATTTGTAATGCTGCTGGCGCCAGCAAGCGGTCTGTTTGACAGAATCACCTGCGCGTCGGCAATTGCCGAGGCAAATACAACGCCGGCGGAGATCCGTGGCGCTTCTATCAAGTCGGCGAGCTCCTATCGGCAAAATAAAGGGTCGGGTTTTTGGACCTCTGATGTCCCAACCGAGGGGAACTCCTATCGATACGGTCACATGCTTACTGGACTTGGCGTTCTTATTGTCATGGCGCTGTTTACTCGGTGGGTTGTACGCCGGAATGTTCACCGCTAGCCCGGAAACATCACGGATGCGTGCGAAGATCGCCGAAGGAATTGTTTTCACACGGAGATTTTCAATTGCAGGGAATACTGGTTGTATTTGCCAGATTGAAAATTTTTGTGTGGGAACAAGAGCTTTGGTGAGGGCGTGCGCAGAGCGTAATGTTTCCGGGCTAGTCCGCTCGGGAGACTTGGGGAAAATGTGTCTCCAGAGCAAGTGATCGACAGCTTTGGTGTTGATCACGTGTTAGGCGTACTTGAGCCTTTTGTTTCGCGCCAGCGCCAGGCGCGCATTGAAGAGGTCCTGCAGGCTCGTTTAGCCAGTATCGCGGTGGTTCTTGAGAATCTTCACGATCCACACAATGGCGCCGCTGTATTTCGCTCTGCGGAGGCACTGGGGCTCGGTTCGATTCATATCGTCTCTGACTCCTCTTTTTGCTACTCAAAAAAAGTGAGTATTGGTTGCGAGAAGTGGTTGTCGGTCAATCGCCATGCGCGTTTCGCAGACTGTTCGGTGGCACTCTCTGGAATCCCCATTTACGGATTGGTTCCTGGTGCGCGGCAAACGATTGAGGATGTCGATGTTTCGCAGCCGTTTGCTGTCGCTTTTGGCAACGAGCATGAGGGACTAAGCACCGAAGCATTAGAGCAGTGTCACAAACAGGTTTCGATCCCGATGTATGGATTCAGTCAGAGTTTCAACGTCTCGGTTTCGGTCGCGATTGCACTTCAGGTACTTACAGCTCGGCGTCGCTGTTTGTTGCAAAGCCAAGGAGATCTCACAGAGGACGAGCAGGGCCTTCTACGGGCGAAATGGTATGTTCAGTCGGTGCGCTCCGCCGCCGAAATTCTTGCCCGATCTGTGTCTTCGGGTACACAGTAGTGTGGAGATGATGACCCAACCCCCCCTAGAAACGCGGCTTGTTTGCCTATTGAGCCGATAACAGAGGGGCGGACCAGGATTTGCTAGTCATAGGTAGGATATGAGCCGCTCGCCAAAGAGAAAACCGAAGGGCCGGGGCAATCATCGTGTCAAAAGGCAGGTGACGTCTCGGCCGCGAACCCCGATGAGGGTCCTTTGGACAATCGCAAAATGGGGTACGCTGATTGCTCTTGTCGGCGCGGCCGTGGGCGCAACCGTGATTGCGCTGCTATTTTGGAATTATGGCCGCGATCCACGTCTGCGGGTGGCATCTATCAAAGACTTTCAGCCCAAACAGGTGAGTCGCGTGCTCGCGAAAGACGGTACGGTCGTGGGGGAGATTTTTGATGAGAGACGCACGTTTGTTTCCTATGACAAGATCCCTAAATTTGTCGTTGATGCCGTCGTATCTGCCGAGGATGCTCGGTTTTGGCAACACGAAGGGTTGGATTATTTGGGAATGGTGCGGGCGTTGCTCGCCAACGTGATGGCCGGTCGTACCAAACAGGGTGCTTCCACGATTACCCAGCAGGTGGTCAAAAACGTTTTCTTATCCAACGAACGGACATTCAAGCGCAAAGTAAAAGAAATCGTCTTGACGCGCCGGATTGAGCGAGAGCTATCCAAAGAAGAGATTATGGTGTTGTATCTGAACCAAATCTATTTTGGACACAATCGCTATGGCGTCCAGGAAGCTGCACGATTCTATTTTGGCAAGGACGTAGGTGACGTCAATCTTGGTGAGGCGGCACTGCTCGGTGGACTTCCGCAGGGACCCGAAAATATTTCACCCAAGAAGCCTGCGAACAAGAAGCGAGCAAAATTGCGACAGACCTATGTCTTAGAGCGCATGGCGGCCAACGGTTATATTTCAACTGAAGATGCGCGCAAGTGGATCGACAGGCCGATTCGTGTCGTCGACGGGAAATCGGATTCTGAGCGTGGAAAGGCGCCGGAGTGGGTTTCCCTTGGACGCAAATATCTCGAAGCCGAACTTGGCGAGAAGCTAGATAAAGTCGGCGCTCGGGTCACGACTTCTCTAGATATGCGCACGCAAACGCTAGCGACTCGTGCACTCCGTCGTGGTTTGCAGGCGGTGGATAAGCGACAAAAGTACGGACGCGCACACCGTAAGGTGAGCGTAGATACGATTCCGCTTGCGGTCGCAAAGCTGGCTCGCAAACGGGGGAAGTCTGGGATTCAACCAGGGAAAAGATACGAAGCCGTTGTCACTGAGGTACACGATAAGCCTGGACATCTGCTTGTCGACCTGGGCAAATATATCGCCACCTGTTCACTTCCAGAAAAACGCTATAATCCTGATGGCAAATCGGCGAGCAACCTTTTCGCTGTTGGCGACGTTGTTCGTGTTGTCATGGGGACAAAGACGCCGCAAGAGTCCGACAAGACGCGAGAGGCACTGCCGAGCGTCGAGCTTGCACCAGGTCCCCAGGGCGCTGTTGTGATTGTGGACGTAATGACCAGAGAAGTGACTGCAATGATTGGCGGGTATCAGTTGCGCACAGGTGATTTTAATCGCGCGATGATGGCCAAGCGCCAACCCGGGTCATCGTTTAAGCCCTTTGTCTATGCAGCAGCGATTGACAGTGGGGACTTCACGCCAGCGACGATCGTGAACGATGCACCGGAGGTGTACGATCTGTGGAAACCCCAGAACTACAAACGTGGTGCATTTTTGGGCCCGATTCGTCTGCGGCAGGCGCTTGCCAAATCCATCAATACGGTGGCGATCCGGGTCATGCATGATATTGGTCCTGAGCGCGTTTCGGGTCTCGCGCAGGGGATGGGAGTCACATCCACTTTGCCCAAGACCTTGTCGTTAGCTTTGGGCTCCGGTGAGGTGACACCTTTAGAGCTGACTAACGCGTTTGCGACTTTTGCAGCTGGGGGAGTGTTTCTTCCACCCAAGATGATCATTTCCGTCAATGACGAAAAATTGCCGGAGGCGTCGCCACAAACCGCATTGCGACCGGAGGTCGCATATATTGTCGTAAATATGATGAGGTCGGTGGTTACGGAGGGTACTGCAACAAAGGCAGCATCCCTATCGGTCCCGGTTGTTGGCAAGACGGGGACGAGCAATCAGTCCCGTGATGCTTGGTTCGTCGGATTGACATCGCGTTACGCGGTTGGGGTGTGGGTTGGTTTTGACGATCATTCTCCTCTAGGACGTGGTGAGAGTGGCGGAAAGACGGCGTTGCCCATATTTGTCGAAATCATCAAGGGCATGAAAAATGCCGGCGGGACCTTCGTACAACCAGCTGGTGTTGAGGTCGCGACGATCGATAAGAAAACTGGGCTCTTGGCGCCCGATACAGCAAAGCCAGGCGATTCTTATTCGGAAGTGTTCATCGCAGGTAGCGTCCCCAAGGATACAGCCCCCGCGCCAGGCGAAGTCGATGTCGAATCGTTTGTACTAGGTCAGTATGATGACGACGAGGATGAGCTAGGACAGCCAGTACCCCCAAACCCGACCGAGAAGGCTGCGCCCAAGCAAGAATCGCCAACTGAGACACCAGCACCACCGCCCCCGACGAAGAAACATGCCCCTGCGTCCGCACCACCGCCCCCGACAAAGAAACGTGCCCCTGCGTCCGCACCATCGCCCCCGACCAAGACACCTGCCCCTGCGCCGGTACCGCCCCCAACTCCGTGAGTGCTTATCAAGCCAATAGGCGGTTCGTAGCCCTCGGCGTTGCGCTGGGGAGCTTGTGTTTCACGCCTCGAGTGATCGCTGACCCGCCCCAGGTTGAGGACTCTCCCCAGGTTGAGGACTCTCCCCAGGTTGAGGACTCTCCGAGCCGGTCATGGCAGTGGCTCGAGCACATATGGAACCGGGTTGGTGCCGACTTACGTCAGGCGAGCGAAGACCTCGCTGCATCGCTCCCGCCGGTCCCGGTCGTGGTACGGTGGATGCCACGCAAAATTCATTCGATTGAGCTCGCTGCCCCATTGTTGGCCCTCGCTGTGACGGATCTTGATGACGACGGAAAACAAGATTTTGTCGGCCTAACGAGCGCTTCTATTGTAGCACTTCGTGGTGGCCCGGTCGTGACCAGGCACGAGATTCCACTTAGCGTTGGCGCTGCGGAATTTCGGCCAAGGTATCCGATTGGCACTGTTGTTGTGTATCGGAAAAATGGTGAGAGGAAGTCGTGGGTTGCGGTGCGCTCTAGCCGCTATGCAAAGAGCGTGGCAATCTCGTGGAAACAGGAGCTTTCTGTGGCCGAAGGGGAGGACATTTTTCCTCTGTGCGCCGGCGCCAGTGCTAAACTCGTATTGGGAAGGAACTACTTTGCAGCAAAAACCGTTGAGACAGAGCGCAAGTTACTGCCCCGGACCCCACGCTATTTTTATCATTTGCGCTGTACTGAGGGATTGGTGGATCCGAGCGGGAGGCCACGACATGTAGCAGCGGTTTTAGAGTTGGATGGGACGCTGCGGATTCGGGATACAATACTGTGCAGAGAGCCGGACGATAGCTGCAAGGGGAATTCGTATACGGAGCAGACAGTTCGTCGCGTCGGGACGGCTTTTCAGGTAACGGACGTCAACAACGATGGCAACCTTGAGCTCGTCTACTCTTCAGATGCCCCACCGGGCGTCTCGGATCGTATTTATGTTGTGTCTCTTAGCGATGACAAGCCAAGGTTGCTATACAAAGAAGTGTTCACCCATGGCGTCGTTGATATTGCCGTCACCGATATCGACCAAGATGGTGATCGGGATGTTGTTGTCGCGACTCGGACCAAAAAACGGAACAAAATCGAACTATGGCAACTCAACGAGTAATTCGTTGGCGGAAGACCATCCTGTCTCTGCTTGTTGTTTTGGGGTTGGCTGCCTTCGCGTTTGCGCACGAGGGATATGCAGAGAAGCGTCGACCCTACGGAGGAGAAATTGTAACGTCGCTCTTGAGCGAACCGGTTAGCGGAGATCCTGTTCGTGCAACCAGTTTGGCGGAGGTTGCGATTGTTACGCTTGTATTTGACACGCTGTTTCAGCGTGGTTCGGACGGGGAGATCCAGCCGCATCTTGCAATGGCGCTCCCCGTAGTTTCACAGGACAAGAGAGAGGCTGTCATTGCCTTGCCGCACCGAGTGCCATTTCATAGCGGTCGATTCGTTTCGCCTCGAGATGTAGTGCTATCGTTGCGGCGGGCAAAGCGGTCACACCCATGGCTACTCGCGTCGGTACGATCGGTTCGGTCTCGAGATCAACAGATTGTCTTGCGCCTGCGGAGGCCAACCCCCGAACTTGCGGAGTTATTGTCGGTTCCCGCGACTTCAATTACCTTGCGTGGTAGGCCGCCAAAAGGCTGGAAGCTAAACGGGACGGGGCCGTTTCAGCTGAAGTCCTACGACCGTGTGGGGCGGAAGATTCGCCTTCGGGCGGCGACACATTTTGGTGGTCGCCCTTATGTAGAATCGTTAGTATTGCGTTGGTATGAGAACTTTCGCGCCGAGGCACGGCAGTATGAGGCAGGTCATACACACTTGTCTTCTCGAGGACAGCGTGCGTTTGTCGGTCATCAGCCAAAGTATCCGACAGCGACGGCAAATGGACCTGCTACCTTGCTTGTATATGTGGGATTTGGCAACGTGAATCCGATTGTATACGTGTCAAAAGAGTTCCGGCGAGCACTCTCTCTGGCCATCGGACGTACTGGGTTGCGCAACGCCGGAATTGGCGCGCAGATCATGCCGACACTTTTCCCTGCACCACGACAAATCGGGGGTGCTGCGAGTGCGCGCAAAGATCTAAGGCAGCAAAACGAAGCGGCTAGAACCTTACTGCGCTCGGCGATGAAGAAACAGCCACTTTTGAAAGTCAGCCTAATGGGATCACAAGACAGTCGGCTGGAGGTAATTATTGATGCGACACGCCCAGAAGATCGTGAAGTTGCCGAGAACGTCGTTGCTGCCCTATTTCGTCTCGGTTTGAGTGGTCGGATTACCGCTTTGAGTGCACCGATCTTTGCTCAGCGCGTTGCCACTGGTGCCTGCGATTTGTATATTGGACAGCTCGTAAATCGCTTTACTTCACCAGCTTTGGCGACTGCAGCAGCGTTTGCGGCCGGGAGAGACTCGTGGCCCGAGCGAATATTGCGTCGCAACCGGCTGAGCGCAAGGCGAGCGCGCAAGATGTTTTTGCAGCGAGTACCACTATTGCCCCTGTTTCATAGATCGTTCCGGATCCATTACCGTAAGTCTATCGGCGGAACAGGATTTTCAGATACCGCGTTGCCAACCCTTCCCGACTTATTCTTTTTGAAGGCTACCGGTCAACCATCAGACAGCGCACTCGAGGCGATGTAAGTTCTGTGCGTTTGCGGGGCAGATTTGTGCTTTGGTTTGCATTGGCTGCTTTGGTGCCAATTGCTGCGGCTGCGTTAGTCACACGAGAGATTGTTTCAAGTAGCTACGTAGATGATTTTGCTGCGCTCGAGCGCGCTGCGAAACAGGCGCCTAGCCGTGCTCTTGCGGCAGTAGAAAAACGGGTGTTGCAAGCGACAAAAGCACTGGCGAATCGCCGTCATGATTTTGTTGGCGGCCTATTGCTGGAGTTGGAGAAATCGGATGGGGAAGTAACTCCGGACATACGCCGAGGGATTCGTGAACGTGGCGGCCCCCTCATGGCGGGGTGGGGGCTTGATGTCCTGTATGTGTTGGATGGCAAGTATACGGTATTGGCCGCCCCACACTATCGTCCTGCGCGTGGAAAACCGCGAAACGAGGCGAAAACACCTCGGGCAAAAGTCTTCTATGGTTACGAAGCCATTATCGAAAACAATGAGGTCGTCCAGATTCTTGTTGCGATGTCTGCACGAACTGTTCGTGAAGGTCAACATCGTTTAACGGTGATTGGCGGCCAACGGATAGGTCCAGAGCTCATCGACCAGATTCGTCTCATTGGAAAAGTCGGCGTTCGTATTGTCGACACAGCAGGCAACGCTACGTCTGCAGCCAAATCACGATGGCCCAAAGATCAAGCCTCGGCTCGCTATCCCTTACCCGGAAAGAACGAAAAACCGGTCGCCTGGATCGAGACGCGAATTTCGGACCGTGAGCTTCAGATGCTTCTCGATGAGGTGACTCATGGATCCATTGCTCTGGCAGGAGTTGCACTGTTTTTGATGTTGCTGTTGGGGATTGTTGTCGCGCGAAGAATGACGAGAAATTTGGACAAGCTGACCTCTGGAGCAGACGCAGCGGCGCGGGGGGATTTGGACCATCGTATTGTGATTCGGACCAAGGATGAGATTGGTCAAGTGGCAAAAGCTCTCAACCGAATGATGAGAGACCTTCGCGCATCCAAAGAGAAACTCGTGATTGCAGAGCGCATTGCTGCGTGGCAAGAGATCGCGCGGCGTCTCGCTCACGAGATTAAGAATCCGCTGACACCGATCCGCATGTCCGTGGATACGATGCGAAAAACTTGGGCGCGTAGTCATCCTTCTTTCGCAGAAATATTCGAAGAATCGACTACGACGATCCTTGAAGAAACATCGCGTTTGAAGCGCATCGTCAGCGAATTTTCTGAATTTGCCAGATCTCCAAAGCCCAAGAAAGCCCCATGTGAAATCAACTCGGTAATTGCCAGCTCTTTGTCGCTATATAAGGAAACGATTCCTATTGAGCAAGATCTCGCTGAAGATTTGCCGACGATTTTTGCAGATCGTGACCAGCTCACGCAGGTGATATTAAACTTGCTTGAGAATGCTCGCGAGGCGATTTCTGCCGAGGAGAAAACAGGCGGGAGCATTGCAGTCGCGTCTCGATACGACGGCAATGTGGTAAAATTGATTGTAACCGATAATGGACCAGGACTGTCCGATAAGGTAATGAATAAGCTATTTACACCGTACTTTACGACAAAGCATGCGGGAAGCGGGACTGGCCTAGGGCTAGCAATCGTCCACCGGATTATTTCCGATCATGGCGGTGCGATTCGGGTAGAAAACGTCTCTACAGGAGGGGCTCGTTTTATTGTCTCGCTTCCAGTAGGGTCTGAGCAAAAATAAGTTGGTCGATTTGGGCGTTGGGGCGCCCGGTGGGGAAGGCGCGAGGAGGGAGCATAGTTGTTCTACGTGACTAACGAGCAACGATCCCCAGCGGGATGGATCAGCGCCCAAATACGCAGGTTATTTATGCTCAGACCCTAAGTGAACACGGCGATGGAGTTACAGTTGATTGAGGGCGCGCATCGCAGTGGGGAAGCCGGGTTTCAGCACGAGCGCGCGTTCCAGAATGGGTTTGGCCTCGTCTGGTCGGTTGGCAGACACCAGAACAGAGCCGAGGAAACCCCAAGAGGGATGATGAAAGGGAGCGATTTGAACGACTTTTCGTAGTATTGCAATCGCGCGCTGAAATCGGTGATTGTTTTGATGGCTCCGTGCTCGGTGATACCCGTTTTCAGCTCGAGCGACGTCTGAAACAGCTGCTTGTGGATATTCGACTGATGCGAGTTGTTCAAAGTCAAGGATAAATTGTTCTGCGATATCCTCTCGCTGTCGCGCCCCTTCGCTCGTGTCATAATGCTTGGTGTATCTTTGCAGAGAGAGATAGCAGCCGCCTAAGTTTCCATCCTTGTGTAGCGTTGCCGCAATATTCCAATGCACAAGCGGGTCAGCTGGGTTCAAGTCCGCCGCGCGTCGCAGTTGCTTGTAAGCATCATGAAGATGCCCCCGTTTTAGCTGACACAGGCCCAGGTGTGTGAATCCTGAGGAATCCTTGGGGCAGTTGTGTGCGTAGCGTTTTAGGAGTGGGTAGGCGCGGTCCCAGTCAGCTTGGGCGAGCAAGGTAATCGCACGTATCAGGAAAGGGGACTGGAGATCTTCATCGTGACAGGTGAAACGTTTTTGTAGCGTTCCCTGCGGAGCAGGCAACGGCACCCGAAACAAATCGTGTCCAGCGTAGAAAGCGCGCGGCACCGGTTTGTCGGCAGCAATTGTGGATTGCACGGCTCGCTCTAGGCGCCGGTTTGCAATCTTGTTTGCAATGGGTTGAAACCTATAATCTACGCTTTCGAGTGGCTGGACAATGTAGCAATCGATTCCGTTTTCGGAGAAGTCATCGCTAAACAAGGCTTCGGTGACGTGTCCGGCACTGTCAATGAGACAGCAAAGCGCTCGCCATCGGTTTTGCTGGCCACGTCGGTTTCGTTGATACGCAACAAGCACACTCCGATCGTCGTTTCTCGAGCCAAAGAGCGTGGTCGTTTTTGGCGAGGACGCATTTGGGGGGCGCTCGTCGGGACAAACTGTGGCGTACAGGGCGGCAAGTTTACGATTGGTGATGTCGTCGATATCTTGTCGGGCCAGCAGAGTTTCCAGCAGTCGTATTGCCTGCGCGGGTTGCACAGAGACGAGAGTCTCGAACAGTCGCTGCAGCTCGCTCGCGCAAACCTTGGTTGCGAGGATGTCCGCAATGTAGGCGGTTTGCTTGGGAGAGGTGAGATTCGTCGCGAGCATCCCGAGGGTGTGTTCACTGGCGACTTGGTGCCAAGTGGAAGATTCGCCGATTGGCGCCAGTTTTGCAGCGATGGATAGCAATCGTTGGCGGTGGGTCGCGAATGAGATCTCCAAGGCCCAGCCGATGCCGAATGGCGCCCGTGACTTCGGCGTGAAGTCCTGTGGTCGCGAGATGAATGAGTAGATCGGTGGCCCAGCACGCGGAATCTGTCGTTGTTTCTAATTGGCGGACACAAATCGGAATTGCCGTGGTTCCAAGTCGAGACGCAGCCGACAATAACGAGGCCCGCTCGACGGGACCAAGAGTGTCGGGATGGCGTGTGAGTTCAAATGACTGGGCGAGTTGACGCAACTCCTCAAAGGAGAACGAGATGTTAGGCGGATGAACTCTCATCAGTGATGACTATGTAATGTATGGCAATGTAGTTGTCAACCATCAACTGCCGGCGAGTAAAACAACTTAAACTAGTCGAAGGGAGTCTCGCTCTCTTAGTCAACGTCTATACCAGGTTGGGATGAGCGGTTGTAACAAGACGAATGAACTCCTGACGGGTAGCCAGGTTGTCCAGGAACACCCCTCGGACGGCGCTTGTCACCAATCTCGCTTCGTGCGCGCCAATTCCGCGGGCAGCCATGCAAATGTGAAGTCCTTCAACATAAACGGCGGAGCCTTCGCTGCCCAGGTCTGTATAGAGGAGGGCGGCGAGGCTATGGGTGAGCTCTTCCTGCAGCACAGGGGCTCGTGCCATCATGGTTGCGAGGCGTGACAGCTTGGAGATCCCCAGTACTTTATCGGTCGGAATGTAGGCCAGTGAGATGCGATAGAGAACCGGTAGCAAGTGGTGTGGACACATGCCAAACGCAATATTGTGTTTGGAGATGACCATTTCCGTGTATTTTGCTGGAAAGGTCTTTTCCATTAAATTGCCAATTTCCTGTTGTACCTGGTGTTTGTCTAAGACAAGTTCAGCAAACCCCTTGGCAGCTCGCTTTGCGGTTCCAGTAAAGTTTTCATCTCCCTCGGGCGCGTATCCAAGGACCTGCAGGCCTTCAATGATTTTTATCGTAGCCTTGTTCGAAGAGGGCTAGTGCCTCGTTGTTTTGTTCCATTGATCTGACTCCCAATATTTACGGATGATGGTCTGCGTAGCGGTCGAGGTCGCGAGCTTATCCAATTGTGACAAGCGTTGCCATTTGAGTTTGTCATAGTCCTGCAAAGTTTCGGTCAAACTTTGGCGCGCGGGCTTTTCCAGAGATGCTTGCCATACCTTAATGCATAGTCGGCGGTGGGTCAGAATTTGCCGATGCTGAGCGACGCTGCGCCGAGTTGTAATCGTAATCGGTAATTGGCCGATGAGCTTTGTCTTCGTGGCGGCGGCCGGTAACTCCCAAAGTCCTCCGTAGAGGCCAGTAGGGTTCCGCCGCATGAGCAGTAGTTGGCCGTTTCGCTCAATCCACGCCGCTGCGCGGTTCAAGGCGGGAAGCTTGTCTGCGGGAATGCGCGGTTTGGTCACAGGAAATTGAGTTGGGTACCCCGCTTGGTATGCGGCACACAGATCGGTAATTGGGCAGTCATTGCATTTTGGGTTTCTCGGCGTGCAAACGAGCGCGCCCAATTCCATGAGTCCCTGGTTAAAGTCTCCAGGTGCCTGAGACGGAACCAACGTATCCGCGAGCTGCCACAGTTGCTTCACGGTGTTTGGCTTTTTGATATCATCGCCGATGGCATAGACCCTCGATAGGACCCGGGCGACATTTCCATCGACAAGTGCTGAACGTTTGCCAAACGCAACCGATGCGATCGCACCAGCGGTATATCGACCGATTCCTGGCAATCGCTGCAGTGTTTGGGAGTCCTGAGGAAGCCGCCCCTGGTAATTTGTGACGAGTTCTTTTGCACCCTTGTGTAGGTTACGCGCCCGTGAGTAATAGCCTAACCCAGCCCATGCGTGTAGCACGTCGTCGACTGGGGCATCTGCAAGATCAAACACGGTGGGGAACTGCTCTAGCCAGCGTTTATAGTAGGGAATGACAGCGGCGACCCGAGTCTGCTGTAGCATGATCTCAGAGATCCAAATCGCATAGGCATCCGTGGTGCGTCGCCATGGAAGGTCCCTTGCTGTCTTGCGAAAATAGGCGACGACCTGTTTAGCGAGTTTGGTTTTAGTCTGGATTGCGGCAGGTTCCTATGGGGTAGCTCTGAAATCAATAGAGGACACGTTCTACCTCCAAGTATTTAGAAATAAAGAGCTGTCCATCCAACAAAAAACCCTCCCCCGAGTGGGGGAGGGTAAGGTTTGAAGCAGAGATTGTATGGAGAGCGTTTTAGAAACCGCCCATACCGCCCATACCGCCCATGCCACCCATGCCGCCCATGCCGCCAGCGCCAGGAGCTGCTGCAGGAGCATCTTCCTCTTTTTTGGGTTTCTCAGCGACCAAAGCCTCGGTCGTGAGCATGAGCCCTGCAACAGACGCAGCGTTCTGAAGTGCAGATCGCACGACTTTGGTCGGGTCGATTACGCCGGCGTCGACGAGGTTCTCATACTCAAGCGTCGCAGCATTGAAGCCAAAGGATCCTTCGCTCTCACGGACCTTCGAGGCGACAATCGATCCCTCTACGCCTGCGTTGGTAGCGATTTGGCGAAGTGGTTCTTCCAGCGCACGGCGGATGATATTGACACCAAAGCGGCGATCATCATCGAAGGTGAGCTTATCAAGAGCAGGAACGCAGCGAATCGCGGCGACACCACCCCCGGGGACGATCCCCTCTTCGACAGCGGCGCGCGTTGCGTTCATTGCATCCTCAACGCGGGCTTTCTTTTCTTTCATTTCCACTTCAGTAGCGGCGCCAACTTTAATCACGGCAACACCACCGACAAGCTTCGCAAGGCGTTCTTGCAGTTTTTCACGATCATAGTCGCTTGTGGTCTCATCGACTTCGCGACGGATCTGCTTGACGCGGGCTTCAATCTTATCCTTGGTTCCAGCGCCCTCGACGATGGTCGTGTCCTCTTTGGTAATCGCAACGCGTTTTGCAGTTCCCAAATCGCTAAGAGTCACATTTTCAAGCTTAAGACCGAGATCTTCAGTGATTGCTTCACCACCGGTAAGAACGGCGATGTCCGTAAGCATTGCTTTGCGGCGATCTCCGAATCCAGGAGCTTTGACTGCCGATACGTTGAGTGTTCCGCGGAGCTTGTTGACGACGAGCGTCGCAAGTGCCTCTCCATCGATGTCCTCAGCAATGATCAGCAGTGGACGGCTCGATTTGGCAACCTGCTCAAGAACCGGCAGCAAGTCCTTCATGCTCGAGATTTTCTTCTCGTGGATGAGAATGTAAGGGTCGGCTAGGACGCATTCCATTCGCTCGCTATCGGTCACAAAGTACGGAGACAGATAGCCGCGATCGAATTGCATTCCTTCGACGACGGCGAGTTCGCTCTCGAGCGTTTTGGCTTCCTCGACTGTGATAACGCCCTCTTTGCCGACTTTTTCCATCGCTTCAGCGATCATATCGCCGATGGTTTTGTCACCATTCGCCGAAATGGTACCGACCTGGGCAATGTCTTTTTTGCCCTTGGTTTGCACAGACATGTCCTTGAGTTGCTCAACAACGGAAGCAACAGCAGTATCAATCCCGCGCTTCAAGTCCATTGGGTTGACGCCAGCGGCGACCAACTTGGCACCCTCAGCAAAGATCGCTTGTGCAAGCACGGTGGCGGTTGTGGTGCCATCACCAGCGATATCAGAAGTCTTTGAAGCGACTTCTTTCATCATCTGAGCACCCATGTTTTGCAGTTTGTTTTCGACTTCGACTTCTTTTGCAACGGTGACACCGTCTTTGGTGACTGTGGGGGCTCCCCAACTCTTTTCGATAACAACATTGCGTCCACGTGGACCAAGCGTCACCTTCACAGCGTTGGCGAGTAGGTTGAGACCATTCGCGATTTCTGCCCGCGCTGTGGCAGAGAAAACAATTTCTTTTGCAGCCATGTTTATTTCATCCTCGTTTAGGTTGGGGTCTAGCTTAGGACCGCGAGAATGTCATCCTCGCGCATGATTAGGTGTTCTTCGCCATCGATTTTTACTTCGGTGCCGCTGTACTTGGAGAACAGGACTTTGTCGCCGGCCTTTACATCCAGGGCCTGGACTTGTCCGTCCTTGTCTCGTTTACCGGAACCAACAGCGATAACTTTCGCTTGGATTGGTTTTTCCTTTGCTGCGTCGGGAATGTACAGACCTCCAGCGGTCCTTTCTTCCTCATCGAGGCGCTTTACCAGCACCCGGTCGTGCAAGGGTCGAATCTTCATAGCTACCTTCCTCTTTGTTGTGGTGACTCTGTTGAAATAGTGGCTTTTGTGGACGGCGATATGACCGCCCCAATGGGTTCTGCGGACATGAAGGTAGTCATGCAGAACGCTTTGTCAACCTTCGATAGGAGAGTGCTAAAAAAATCCGAATAACTATTATAAAAACAGATGCTTATGGAAAACAATAGAACCCAATTCATTTGTGGCAGATTGGCAAAGTTGGGGAGTTGCCAGTTGGTGCGTTGTGTTACAACGCTGCTCGGCATGGAGCCCACAGACTACGATCGTTATCTCCGCGTGAGCGAGCTTCTAGATCTGCAAAAGCCGATTTCCGAGCTGACGTGTCACGATGAGATGCAGTTTCAGATAGTTCACCAGGTCGCTGAGTTGTGGATGAAGCTTGTTGGGGTTGAACTGCAGCATTTTGCTCGCCAGCTCGACGCCGATCAAGCGGCACAAGCAGTATCGACCTTGGGCCGCGTGACACGTATCCAGCATCTGTTGGTCGATCAGCTGGGGGTTCTCGATACGATGCCACCAAAAGAATACGCGACGCTCCGGACTGGACTCGGCCGTGGTAGCGGCCAAGAGTCTCCTGGGTTTCGGTCACTACTTCGCTTACCAGGCGAGCTGATTTGGCCAGCGTTTCACGGATTTCTGCAGCGCAAGAACAAAGACCTGCGCGACATTTACCAAGCGCCTCAGCGCGATCATTGTTTGTTTCAGCTTGCCGAGGGACTCGTCGACTATGATCAGTTGCTCCAGACTTGGCGATACCGCCATTTGCTCCTTGTATATCGGATGATCGGTACAGAGACCTTATCGCTAAAGGGAAAGCCATCGGAGATCCTTGCAACTGGAATGAAACAACAGTTTTTTCCCGAGTTGTGGAAGGTTCGCAATGAGCTATTTGCGGATTGGACGACAGAGATGACAACAAAGGGACAAGAGCCAGGATACCACGGATAACGAGAACCTATCTGATGGGCTCTAGATTTATGGCAAGGTAGCAACAATGGCTGATCTTTTAAAATGGCGCAAGCAGTTTCCTGCCCTTGAGCAATGTGTTCATCTTGTTTCGCACTCGCTTGGTTGCATGCCCAAGCGAGCTAAGGAGGATGTGAACGAGTGGCTGGAGTTGTGGCAAACCCGTTCGATCGATGCGTGGGAAGAGTGGCTCCCGGAGGTTGACCGTATGGCCGCGCGGATCGAAAGGATCTTAAGCGCACCGAGTGGGACGGTAACTGTGTTTACCAATGTGTCATCCGTGCAGTCGGCGATTGCGTCCTGTTTCACCTATACCCCGGACCGAAATAAGGTTGTCTATTCGTCATTGAATTTTCCAACGGTTTCCTATGTGTGGAAGGCGCAGGAACAGCTTGGTGCAAAGATCGTTATTGTCGAGTCCGATGATGGGATGACCATCGATGCCGACAAGGTTTGTGACGCGATTGACGATACGACGCTTGTTGTCCCTATTTCTCATGCGTTGTATGGGTCATCGTTTGTCCAAGATGCAAAGAAGATTTGTCAGAAAGCGCGGTCGGTCGGTGCCCATGTCATTTTGGACTGTTATCAATCGGTGGGGACGCTGCCAGTGGACGTTGTTGACCTTGGTGTTTCGTTTGCCTGTGGTGGTTCGGTCAAATATCTGTGTGGGGGTCCTGGTGCTGCCTTTCTCTATGTGCGGCCCGATTTGATCCGGCAATTTGAGCCAAGAATGACAGGTTGGCTCGCCCACGAGTCGCCGTTTGCGTTTCGCATGCCCGAGCAAAGCTATGCAGACTCGATATGGCGGTACATGGGAGGCACGCCGGCTGTGCTTGCGCTTTACCAAAGTCGTGCCGGGCAAGAGATCATTGGCAACATCGGTGTTCGAGCGATTCGTAACAAGAGCGTTGCCCAGACGACGCGACTGATCGAATTGGTTGATGACGCTGGATTTACCCTCAAATGTCCTAGAGATGCCGAGAGAAGAGGGGGGAGCGTGGTGTTTGATTTTGTTGATGCGGCAGAAGTGACTAGAGAGCTTAACCGGCGCAAATTTTATTGTGACTATCGGCCGGGTGCAGGAATCCGTGTGTCTCCGCATTTTTATACGAAAGATGAGGAGCTCGAGCTGTTTTTTGCAGAAATTTCAAACATCCGGAGATAAAAGATGTCGACCAGCTATCAACGGCACATATTTATTTGTGTGAACGAACGCGCAGCCAATAACCCGAAAGGCTGCTGCAAGCACAAAGATGGAGATAAAGTTCGCGATGCGTTTAAAAAGAGTCTGGCAGCGAAGGGGTTGCTTACAGCGGTTCGCGCGAACAAGGCCGGATGTTTAGATCAGTGCGCAAACGGCGTCGCTGTTGTCGTATATCCAGAGCAGGTTTGGTACGGCGGTGTAACTGTGAATGACGTGGAGGAGATCATCGATCTTCATATTATTGGTGGCGAATACGTTTCTCGACTGATGCTTCCCGGTCAGGCGCATTTACAGGACGCTCCAGGAAAAAAGCTCGATGCATCAGGGCAATAAGTGGTCATTATGAAACTCGCACAGATCGCGCGAACAATGAGCCGCCAGCTTGGCTCCTTGCAATTCGCTCCCCCGGTGACTCATGTCTACAATCCGCTAGAGTACGCTTGGGACGCGTTTGAGATCTATCTCAAACGCTATGGGGGAAAAAATCCCCTTGCGATACTACTAGGCATGAATCCTGGACCATGGGGCATGGCCCAAACAGGGATTCCGTTCGGTGAAGTAAATTTTGTTCGTGACTGGCTCGAAATTGAGACCGAAATCCTGCCGCCAAAACGCCAACATCCCAAGCGACCCGTGCTGGGATTTTCTTGTCCTCGCAGCGAGGTGAGTGGTCAGCGCGTGTGGAGCTGGGCCAAAGACACCTTTGAGCGACCCGAGGCGTTCTTCGACATGTTTTTCGTCGTTAACTATTGTCCGCTGATGTTTATGGAGGAGAGCGGCAAAAACCGTACCCCAGATCGATTACCAGTGGGCGAGCGCAGGCCCGTTGTCGAAATTTGTGACCTCGCACTTCGCCAGACGGTGGAAGCGCTGCAACCCAAATATGTAATCGGTATCGGAAAATTCGCGGAAACGAGAGCGAACACCGCTCTGGAAAACATTGACGTACAAATCGGCCGCATCCTCCATCCCAGCCCAGCCAATCCCCAAGCAAACAAAGGATGGGCACCGATCGTTTCATCTCAGCTCGAAGAACTAGGGATCCAACTTCCTCCTTAACCTCAAACGGTAGCGTAGTAAATTGCTCTACGCTGCGGGAATCGTTTTCGGTAGAATCATGTCTACTGGGATGACCAAAGCGGGAAATCGCACAAGCGACAGGGTATCTCCGCGGTGATGACGAGAGACCTCTTTATACTTTGCATCTTCGGGGGCTCGATAGACATCGACAGTCTGCTCAGGAAGATTGACCACCCAGTATTCATCCACGCTGGCACTGGCGTAAAGAGAAGGCTTAATGGTTGTGTCTTTGCGCAGCGAAGAGTCGGCAACTTCTATCACCAATGAGGCAGTCGTGGGGTGCTGAGTGGAGTAGTCATCAATTTCTACAATCGCGATATCAGGCTCTGGCTCGGAATGATTGCCAATAGCAATCGGAGATTGAATTTGCACAAGCGCTTTGTCCGCAACTGCCCGAACAAAAAACTGGGTGAGTCGTCGAATCACATCGGCGTGGGGGGCTCCATGGGGGCTCATCGTGACAAGCACACCTTGCAGTAATTCGACTCGTTCGTTTTGAAACCACCCCAGCTCGATAAGACGGTCGTATTCAGTCCGAGTGATCGGACGTATCCCGAAGGTGGCAACATCTGCGATGGTAGATGCATCCAACATATAGATAACCTTAGCACACTTGTACGTTGGTACGCCTGAGTGCATTTCGATCTACCCAATTTAATTGACATGCTCGGACCAAATGTCGGTTTAACTGTATATAACGAGCGCAATCATCATGG
>CBDCWZ010000079.1:0-23511 GCA_965223575.1 Kofleriaceae bacterium
GCCCAACCCCGCCACGTTCGCTATCACGTCGACACCGCCAAACATCTACTCCGCTATCAAGGCCCGTTGGGCTCCATTCGCCGACTTCTCGAGCGCGTCAAGACCGCCATTGGACTCAGTCCCGGCTACGGGACGCGCGGTTTTGAAGCACGAATGGAGATCAAAAAACTTCTCTCCATCAAGAGCGACCTCGAGCGCTTCCAGCTCCAATTAGACGCGCGCGTCCGCAGGCTTTCCAATGACCAAGGGGACATCAAGCCCGCCACACTCGAACGCGAGCTCGCCGAAATTCAAGAGCAGCTCGAGTTCCACCTGGCGTATATCGACAGCTACGATCCGGCCCGCGGATTTGTCGCCGCCGAAGGCAGTGATACGACGCTGCCGGAGATCGTGGTTTCTAGAGACCAAATCGTCGTCGATATTGACGAGAGAGGTCGCTCCTGGGATGTCTACTTAAAAGCAAAACTAAAAAGCGGGGAAGAAGTGGTATGGGGTACCGGTTCGGTAAACCTGGATGACGACGGCAATCCTCTCGGGGGACCTGAGTTTTACCTAGACACCCGTCACACCGTATCTGGAACCGAACACGCGATTCACTTCTACGAAAAGGTGGTACAAAAACTCCCTCCCAATGGCAGCAAAGGAGAATCACAGACGGAAGGACAAGATCACATATCTGCCACGGGAATCGCACTCGATCGAACGCTAGCATTGTACCAAAGGCATTTCGGTCACCTACCAAACACCCTCAATGGAAGTTTGATTAAGAAGAACAAATTAAACTTCCAGCGAGAGTTTGCAAAGCAACGCGTCGCTGGTCTCTCCTCCAAAGAGGCCGCACTCGCCGCGATCCGCAACATCTCTTTTGGCCCGACACCGTTTGGCACGGGGGTATGGCAATTTTGAAGTACGAATTTCTCCAGAAAAAGATTGGGTGCGCATCGACTTTGGCGCTCCGCTTGGCAACCAAAGGGTTCCACATTCCATTCACATCGAAGCAAGGAAAACTAATGGATAAACGTCGACTTCTGGGCATCCTCCCTCGGGCTGAAAAAGTGCTTGGCCACAAGATTGACCTATCAAGAATAGGTAGCGTTCGTTCGCTCTACGATCTTCCCGTAGATCTATTTGCAGATGCCAAAAAGCTTACAAAATCACATTTCCCCTTTGCGCTCTTCTTTGTCAACTACTTCATTGCTGACGACGTTCCCGATGACATACTATATGACTTCGTCGATGAGGTTATTCGGGGCGGCGCCCCTATTCATGACTGGGGAACACTGCCAGCCATTTGCTATCCGGAATTCCGAGAACCAAGAGAGCTACTTCAGAGCACCGCAACAGACCTACTTGCACCTTTGACATCCATACAAGGCGAACGCTGGTATCGAGAAAAGCCCCTATCCTTGCATTTCGGAGGACTAATTCGACTATGCGCTCCGGGAGTCGTTATCAAGCGGGTAAACTATACATGGCGCTCTCCAGCTGGAACTTCAACGACTACCCACAACGACTCCGAAGACATTGAAGAGGTAACCGATGTGGAAGAAGCATTGGCGCGATGGATTGCCGGTTGCGCGGCTTGGGAGCTGACCGAACAAAAGATTAACATGGAACATCACGACGGTCCTCGTGAGATTGTGAGCGCTTTGGGAACCTCGCTAGACAACGCGAGCCCTCTTGGCATTCGCGCCCTATCTGGGCTCGCAAAAGAGAATGCTACCTTTGGCATGCAAGCGCCAGTTCGCCAAGCGGATTATTCGACAGGTGGTGGTCATCCGGGATTTCGCGGACCATCAGACTGGTACCGATCACGCTCCGAATAGCCATCAAACATGCCCGAAAACAACCTATCGTATATGCCGCGCGCTATGTCAAACGCACTGACGGAATCGTCCTTCTACAAGAATCTGAATCCCACACAACAGAAAAAACTTCGCAAGTTAGTAGACGACTTTGGCTTTGGACAAAATGCATTGTCAATGGCATTTCCGTATATGGCGCCTGACAACAACAGCAGTCTCTTCGGAGACCTTTTTGCTAAACAATTTATCGCCAATAAGAACCGTGCAGGAGCGAAGAGCCCTTCATACGACCCAAAAAAGGATAAATAGAACATGGATTTCGCGGCAAAGATTCCAAATCAAATCAGCGATATCGTGGAGCATGTTACGACAACGCAACCAGCTGATCAGCATGTCCTAAGCCTTGGCACGGAGATCAAAACAATCCCAGAGATTGATGATGTTGGTGACAATCGTACCTTCCGACTCTACGAATATGAGATCCAGTTGGGTTGCCGGAGTTCCTTGGAAAATCGGGCCAAACGATTGGCCTCACTCTCCAACCTTCGCCTAGCTTGTGCCCCCGAGGTCGTTGGCATCATTCCAGTTGGAGAAGATGAGGGCATACTTATTTCACGCTACGCTTCTTGCCCTGGGGAAAAGCTGCTGCCGGTCGAGGGCAACAACACTCTATTTGAGGAAAAAGCGATCACACAATATCGGCGAGATATGCAGACGCTAATCGCACAAGGGATATTTCATCCTTACGCCCGCCACGACCTATATCTGTTGGTAGGTAGCAAGAGCCGAACCCTAGTACTTGCGGATTGGCCGGCTGTGCGCGAATACAATCCGGGAGAAGGTGTGGAAATGCTTGAGCGAGTAGAGTGGTGCCTACAAAAACACAGCTCCAGCCAACCCCTACCCGATTGGCGCCCCCAGCGTACGCGCATCAACCGGATCGAAGAAGTGTTTGGCCTCGTGCGCCCTGTTCTCCCCGTGATCCACCCGATCAACCGCCCTCAGGCGTTGGAAAACGCCCGCATCGCCCATCAGTGGGGCGCCCCGGGCGTGTTTCTCATCGACCAGGGCATGTCCCAAGCGGAGGTACTCAAGCTGGTGCTCGAGTTCCGCCGCGAGCTCCCCTATCTGTGGGTTGGCGTCAACCTGCTCGGGCTGCGCCCCGCCCCAAGCATTGCGTGAGGCACTCGCCGCCTGCGAAGGACGCATTGACGGCATCTGGACTGACAAACGCATACATCGACGAACACGGCGGGGCCCAACAAACTGCCCAGGAGTTTATCGCTGCCCGCAAAGAACTCAATTGGAACGGTCTCTACTTCGGCGGCGTCGCATTTAAACACCAACGACTAGTCGCCGACGAAGATCTCGGCACTGCCGCCGCAGCCGCACAACCATTCATGGATGTCGTGTGTACCAGTGGTCCCGGCACTGGACAAGCGGCCCAAATCGACAAAGCCATTGCAATGCGAGACGGCCTTCCCCCAAACGCCCCACTCGCGCTCGCATCAGGCGTCACCGCTCATAACATCGCCAGTTACCTCCCCTACGTCAATGCATTCCTCATCGGCACCGGAATCGAGAAGGAATTTGGCGTCTTCGATAGCAACAAGCTGAGTTCGATTATGGGAATCGTCAGACGTCGTCCTCCTAACCTAACCCCCATGCAATACTCAGTTCCACCCGCACAAACCCTTTCACTTGCACCAGTGATATGGCCCAACCCCCGTGACTCCGCGCCCGATCCCAGTTGGTCCCCAGACGATTTCGCACGCGAAGCAAAAGCCTGGCACCGAGCGTACTGGGAGCGGCGCAGCCGGTACAACACCTACCAAGTTGAGAAACGCCACCACGAGCGCCGCATCGAGCGCGACCTCACCCACCGCACGACAGCCATGGCACTCATCCAACTATACTCTGCTGTATCCCGTGCACGCCAAGCACTACAGGGACCAGAATTTGGCGCGCCGACTCCCGCCTGGAAGGATGCCTATGACGATGCCACCCTGCGAGAACTTGCCACCACCATCCGGTGGGCGTTTATCGATCTCGGATTCCTCGTTCCCGACAACAACCAATCTACCCCACCAGCACCTGATAGACAGTGCTGGACCAGCAAACTTCGCTGCGACGGTGAGCAAAACGACATGCTCGTCGCCCGCATCGTCCTCACCCCAGATTCGCGAATCGTCGCCGTCGACGTCCTTCCCACCGGCTCCAAGTACATCGAAGAATCACTACTCCACATGCCGGGATACACCAAGCTCCCCCCCAACGCCGGACATCCCTTTCTCGTCGAGCTCTCCCAACACTACAACGACTACCGCCGCGTCTCACCACCAAAGTGCATGCCCATTGACGAAGCACTCTCCGAACACCCTCGAAATCTATACAAAAGACTCGAAGTCGTGACGAAACTGTAACCCAACATTTCAAGTCTGGATCAACACGAGGCTAGTCCCACCCACCGATCCGTATGTTCATAGATTTCCCGCCTCGGTCTAAAGCCCCCCTCACCCGTAGGGACACTTCGTAGTGGCCATCAGTCCTTGATAGATAAACTCCGTGGAATGGGCCTGTCCCTTCGGAAATCTGGATGACCGATCCCTCAAAGGGGTCAATAACAGGGAGCTCAACGGGTTTACTGACAGGGCTAGGCTCAATCTGCCATCGTCTGAAGGGAGTTGTAGTATCTTCTCTTGTGATACTAGCGCCAAACGTCCTCTCCGCTGTGGGGCCCCCATTAGATTTGATGCGGACCGTAGAAGATTCGGTGTCTACCGAAAAGTCACGATCAAAGTGACCTGAAAAGTCGCGATCAGAGTGCGAAACCCATTCATCGTGATGAAATCGGACCGACCACGAAACCTCGTCAAAAAGGTCTGGGTCGGAGGTATTGGCAAACGTTACAAACTGGGGTGCGTCAAGTTGGTCAATATTCGGTGAAAAGTCGACAAGGGGGGCGCCAACTTGGTCGGCAGGCGTATCTGGGGCACATGGAAAAAATCCCAGTGCATCGATCTGTATCCGCTCAACGGAGGTATTTTCTTCACCATTTTCTTTCACGCAGTCGATGCTCGCCCCTTCGACAAAAAATATTGTCTTGTCGCTGTTGTTGCAAACGTAGTAACCACCCGACTCAACATAGATAGTGTGGCCGCCACCGCCAAGATCGGACACAGAAGCTCCTGAGGCTACGAAGATTTGATGCGTCCCACCACCACCGCCCCCCAACATTACCCCTTGCTCGACAAAAACCGTTCGTCCTCCATTTCCACCCAAGGTCCTTTCACGATGACCGGTAATATATACGAATTGTCCGCCAGGATCTGTCTCTCCGATCGCTACACTGTCGTAGCGCCGCGAAAATACTCCATCAACGCAAACCGATGTCGTCGATACAACCAACTCAGGCCCCAAATCCGCCACCACGGACTGGGCCAACGATTGACTATTTTTCAAAAATACAATGGTAACAGCGACACAAACCAGAATTATCGGAGTTCTTGTAGCATTCTTCACTTGATTACGCTCCTCACAAAAAAAACGTTTTCTATTAGAGAACACTTTAGCGTAACAGCGAACGAAAACAATCGCGCATTTGCTGTAGACACAAGATACGAAGCGCATTGGAAACGATTCGGGGAATTATTTCCCACATACTCACAAATTGTCGTTCGCAGTTTCGGGGAAAGTTTCCCGGGTCCGCGCAGGACTACCGACTATGGACAGAGAAAACCTTCCTGTCCCAGCCACCTTCGAGCCTGCGCGTAAGACGTGTCTCTTCCAACCATGCATAGATCGATGGCGCTGTCATGAACATTTTCGATGCTGACCGGGGCTGTGATTTGGATCGCTGCGGCCTCTATCTTTACCGCGTTCAACCGCAGCGGGGTGAAGTTCGCTACGCAGCTCTATGTACGCTCTCTGAACAGCCTTCCCGCATGAAAGTGATTGCAGGCTACGGAGCGGCCACACATTCAAGCCGCAATGTCGCCCCTTGGTCACTACCGACGGGCACAAGCTCGAAGCCGGTTACCTCTTCGCTGCATTTCGGATTTTCATTAAAGTACCAACATGGGAGTTCACTCGCTTTGGGCGTTTGCGACGAACACTCGGGCAGACTCGTCGCGATCTCTTGATCCGATCCGCTCCCCGTGACATTTGCTACAACACATTCGTATTGCACCCCTGGTGTGTCTGGATCAATATCGATGTCTCCTCGCACACATGAGTTGCCAACCACATTCCGAATCAATGTCCCGATTTGCTGCAAGGCCCCTGCCAACTCCGCTTGGCAAATGCTCGTGGTGGTGTTACGCGAGGGAAACTGGTTGGCAAAATGGCGCAAGCGAATTGCTGGAAATGCTTTCCCGATCCCTGGCGTATTGCACTGCTCATCCAATTCAATTTTGGAATTTTCGACCACTGAAACATTTGCTTCCGTTGCCGTGATTGTTGAAACAATGATAAGTCCAGGATTGGCCTTTAAACCGAACAGGAAAGAAACATATTCATCTACATCCGTCATAAACTTCGATCGGTTCGCCTCTTGGCTGTTGACGCCTGGACGCGGCTGGCAGTTGCGTTTCGCCCCGAGGTCGCGTGGTTGGTCCCCATCACATACCACGCCATGCTCAAAGCACAGAAAGGATGACAGAATCGCGCTATTCGCCTCGTCTACCATCTTATCGTTGGCCACCGAGCAGTCGTCTTCATCGCTAACAATAATCACCGCAAGATGCCGATCGTCTATAAGAAATCCGGGATTGGTATTCAAAGCTGGATCGAGCGCTCTTTTGATCGCCTCGAGTGGCTGCTCAAAATTACATCCGTCAATTCCCAATCGAGCAACGCACGCGAACCGATCCGCGAGACTTTCTTTTTCCGGATCATAGTTTCGCGTTCTCGGATTGGCGCCATTGTTGATATCCTTAAAGAACGATTCCCCTGTATCGCTGAGGCCAATGCAAGCAGGTGCGTTCGGCTCAGGGCGTGATTGAGTCTGCAGTTGGCCGTTATCCCCGTTTCCGTCGCAGTGAAAGTCACCCTTCCCCAAATCTGTGGAAATCACACCAATGTGGACGTCCGGCAAGCCACCATCAATTTTTTCAAGTTCATTAATAAACTTGCGGAAATTCTTTACAAGCGATGTCTGCTCGTCCTTCATTGAATCGGAATTGTCAATAACAAACAGGATATCGACACCACGATTCAAATCTAGAGAAATCACCTCTTTGTTAACCCCCGTGTTGATTGGATCAACCTTGGAAACTTCTCGTTGCGCACACCCAATAAACGCGACCATCGCGACAAGCATACCGACGGGCTCTAGAGCCCATCTCCAAAACCGGACCGAGCTTGGCTGGTGAGGCGCGTACCGAGCGAGGCGCGGGTGAGAAGTCCCCAGGAACGTATTGAAATACGTGATTGGGGACCTCGGAGCCCGCAACGTCGCTCGGTGCGATGGTTCGCGGGCCAGGCGATGGGAGGTTTTTGAGATGGGCTCCAGTCTTTGCATCTAAATATCCCCTAACGTCCTACCGAAGGACAACCATCATTCCAATTCGGGTCTCTGCTGTTGAGAAAAATTTCCAGCGCTGGTGTCTCTGCTGTCAGACAGAGATTCCCCGATAATCCCAGAAAGTTTGGCCGCAAGTTCAGGTTTGATAGGGTTGCGGGGACGATCCCACTCAACTGATTATTGTGAAGCCATAGAATATTAAGACGGGTTAGATCGCCCAATTCAGAGGGAATCGTCCCGGTCAGTTTCGCATCATTCAGACGCAAATCAGTCAGGTTGACAAGCGCCTTAAACTCCGCGGGAATCGGACCTGAAAGCTGTGTTTCCGCAAGATGCAAACTCTCGAGCAGGGTTAGATTTTTCAACTCGACAGGAATCGATCCCGTGAGTTGACTCACACCAAGAAATAAACTTGTAAGGTCGACGAGATTTCCCAATTCGGGAGGAATCGAACCGAGCAAACTATTGTCACCAAGGGACAGACTCGTTAGATTCGTGAGGTTTCCAAGCTTGGGGGGAATCGGTCCGACAAGCTGGTTATCGCTAACATCCAGCGAGACCACATGACTTGGCGGAGCACCGCCGCAAGTAACGCCTGCCCACGTGCACGGTGCAGTATTGAGCCAGTTCGCGGAGTTCGCCCAACTCATGCCGTGAGTAGCGAAGTAAAGTGCATACAACGCATCACACTCCAGTTTTGGGATATCAGTTTGTATCGTGCATACGCAAGCAGGGCAGAGAGTGCCTCCGCAATCCACGTCAGTTTCATCTCCATTATGGACGTCGTCCTCACATGTCGCCGCTTGACAAATGGTCTGGGTACATACCTTGGATGCACAGTCTCCAGGATTCACGCAGCTGTCCCCGGGACACGCTCCGCAGTTCGACCCACCACAGTCGATCATCACTTCGTCCTGGTTCTGTATCCGATCGCTACAGCTCGCTACGTGGCAAGCATCGTCGATACATGCATTCGACGGATCAGTCCCCTCGCTACCGCAAGAAGCAAAACAAAAAGTCCACCCGATCCATACAAAATTCACCCACCTCATTTACAAGTCTACTGGACAATTACGACAAAACCAAAAACTACCCGAGATAACAAGCTCACATCAAGCCATGGTCATTGTGCGTATGTGTAGGGTTTGTTCCCGACGAATACCCTTATGTAAGGGCAATGCGCATCACCCAACTCCTCGGACAGCATTCTCTAGTACAGTAAACGGCAACGAGCTTGCGATTTGGGGCGGGCCCGACCGAAACGGGACCGCGCTAACCTCAGGCGCTATCCTCAATATGGCAAGCGCCCCACGCTGCATCTATACAACTTGGCGGACCTGAGTTTCTATTGAAAGCTCGTCACAGCGCATCAGGACTTTTCCAACTTTTTCATATCCGAGAGGGAGGAAAACTGTTCCCTCAAACGAAGTATAGGAATGCCACGAGTGCTCACCAGGGCACTACGATGGAAACAGATCGTCCAAGCTGAGGTTGTGCTGAAAACTACCTCTTAGATGAGCGTTGTCTAGTGCCCCAGAGGCTGAGATCAGTATTGGGATTAGGGCTTTTCTCGTTTTAGAGACAGCGCCAAAGATTGCCAGTCTTTCTTGTAGCCCCTTTGCATATTTGTTGTCGACGACCCACGGCTTCCTGGTAAATTTTATTTCGCACACGTTAATGACTTGATCGGCCCGGTCAATCAGAAGGTCTATTTCCGCGCCTGGCAGCCCCTGCTGCTTATCTCCTTCAAATCGCCATTTCGAAACAGTACTGCTGATACCACTTATCCCCAGCGCTTTTAAAAGGTAGGAATGGTGTTGCTCACAAAACCACTCAAAGCTGTATCCAGCCCAAGCAGCCCACGACGGACCTTGCTGCAGATTGCTCCAGTACCCATCGCTGATTCGCTTGTTTTTAATAGGCTCGACCCATTTCAGGTAAAACAGTGAGTACTCGTCTGATATTCGATAAAAACTACCGCGCTTTTTGTGCCCGAAGGGAACATAACGCTTAATGAATCCTGAGGCTTCTAGCTCGGTGAGTACGTTGGACAGTGTACCATCAGCCATCTTAGAGGTTGTTTTGATGTGTTTTCTAGAAACCCCTTTTCGAGATCTGGCGAGCAGGTTCATGATCGCGTAGTGATTCGCTGCATCGTCAAATAGAGCATCGAACAATCTGTCATATTCCTGCTTAAGAAGAGCATGTTCGCCAAACATGAGTTGTTCTATGTTTTGCGAAACTGAAAGATCTTTGTTCATTAAATCCAGGTAGTGGGGGATCCCACCAGTCGAGAGATAGAGTTCAACAAGCTGGAAGAGCGGATAGTGAATCTGTCGACTCTCGAGAAATGACTTCGTTTCCAAGAGGTCAAAAGGCTGCAGATGGAGCAGCTCAGTAAGTCGATTGTAGAGCCCTCCTTTGGCATTGACTACGCGCCGCATCATCCATGATGCCGCACTCCCACACACAATCAGAATCAAATTTTTGATTTTTGATAAGTGCGCATTCCAAGCGTAGTCCAAAGCAGAAAGACATTCATCACCCAACCATGGAAGTTCATCAAAAAACAATATTTGCTTATTGCTCGAATCCTGTTTTGCGACTTGCTTAACAAGGACATCAAACGCTTCGCGCCAGGAATTGCACCGTGGAACAGCTCCACCGTTTAGATAGGTTTCACTGTAACTAGAAACAAAGTTCGCAAGCTGTTTCTCTCGGGACGCATTCTTCTGCCCCATCACTTCGAGCATCCGTCCCCGCCGTTCAAAAAATTCGCGGATTAGGAAAGTTTTGCCAACCCTTCTCCGTCCATACACCGCTACAAACCGCGCCCGTGGCTTCGTAATAATATTCTCAAGCGTAGCGATTTCCTTCACCCGACCAACGATCATTCCCTGCCTCCGTGATTTATCCCCTTCTGAAAGGCAAGATAAATCATCCATACCGAGAATAGGTTCTGATTTATCTATGCCCAAAACTACAGATAAATCAACTACCTTACATAACTTACTGTAAATACATAGTATCTCGTCTGCTGTTCATCGCAATCGGCTTTTTCCTCTACCCCACTGGGTAGCCCCCAAGAAACGTGTTGCCTAACAATACAATTCTTATCCAATATGACTATCCTGGTGACTTTCCAAGAGAAACGACACCTATAACCAGCAGAGATGTTAGAGGGGTGTGGCAGCAGGCGGACGGTACTGTTTTAGTATCGAGGATGCGATTCACGGGCCACAATAAGGGCATGCTATGATCTAACTCTCATGAGCTCGCAGGCGATCGATAAGCAAGTTCAAGAGTTTTTTGCTCACGCCGATGACAACATTATCGCTGTCTATCTGTTTGGGAGCCAAGCTCGCGGCACAGCCAAGGCAACCAGCGATGTCGACTTGGGACTTTTGTATCGAATCGCACCTACGCGCTATGACGAGCTGCCATTGACCTTGGAAGGGGACCTCGAACGTCTGCTAAAAAAACCAGTGCAAACCGTCGTATTGAACAGAGCTCCTTGCGATCTCGTGCACAGAGTTCTTCGTGACGGCAAGTTACTTCGTGATGCCGACCCGGCGGAGCGGATCCGCTTTGAGATACAAGCGCGAAACGAATATTTTGATCTCCTGCCTACCCTGTCACGGTACCGCCGCGGCGTGGCAGCATGACCGAGCCCCCGAACCAACCGGGAACTCTTCGCAACGATCGCTGCTCACGGTTGGGTCGCGGAACCACTGTCAGTCAAACTGCAGTCAATGGCTGGATTCCGCAACATTCTCGTACACGGTTACGTGGACGTCGACCCCGCAATCTTATTCGGCAAGCAGCTGATATTAATTGGATTTCCTCGGACATCTCCAAAAAACCAGATATCGCTAAACAAAGGGGTGCGCACTGCGCCAAAAACGTACTATGCCTACCCCTATGCGATTATTCACGCGATCAAACATGGCCACATCCACCGAGATTGTCTTCGCACACCCCATGTTGCTTCAGACCTATCGATAATACAACGTCTACGGTTATGCTGGAAAACAGTCCTTCTGACAGCGGGGTGCGCAATGCTTACTCTGAGCTGCTCGCCGGTCGACGGTTCTGCCGAGATGAACGTAAAGTGGAGCGGAGAAGGTAGCGGGCGTGTTGTTTCTCCAGAGGGGATTGATTGTGGCGCTGTATGTGCAACCAGCTTCGCACGAAAGAGTTTGATCAGACTCACCGCAGTTCCAGACAACGGGAGCTTCTTTGAAGGATGGTCACTTGCCGAATGTGGTGACACTCCTGTGTGTGAAATTGAAGTCTTCGACGGAATGCAAATTGAAGCCCTATTTGGAATTGATGAATGTCTTGACGATCCAAACAAAGGAAGGCCTGGCAGCTGCGGCTGTGGTAAGCCAGACACTGACAGCGATGAAGACGAAACGCCAGACTGTTTCGACTTATGTCCCAATGACCCCAAAAAAGTGGCACAAGGAGGCTGCGGCTGTAGTGTTGTTGATAGCGAACACGGTCACTGTTTCCCCGAAGCCCAGCACTTCGAGGTGGGCAATTTGCCTGGCTCGGTCAGGATAGGCGATGTTAACGGGGATGGCCGACCAGATCTCGTCACCGCAAACAGTACGAGCGGCAACGTGAGCGTCCTTTTTCAAAAAAATGACGGTGGATTCCACAACGCCGAGGAATTCGCAGTGAGAGATGGACCAAGTTCGGTCGCAATAGGAGATGTCAACGGCGATGGTCGCCCCGACCTCGTCACTGCAAATGTGGCGAGCGGCAACGTGAGCGTCTTAATTCGCGACGACCTTTAGAGTATTGGCTCCTGCTGGCGCGCTGCGTGTTCTTTCTTAAGATCGAATCGCTCGTGTTCCGTTTTGCTGCCCTCAAAAATCGCAAAATTCTCAGGCAATTCTGGTCTGAAATTTGGTCTGTGTATTTTGAACTGGGAAGAGCGCACTCTAAGGCCGAATGGTAAACAGCAAACCGGCGTGATCCGATGGCCACAAGCCCGACGCTGTCTTTTCACTGGAACGGTGGCCGGTGGTGATGATCGCGACATCGAGCTCGTTAAAATTCCGGGCCATTGCGACGTCAATGCGCTCGTCCATGGAGGAGGTCTCATTGCTTAGATCGGAAAGGTGGCAGCAGGTTGCGCCGTTACCTAGATGATCCAGCCTTTCCCCTTCGAGCCATAGATCGGAAAACAAGCCGGTGCCAAGAAAATGCGCGTATGCGGGGGCCTCTTCTGCCAATACATTGCTATTGATATCTCCAACCAGGAGCAATGGCCGCTTTTCATCCTTAAGCTCAACAACAAGCTCCTCGGCCTGCAGAAGACGCACAGCTGGATCTTGCGGATCGAGGTGCGTATTGACAATGCGCACGGATTTTCCACCAAACTTAATAACGACCGAGGCCCAACCTCGATCGATGTCGACCGTGAGTAGTTTAGCCACTGTGCTATTAAAAACATCGAGTTCTTCCTCACTGAAACTCTTGAGCACACCAATCAATACTGACACAACCTGTTCGAGAGAAACGTCCTCTATTTCCGCCAGCACCTTCTCAACTTTGGGAAAAGCGTCTAGCACCCCTGGAAAGGCTGCCAATAACGCGTCTATCTTTACATCTGGCAGCTCAGAGGCGAGATTCGAAAGCAGCTCCAAAAGATCAACATCTGGCACAATCGATACGAAGTGTTCAAAGTTAGAGTTGCCAGAGGTATCGTCGGACACCGTCTCAATGCCATCACGAACGAGAATAATGTCGTGGTCGATCAAGCGAACATCCATGTCAATCTCGAGAATACTATCGCCAATCGAGATTTCAACGTCGGCGTTCTCAGACGTCGCAACAACGTGATAGACGAGACCTTTCTTCTCTAACTTTTTTTGCAACTCCACGAGAAAGTCGACGTGGAAGGTCCCACCTTTCTCCGAGGTTTCAAGTGTCGCATCCGTTAGCAGGTCACTGGGGCTCTGGGTATATACGATGGCCATTTCTTGAAGTGCCAATACGTCCGGTGCGCTCATTTCAATTTCGTCGGCGATCGCCGCCATGCGCTCTTCAATGTTTGTTGCTTGCATCGCCACCAATGCTCCCTTTGCGATCTGCGGTAACTGATCATAGGGAACGGACGCAATGTTGGACAGGTCGGCGCCAACGTAGACGTTGCGGTTGAATACGCGCAAGTGCTCGTCGCGTCCGGCAAACGCCATCTCGATGTCCTTCTCGAGTCCGGACTCGGTGTCGACGATGGGTGGAGCTTCAAAAATCAGCCACTCAAACACGATGGGGTTTTTCGGCTGGGCGTCTTCTTCAGTGTCATCGCTATTGCCGGCAACCGGACCGACACATCGGATTCCGGTCGTCTCGACTGTTTCTTCAAAGTCGACGGTCCAATCGTTGTCGTGGCCCTGGGTCGATTGCTTGGCAGCGACGGCGACCCAATCTCCCGGTTCGTTGCGGTATTGCAGAGTGCAGCCGGAGAGATTTCGTGCCGGCTGGATTCCGCAACCTCCGGCCTCTGGGATCGTATCAAAGGCAACACCGTCAATGGACTTGGCTTGGTCCCATTCGAGCGTTAGGTACTTGTCGTTATCGGCCTCTTGAGATGCTGATACCCAATGAAACGCTCCGCTCAGTTGCTGCAGCTGGGCGTCCACGCTGGTCGCTTCTTCGATCGCGGCGCAATCGACATCCGATTGGCCTTTTCCGTCATGGATGAGACCAATCTCAAAGCCCGTTTGCTCATCGCCATTATCGTCCTTGCCGACGGTGCCGCCACCGGCTGTCGAGCTCACCTTGGCCGCGTCGGTGGCCAAATTAACCCGCCCTTCACCAAGAACCTTGTCGGAGTCGCCTTCGGGCAGCTTGCCGCGAAAAATAGCACGCTCGGCGCCGACAATTACCTCACTACCATCTGCGAGGGTTTGTATTGTGTCTCCGACAGGTTCATCGCTGTCACCACATCCACCAAAGGCAAAAGCTGTACTGAGTGATAACCAAACGAGTATACAATATTGAGCTTTCATATTCTGAATCATCCCTTTAAACCTTATGAAGTGACGTCGATAACTTCGAATCAAACACAACAACAATCCTCGCCGGACAACTTGTCGCAAGAGGTCTACCATGAGTCAAACAATTCGGCAGCCATCAACAAGTGCGAAGGTTTGTCACCCAATTGCCAAAAGCAAACAATTCCTCATAACATGCTAAATCTATTCGAGTTACTGCAAAACCAATCAAACAACCTCTTTGGGGAACCCAGTTGCATAGCAGGGAATTTTTCCCTCTGCGATTTTGGATCTATACGAGCCTAAAAAAGATCAATGGATCAAACGCACAAACAAGACAAATCAAAACAAGGATGCTGGACCTTAGTGTCTCTGGCCACCCTGCTTGACTGACCCCAGAATTTTCCAAACTGCCAGGGCGCTACGGACAAAAGCCGTCGGATAAAGCCGCAGACAGATGAATATCTCCCCAGAGATTCGGCCTAGCATATGGACCCGATTCTATTAGCTCACGCCAGTCAAACTGAATCCGCTCCCCTTCATCTCGGTCGTTGTTCGCGAACAGTACACCCATGACCGTGTCTGCCGGCGGAATCCCGCCAAGTTCAGACCACGGAACAAGAAACTCTGTGACGTACCCCGCGGCCGAACTTTGGGTCGCGTTCGGCAGGAGCGGCCCCTCGATCCCACCGTCGATATCGACAACGATACGAATATCGTCGTCGTTCATCTCAGGAGTCGCATCGTGAGCGACGTCGAAGAATATTTGACTGCCATCGTTTTTGTTGGCAGCGGAGTCGCCCGCTTCCACCTGTGAATCGACAACAACATAAGCGAGATGCACACCGTCATCGTTCCAAATCACTTTCACCTCTACGGTGTTGTCACTGCGCGAGATATTTTGAAACGTGATGGATCGCGCACTCGTCCAAGAGCTTTCTGCGAGAATCCCGTCTATTGTCATTGCCTCGTTCGCGAGCATTGCAGTGATTGCCCCATCGGAGTCCGCGGGTGGACAGTTTAGCCGAGCTTGCGCGGGATCTCCAAAATCGGCACTGCAGCTCATGAGTGAGAGTCCAACCACGAGCAATCCCAGCAATCCCGAACGAAACATGACTCATAAAACGTAGCATGCATAAATGGCGACAGCATCGGAATGTTTTGTAGGAGATACACATACACAGCCAGTTCTATTGATAGCAACCGCGGGCCTTTCCTGCGACCACAATCTGTCTCCACGGTCATCTTCTTGCGCCGGGACACAATCGTCCCTTAGCTGCGGCGTATTGCTTCAGCTGCGACCATAGATACTGGCATCCGCAGACTGATGAGACAACGAATTTGCAAGTTGGAGCCCGTACCTAGGCATAGTATTATCGATTCGTGCGAATCGTAGCGGTCGCAGACACCCATACTTTTGAGTCCAAACTTGCCTCAGTGCCGGACGGTGATGTGTTTATTCACGCCGGAGACTTGTGCCGGCGCGGCACCCTCGATGAGCTTGCGGGAGTTGCGGCGTGGATCCGCTCGCTGCCCCATCAACACAAAATTGTTGTCGCTGGGAATCACGACTGGTGCTTTGTCCGTGATCGCGATCCGGCGGTTGCGATGCTTGGGCCTGAGGTGACCTATCTCCAGGATTCTGGATGCAACATCGACACCTTGGCGTTTTGGGGCAGCCCATGGCAACCGGAGTTTCACGATTGGGCGTTTAACCTCCCGCGCGGCGCTAGGCTCGCCGAAAAGTGGCAGCTGATTCCCCCTGATGTCGACATTCTAATCACCCACGGTCCCCCGGCTGGTTTTGGCGATGGCTGCTGGGGTACTCGCACCGGTTGCCAGGATCTGCTCGAGGCGGTGTACCGGGTATCGCCAAGCATTCATTTGTACGGACATATCCACGAAGATGGCGGCACTTGGCGCGATCGTGACGTTTGCTTTGCCAACGTCACGACTTGGGAATGCCACCGCCCGCCAACCGTGCTTGACATCGATCCGACAACGAAAACTGTGCTCGAAGTATCCGTACCAGCACCGGATCGTTGGTAACTAGGGGGTGTCCCGATTGACAATGCACCACCAAACAATTCCCTGAAATTCCATGCGTCGTTGCGCCTCGGTTGCGTAGGTCAACTATGCGTCCTCACCGCGCCTCGCCTGAAATTCCATGGACTTGTCTGGAGGCGCTGGGTCAATCGGGACACCCCCCTAGCAAGAACAAAGCTGAGAAGCCATCGCAAGGAAAGGAATTCGTTAACTCTATTGCTGTTTATACAGCGGTCGTTCACCAAACACCCAATAGAGCGTCACGAAAAATTCGCTTTCTCGGCCAGTTATGCCAGGAGATCCGCGAATTAATTAATCGCAACCAACTGACAACCATCATGGCTGCAATAGGTCGCTACCAGATCGAAGTGATCACGACACTCGGGGCAAATTTTGGCGACTACTCCGGTATTCTCAAGCACCTCGGGGTTGCCCATCGGCTGAAACATGACGCCCGGCATCAACTCGGTGCCATCGTGCATGCAAAACTGTACTCCCGATTCAAACGACCGTTCGCATGATGTACACATCGATCCCGATCGGGTCGGTGAAGAGGAACTTCCGGCGATCAGCCGATTGGCATCGTAGGGACAAAACTCAAGACTGCGATCGAACATATTGCAACATGCGGGGCAAATCGCCTGTCCCTGAGACACCACCAGTCCAAGGCTTCCGTCCGGGCCCGACTCCGCAGCAACGGATGCCCAGCCACCACTTGGGCCCAACCCGTAGGACCCACTTGCGCCCAAGGACTCGGGCCGCCTGATACGCTTGCCGCGAGCGTAGAGCCGCACGACCGCATATACACCAAACATCGATGCGAGTAGCCCAATACTGCCAATCAATGCAATCCCAAGATCCACGGACATAGCTTTGCATAATTAGGCTAGCAACCCCTCTGGGCGTGGTCAATCACTGATTATCACGCCGACCAACAGATTGTCATGCGATCCATGTGGCGCAGGTGTGGGATGCAAGCTACAGTGCCCCACTCTGTGAGTAAGTTAGTTATCGGCACACGACGTACCAACCCAACGCGACTGTTCCGCGCCCTTGCGATTTTTGTATTGGTCATCGTCGTATCTACGTTTGTTGTTTACGGTTTCTTTCGTCGCGTCGTGTCCTACAACACTCCCAGCGGAGATGCGAAGGTCCCTGCCCTAACTTTGTTAGCGGGGGGGGAGCAGCAATCTCTCTATTGCGACACCTCGACACTCCGTTACCGGGGTGCACTATCAATCACTCGTTTGGTAGGAGACGCCCACACGATCGGCGTCTGCCACGGACGCCTACTCGGCAAAACGATCTCCGGAGTGAATCGCTCCTTCATGCCCTCTATCACCCAAGCAATCAGTCGTGATGGATGGCTTGGCCAAGCAACCTACACCATGCGGACAAACTGGCGATACCGACTCGTCGACGATGGCATGGACCCAAGCCGTCTACTCGAGACCGCAGGTATGCTTAAAGGTTTGACGGCAACAACACCGGATGCCCTTAACTATGCCCAGCTGTTGCGTCAACAAACTGCCCTCGATCTGGGGGTCCCGATTGCCCAACCCGAGACAAGCCCACAACCCTCGATCGCTCGGTCGCTGAGCTACGTCGTACCAATCCGCAACGAGGGCGGCGATCGGCTTGTCATCGGCCACAGTTTTTCACTTCCAGGGATTGCCGATGGCGGAGAAACGATTGGCAACAACATTGTTGTCGAATTTAAAAAACCGTCGGGAATGATTCCATTTGTGAGTATCGGCTGGCCGGGATTGGTTGGCGTTGTGACTGGTATCAATGCCAGGTCAATCGCTGTCATGGTTCATCCATCCTGGACGAGCGATATTCGCATCGACCGCAAAGCCGAGTGTCTAACAATGATCGCCCGCAAAATTCTCGAGCAGGCAAAGGACCTCAAACAAGCGATCAAGCTGGCCGAGAGCGCCGAGGTGCTCGGTGCGGGCTCGATTGTCGTCGTTGATGGTCAAGCGAGGAAATGGGCCGTCGTCGAGCGCAGTCCGACGCATACCGCAGTGAGACGATCGCCCCGCCCCAATATCGTAACCGACATCCTCGCCGCAGATGTTTTTTCAAGCGATCCCGAGAACGACAGAGCCAGACGTCGGGGACCATCACAATTTCGGGCCCGTGAGATGCACAAAAGGCTACGCTCGCGACCACCACAAGATGCCAAGGGGATGGTTGATATCCTGCGACGTGACAATCACGGTGCGTCTCAGACCGACGGCCATCCCAATAATGTTCACGACGATGACGCTGTCCATGCGGTCGTCATCGACGCGTCAAAACTGATGCTATGGGTTGGCGAGGGCCCGGGCGCATTTGGACAATACTTCGGTTTTGACCTGCGCTACGAGCTCCTCGCTGATGGCGAATCACCTGATACTCCGCCGGATATCCCCCAAGCGCGAGCAAGCGACATTCGCTCGGCCCGTAGCCTACTTCGGGCCAGGCGCGATCTGCGCGCGGCATGGCTCGCGCGACACCAAGGGCACCTGAGACGCGCCTCCGAGTCCGTAAGCCGCGCGCTTGCCCGTGCCCCCACGTTCCCCGCAGCGCTCAAACTCGCAGGAGATCTTGCCAAAGAGTTGGGACAAGAAGATATGGCCAGTCACTACTACAAACGCTATATTGCCACGACCCCGCCAGATTTCGAGACCGTGCAGACACTGCACTCTCACACGTCAAAGCCCCGTCCCGAGTAGCCCCTAGTAGTTTGCAACCGATGCTGGGTCCTGCTAATACCCGCTACTAGATGAAGATCGGATGGGTATATAGGTTTGTGCTCGTGGCCTGCGTGGTCTCGGGATGCTCTCGCTTCCCAATGCAGCGCACGGCGCAATTTCGTGAGCGTCCCGACTCTGTGCGCAAAGGCGACTTGCGGGGCCCATATAGCGGCAAAATCATCGCGCAGAATACCGGTGAAGCAGTTGCAGGTGCGCTCATCTATGCAACGTGGTCGTTCCAGTCGGGGGCTGGCCTCGCGCAGCGCTCGGGGTACAAGCAATTTGTCGGTACCAGCGACAAGCAGGGGCGATACCAGATCCCTCCGATTGGCAAACTGCCAGCGTCCAAGCAACTACCCGCACCATCAATTCCAAACGGCGCGCGGCTTGTCGATTTCCGGCTGCTCGTCTACAAACGAGGGTACGTTGCCTATCGCAGTGACCACCGGTTCTCCGATTTATCAAAACGCTTCGATTTTGCCCAGAAGGCCAATGTGGTGACACTAAAGCCCTGGGCAGCCGAGGATTCCCATACGCGTCATGTTCGTTTTGTTGGCAGTGGGCCAGCGCTTGCAAAGTTTACCCACTGGGAGCTCACCGAAGCCGCAGCAGAGCTTGCCGAGGCAAAGCCAAGCAGTGAGCCTGCCCCAGCCAGCGCCCCAACGGGCCCAGCGCTGCTTGCATCACAGCTACTGAGCGCCGCCGAAATCCGCACCATTACCGGATACCAGGGCGAGTTTACTGCGGGACCACTGGCAAATCGGCCCAATACCGATACCTATAGTTCGCACCACTTCCGTGCCAAGCCGCGTTCGACGGACAACCAAAGTCTCGACGTCGCAGTCAGAGTGTGGAATCTCGGACCGGACAAGAGCGAGTCTCACTATGACACTACGGTGCAAAAAGTCCCCGGTGTCACCATTACCGATACCGATGGTATCGCGACAAAATCTTTCCGCGCTGCGGATGCCGGAGTGTTAGGAGTCGGTTTCTGGGACCGAGACCGCCATGTTTTTGTCCTCGTCACCTGTGGCGAAAAACAATGCAAAACCCAAGATACAGTGGCAGCACTCGCCAAGCTTATCTACCAAAAAATGACCCAACTCGATCCCAAAGTGCCTAACAATGGAAAGCACCCGACAAACACCCCTAAGCCATAAACGTCTGCGACCAACCGTATTGGGGCTTATCGTCATGCTCCTGGCGACTCTCCACGGGTTGAGGACTCCGGCACATGCCTGGGAACCGACGACCCATGCCGGCCTCACCGAGCAAGCTGCTTTGCAGGCCGGGCTGGACACGATACTTCGCAAACAATTTGACCTCAAAATGGGGCAACAGACGCTGCTTTACGCAACCGAGTTAGGGTCGATTGCCAAGTCCCTGCAAAACGCAGATCCAATGGAAGGATATACCCCCAACAAAGACGGTAGCCTTAGCGCGCTGCAATGGTTAGTCGCTGGCGCTGCGCTTGCAGATCAATTTTACCCGCAAAACCATTTCTTTGTACCCCGTTTCTTGGTGGCCCAGGGTGGCAAAGGGCTCTCGGCTCGGACCCTTTCAAAAATGACCGCGGTCGATCGGATGCGGATTCGCCTCGCCCCTGGGAAACAACCAGCCAAAGGCAAGCCCGCACTGCAGTGGCTCGTTGACAAAGACAACCCGCACAGTCTCGAGAAGTTCCAGACACACCTTCGCCGCGCTGCGCAGAGCGAAAAACCACAGCAACAGCGCAATGCTTCACTCGCACAAGCACTCTTCAGTGCCGGGGCAATCCTGCACATTTTGCAGGACATGGGGTCCCCGTCTCATGTCCGTGGCGACCTCGCAGCCCATTTTGGTCAGATTGGAAACGATCCACGAGATCTCGCATCTCGCTACGAGCATCTTGCGGCCATCACCTACGGCCGGTTGGGACTTCCCAGCTCAAATCAATCTGCTGCTGCTCATCAAACGTTGGCGGATTTTTTTTCAAACAGCAGCCAAACAGGTCTCGGGGATGTGACCGCAAAAAACTATTTTTCCGAATACACCGTTCCCCGTCCACAGCGACCCCACAAAGAGATCATTGAAAAACTTGAAGCAAAATTACAAGCCTCGCTCGGATTTGCAGTTGTCATCGATTTGCAAGCCGCACGGACCCGTAGTGGCGCAACCCTGCGCAATCCCCAAGGCGTCTGTGTGGCCGGCTACAAAATCATTCATCGCAAGCTGGTTTGGTTCGTGGATGATTCGTGCGCACTGAGCCAACTCAAGGCGATTCTTCCCAATGTGGTCAATCACAGCGCCGGTCTGCTCAGTTGGCTATTTCGCCGCGGCGAGACCGCCCCCCGCCGGTCATCAAGGGAGTCACCGTAAACACCTGAAATTGCCTAGATTAACAATCCGTGAGGATCCTTTGCGGATATGCTAAATTTTGACCATGCTACGAGTCTCTATTTCCCTGATTTGCCTGCTCGCCAGCTGTTCGGACGATCCCATTTTGGCTGCGAGCGAACTACCGGTCGGGTTTCAGTTTACGGATTCATCGGGAAACGAAATCGTCGAGTCAGATAACGGTAAGGCCCAGGTCCGCGATCAGGACGGCAGAGTCTTCGTTGAGATTGTACCAAGCGCTGCAATCGACTTTAGCGATTCAAGCTTTGCCCGCAACGACACAACCACCGTTGCCCATATCGTGAACCGCACCGGACTCGAAGACAAAATTACTCTGTTTGTCCCGTGCAAAGAAAACGCGAATTCCGTTGTCGTTTGCCCCGGTGCTACCTCATTAGAAGAATTAGAAGAAACCCGCGGCATCGAATGCCCTAACCGAATCATCCTAAACCAATTAGGAAGAACACTCCGAGGTTACACCTTCGACAATCTATCGACTCGATCTGGCGACGAGGACTGCCAGGTCAGCGCCCCCGTTGATGTTTTTGGCACGGGAGGCACCGGGGCCGAAACCCGCCCCACTTGCTCGGCGTTTGGCTGCGAAACCATCATCAATCCTTGATTGAGCCAGCTAGTCAACCCTCCACCAATCAAAATTAACCTTCATGTAATCGGTGCGAACCCCAACGGTTCCAGACGCGTAATCCGTATCGTTCGCGGTTACCTTGTATAGTGTATTCGGGTTTTTCCTCGTCGATCAGAGTCAGGGTCATCGCACCCCCTTTATGGAAAATTTTTAACTTGTACCACTGTCCGGTTTTGTAACCGCCGGTGGGGGTTTCAATGTTAGAGATCGTCTCGTAGTCCCACCCCTGCGCATTGCAACCGTTTACATTTGGCTCGCACTCAAATTTCTTTTTGACCAAAAGCTGAAACAACAGAGAAATTATTTCTTTATAAAAACAAGCACTTATAGTGGCACCACCCGCCAAAATCATCAATGATTGACTTGATATCAATGATTGCAATACAATTAATTTGAACATGGCTGCTATCACGATTCGCAATTTGGACGATGTGGTGAAATCTCGACTGAGAGTTCGCGCTGCACAACGTGGAAGATCCATGGAGGAAGAGGCGCGTGACATTCTGCGGGCTGCGCTGGCCGAACAGAAAATAGCACCACGAAATTTAGCCAAAACCATCCGCAGTCGTTTTGCGGCTGTGAGTGGGGATGGGGTTGAGCTTCCGATTCAACAGCGCGAGCCTGTTCGGGATCCGCCTGATCTCGGGTAATCTCTTCACAACAAGACCAGCTAAATTCGATCAACCACCCCTGAAAGGATTTAGATGTATATTCTGGATACGAACGTTCTATCAGAGTTGATGCGTCGTGAGCCTGACAGTGCTGTTGTCAATTGGGTGGATGCGCAACCATCGACCAGCCTCTTTACAACAGCAGTAACGCAGGCAGAGATCTTTTATGGAGTAGCGCTGCTTGAGGACGGCAAACGAAAACAAGACTTGACTAGGGCCGTAGACGAAATGTTTCTCGAGGATTTTCACGATCGCATACTGCCATTTGATAGTATCTGTGCCCTTGCCTATTCAGATATCGCAGCTCGGCGACGCGAAATGGGGCGACCTATTTCGCAGTTTGATGCTCAAATTGCTGCAGTTGCACTGTCGCGAAAGGCTATCGTTGCAACGCGAAACACTGCCGATTTCGAAGATTGTCACATTGAGGTAATCAACCCCTGGCTTGAAAAAGCTACCACCTGGTAATACCAATTGCATTTCCATGGACGGTCAATCCCGATTCGAGCTTCTTTCACCTCTTGTCTTCGTTGTGATTTTTGCTTGCGGCGAAAACAACCCCCAACAAGGCGCCCCTTCCCCCTCTCCTTCTGCGGCCACGGGTCGCCAAACTTCAGCTGCTACCGGGATAGCTCATAAACCACCAGCCACCAAGGTCACCAAAGATGCTGCCCCCGCCCTCAAAGATGCCG
>CBDCWZ010000080.1:0-12097 GCA_965223575.1 Kofleriaceae bacterium
ACGCTTGTATAGCTATGCGTAGAGTTCAGCGCATGTACGATCAAAAAGCCTTCCGAGTTCACAAATCCGTCTTCCGCGTTGACGATATTAAATCCCTCTTCAGAGGCCAAAAGAAACGGTGTAGTTTTTGGTCGGCAAACAATAGCGGCTGGGAGACAAAATAAACTCGGTGCCATTTCTGATTCAAACTGTTGCCGCAACTCCCAACGTTAAGGGCAGAGGTATCGGTCACAACTTTTTCTTCCATCATTTCATGCCGATTAAGCCCTATATCATTGTATATTCGGACTGTACTTGGAAGTGTGCTTTTAAACGAGCAAAATATCTACGTACGCGAGCCGAATCGTACCCGGCGCGCGAAACGATTGACCTACCTCCACGTTAGACCACGAGCCAATGCTTCCACGAGCTGGAACAACACACAAATCCGCATCATTCGGCACAAAATAATCTGTTGCGCATAGAGACTCGTCAAGTGTCACGCCATTGCGATCCTCTTGCGGCGGCGGACCATCAAGTCGATGACCAATGCGCATGACTAAGTCCGTATCCTCTCGGACAAACTCCCCTTGAAGGAAGGAATCAAAGTACGTTCCATCGAGGTAGGGACCTGGTGTAGCTTCCATCCGACTCGCCGCAATTGCCGCATCCGATGCACCTTGTTCTATATTTGGCACGTAGAAACTAACAGAATACTCAAATTCTTCTTGGAGCGGCACGCTGGGAAAATGGAATCTGACCCAGGTAAAGCGAACCGTTCCATCGCCACCTAAACTGAAACAAGGCTTATTCAGTGCCTCAACTGAGGTTGACGAGGCAACCATAAAAGTTTCAACCTGAAGAACCACCTCCCACGGCACCGCCCGTGGATCTTTCTGGCATATATCAACATACTCCAAGGTCATGTTGTTTTTAGGTATAAAGGACTGTCCTTGGCGGCCCTCGAGCCCCGCTCCAAGCATCAACACATTGATATCTGGCGGCGATTGGTCGTCCTCGTCATTGAGATAGAAACCGCTAACATGGCTGTCGCTGTGACAATGACTTGGTGCAGTGTCGGGAGTTCCGCACCCGCATCGGCCGGGATCGGTTTTGGTCGGATCTTCGGGGCAATTGTCTGCTGTTTGCGTTACTAGAATACTGCTTTGTGGCACCCAACAATCCTCCCAGAGGTAATATCGATACTCCCTTTTTTTCTCCAGCGGATCTGTCGCGTCATAAGAAAGGCGATGAAATTTTTTGACACCTGGAGTTCGCCAATACAAATGGCTTTCCATAAACTGACAATTGTAGGCCAGCAATTCGTTTCGAAGATCGACAACTCGCGCTCCTCGAGACTCTAGGTGTCGAACTCCATTCCACCCTTTCGGCAGCAACTTCACTGATGAAAAATCAGTAAAGGGGTCAGTAAAGGGGCTAACATCCGCCTGTTGTGCCTCTACAACTGCACTTGATGTGACAACAATCGCAAACAGAACGATTTCTCCAATTCGAACACTCATATTTAGTCTCCAATCTCAACACGGCATTTACTTAGACACCGTTTGCTAACGATCGTCCGTTTTCCTCACGAACTATTGCGCAGGAGAGAAACCATCGAACCACCCAAATGCAAAGGTGGCGAGTGCACCACCGGCAGTAACCGGTTCAATTTCGACGTGCTCGAAAGAGTCACTCTCTTAACGCCTTAGGACTATGCTATTGCAACAACGCTGAGGCAACGTGAAACAACTCGTCGCCGTATACAGAATCGACGTTTTCGTATTCAAAGTCGCAAAAGAGGCAATCCGGCCTCTTCAAGCGAAAATTTTAATAATAAGGAAGAGCGATCGTACCTAAGCGAACTACAGATCCGTCCGCTCACTGCGAATTCTCAAATGATCCAGCAATCCGTCGAAGGGAGATGTGATCACGTTGGTACTGTTGTTGTTGCTATTGGAGCTGGATGCACCAAACACCCAGGGGTTGGTATTGTCATCGATCCCCAAGATAATCGGCACTCCGCACCGATCAGAGTTGGGACAATCGGCGACCGGACCACCATTTTGCGGGACCCCGTCGATCCGCAGGGTCAGCAGCTCACCGCCACCAAAGTTGACTTCCACATACGCCCAGGTATCACTGGCGATCGGTTGGTCCGAGCATAAAAGCACCTGCTCATCCATGGTCCCTTGCAATCGCACTTGGACATAGTTGCCACATCCACGCGCAATACGCAGGTGACCACCGCGGTCGGTCAAGGTCGCGTCGCGACTCATCATCGCCTGGGTCTGACTATTCGAGGGCGAGCCGTGAAACTGGACACGAAAGGTCACTGCCCCTTGCTCCAACTGAAAATCGGGTGATGCGTCCACTTTGACAAACCGAGCCGGAGCATCCGTATCGTTAAACTGCAACGCATCGCCACATCCTTCGGGCCCCGCTGCGACAAGAGGCAACCCATTTTCAAATTGGCCATCGTGGCCGCCGGTAATGTCCGGTATAATGGTTTGACCGCCAACGCCGTCAAAGGAATACAAAGCGACGGTTTGCGAATCGATCGTCATATCGCAAAACGTGCACACCGAGGGCGCGCCACTACAGCCCCACCCAGGGTCAATGCGACAATTGGTGCAACCGTCGCCCGCGATGTCATTTCCATCATCGTACTCAACAGTCTCAGTCCCGCACAGATTCCCACGATTGATGCCGGTAGCCGGATCGTAGCCGACGCGCCCACATGCCATGGTCATCAATCCAACAGCCGCAACCATCACGACCCATGCGATAGTGTCACCAAGAAATAACCTCTTCAGTGTAGCACTACAATCCACGCAGAGGTGTATCGGGATACAATCGGCGTACACACGTTCATCGGTACTCACATACTTCTACGGCCTCCACACCGGTGTAGGTCTCCCCCTCACGTTCGGCTTCGATGCAAGCGGCCGTTGCCCTTTCTTGTTGGCACAACGCGTAGTCCGCGTCTGGCTCTCCACCCTCCGCGCATTTGACGACCTTCCATTTGGAGACACGACGCCTTGTCGGGAAATGCAGAGGTTGGGATGACTCGAGAACTGAGGAGAAATAGTGATGACACCGCCAAATCACGGAAAAAACCCTCACGACGACCGCGACCAAACCGCAAAGATGTGTACACTCGCGCGATGATATTCCGCAAATCGCACCTGCTGACGTTGCTACTGGCAGTGGGGTTGTTATTGGTCTCAGCAAATGGTGAGGCAGACAAAAACGCTTCGATTTCAAGTTGCGAGCGCATTAAAAAACTGCGCAAGCGAGCAGGATGTCTGCTCAAGGTCGAACGGCCAGATGCCATCAACGCGTTGCATTCCGTCGCGATGAAAATTTACGACACGGACTACATCCGTAAAAAGGACGGACATCTCGGGATCAGCGGCCGCCAAGATTTCATGTACGCAGCAGAAAGCGCCGGTGTGATCGCTGCAAAAACTTCTGAGGGGCCTCTTCTAACGCTTCGAGACAGCCCAAACCCCTGGACCCAAAAATTCGCATTGCGAGGACTGTCCCATATGCTTTCCATTCTTCGGATGGGGCATGCAAAAGGGGGAAAGTCAGACCAGTTTCGTCTTGCGGCGACAAAAGATTCGATCGCCACCATATGCTTTCGAAGCTTTCAGTCCAAAGACGCCGAGGTCGTCGTCGAAGCCGCTCGCTGCGTTGGTCAGACACGGGACAACAAGCATACCTCGGTCCTGGTCAAGTTGATTGTCGCGAGTCGTTCGGCCAAGACCCAACGAGGCGTATTTCTCGCACTCAAAAACCTGTCTCGATTGTCACAAACAGCAGCTCTATTGCGTCCGCTAACGAAGATACTTCTTCGCCCCCTCCCTAAAAAATGGAGTTCTGATGACATCTGGATCCGCGGAGATATCTGCGGACTTCTTGCCAGCCACGCCAAGCATGGTGACCAATGGGCACAGACCCCTGCAGAGCGAGCAGTCGTCGCAATCGGCCCGCGAAACTCGCAAGCCAAGAAAAAGTGCTTGCGGCTTCTCAACCGGAACTGACACACCGAGTAGAGGATGATTTTACGCCATGTAAGCACATTCCCTCCCAAAACCTACGCCGTATCGCGCTATCGCATTCATACACGACATCGTGACAACCCTTCCCTAAAACTAGGTGAAAACGCGAAGGTGGGCAAGATTCTCACAATTTCGCCGTTCCACCATCATTTAGGTGACGAAGAGCGAATTTTGATACACTGTCGTTACTAGTGTGAAGCGTCCTATCCGGATACGTTGCATATCCTCCGACCCAACCCTGGTCGAGCGAGTTAGAAAAGAGTGGCACGACGCTCCATTGCCGCAGTGTAAGCTCGAATTCGCAGATGCGCAAACCGAACACAATCCTCCAGACCTGTTGGTAACAACCACACGACCCAAAACCTCTAAACCCCCAACCATCTTAATCGCTGAAAACGTAGATATTTCTCAGCCGAACTTTGACCTACTTGACGTCATCGCCCCCAACTGGCAAGCAGGAGCACTGACGCTGGCGATACGACGCGCGCTCGAGCTCATTGCGTTACGCGGCGAGGTGTCAAACCTCCGAGACTATATGCAGCGGCGGCTGGAAGCGCTTACCACGCTCAACGAGCTCGCCGCAGAGGCGACCAACCTACGCTCCTACGATGACGTCGCAAAAACGATCGCCCAGGGCCTGTCCCGAATCGTAGACTTGGAAGTTGGGGCAACGATGTTGGCGATGGATGACGGAACCGGACCCGTCCTGCATTTGCACTGTCACAAGCCGTGCGCCGAAAAGCAACTCCAAACCGTCCGCGACAATGCCGTCGAATTTATCCGCTCTGCAACCGGAAAAGCCGTCGACGAAAATGCGCTCACCGTGACCATTACCGGAGAATCGCTCGTTACCAAGAGGCCACTATCATCCGCCCCTAGAGAGCCGCGCTGCATCGCAATTCGCACCCATGGCACCACCATTGGTGTCGTCGTCATCGATTCGCCCCCAAAGTCCTCAATTAGCGAAGAAGACGAAAATCTGCTCACCTTCCTCGCGACCCGGGCGGCGGAGGCGGCACTACGGCTATCGGCTCGACTCCACTACGAACGGCGGCGTCTCAGTCATATGGTCGACTCTATGGCGGATGGACTGATCATGACCGACTTGCACGCTGATGATGTCCTGATCAACCCAGCAGCGAGGCGCATGTTGGGAATCAACGTCGATACTCCCGTCGCAGAACAAAATGTTGTCGAAAAACTCGGTTTTCATCCCTTCGATCTCGTCAGTGCTAGCACTTCGGGCGCTCCCCTTCACGAAGAAGTTCGGATTGGAAAGCAAACGCTTTACTCGATCATCTCTCCAGTTCGCGATGAAAGCGGAAAGCTAGTCGGCGCCGTACTCGTGCTTCGAGATCCAACCGAAGCGAGAAAACTCGCGCACCGACAGCGCGAGTTTGTTTCTGTCGTCTCTCACGAGCTTCGCACACCGCTGACATCGATCACCGGTGCACTCGATATCGTTTTGAGTGTGTACACGGGACGACTTTCCGACAAGCAACGACGTTATTTGCAGATGGCGCGGACTTCCTGCACCCAACTCAACATGATCGTCGATGACCTGGTGGATGTCGCCCGCTCCGAAACGGGCCGAATGCCGATCCAGCTCACGCAGCTTGCCCTCGATGATCTCGTCCGCGATGTCGTCGAACGCTATCGAGAGACAGTGCGAGCAAAATCGATCCGCATCAGAGTATCGACTGAGGATAGCGGCATCCTGATTATTGGAGATCCCGATCGACTGACGCAGGTACTCAACAATCTCTTGTCCAACGCCACCAAATTCACACCAGTTGGCGGAGACATTGAGGTCGCAATCTTTGGCCCCTCTGTCGCATCCGACCATGTTGGCGTATCTGTCGTCAACACGGGAACAGTCATTCCCGAAGCCGACCGCGAGCGTATCTTTGACAAATTCGAACTACTGGAAGAAACCTCGACGCGTCGAATGGGCGGAACGGGACTTGGGCTTGCAATCTCGCGCGCCATTGTCGAAGCCCATCGTGGACGCATTTGGGTCGAATCCCATGAGAACGCCACCAAGTTTGTATTTACTTTGCCCGCCGCACCGCAAACAGAAGAGACGCTTCTCAATGCGTCTCTGCCAGAAACGCGAACCAGTGGCGATGAGAATGGCAGTGGAACGGTTCTGATCGTCGATGACGACATTTACAGCACCTATATCCTCAAAGGGATCTTGATGGCAGCGGGACACGAGGTAGAGCTTGCCGACAACACTGAAAATGCTCTAGGAATGGCTCGCCTGCGCCGTCCTTCCCTGGTTGTCGTGGACGCGACCAGGCACGCCACTGAGGCCCTGGCGCTGGTCGATATTGTCAAACACGACCCAGATACGCGAAAAACTTCTGTACTCGTCGTTGCAACCCAGGACCATCGCGAACACGCTCTGCGTATTGGCGCCGACGAATTTCTCGAGCGCCCCATTAATCCCTCGGTGTTTCGTGACACTTGCACGAGACTTCTTTCCGAAGCGGGACGGTCACGCCTGCAGAAAATCTTGGTCGTCGACGATGACAAGGACATTCGCGCGATATGTCGTGCTGCTTTAGAAAATGCGGGCTATGAAATCCGTGAAGCAGAAGACGGCGTCGTCGCGCTCGCAGAGGCAAAGCGATTCCGCCCCGATCTTCTACTCCTTGACGTCATGATGCCGCGGGTCGACGGTTTTAAAACCGCGGAGAGCTTTCGAAACAATCCGACCACCTCAATGACCCCGATCATTTTTGTGTCGGCACGAGGAGAGACCGCAGACAAAGTGCGCGCCTTCCGCATCGGCGCTGAGGACTACATCGTTAAACCCTTTGACGCAGCCGAGCTTGTCGCACGGGTATCCAAGGCTCTTGAACGACGTCGTCGGGAGCTGGGAGCATCGCCGACCACACAACTCCCAGGCGCAGACGAAATCGAAGCTGAGATTGACCGCCGACTTGCGCATCCCAACAACGATGCCTTTTGCTACCTCGACCTGGACAACTTGAAGGCCTTTAATGACTACTACGGCTACGCAAAAGCAGATGGCGTGATTCGCCAAACCGGAGACCTGATTCGCGATGTTGTCGCCAGAGAAGGCCACCAGCGTGATTTTATCGGCCACATCGCCGGCGACGATTTCGTCCTCATCACCGATACCAGCCGCATTGACCGCATCTGCACAACAATCTGTTCCGCCTTTAGTCGCTTGGTCCCGCTCTATTACAATCGGGTCGATCGAGAAAGAGGCTATATCGAGACCAAGGACCGGTATGGTGTCATGCGACGATTCCCAATTATGAGCATTTCGCTCGCGGCCGTAACAGACTTAAGAGGACCAACCCGCAGCTTCAGTGATCTCTCAGCAGCCGCCGCCCATGGCAAAGAACTCGCAAAGTCCATTACCGGATCTGCATACGTCCGGGATGGACAACTCGTCATCGGCACCTCACCGCCTGGCGCTCGCAACCCTAACACCGTTTAAACCACTTTCATCGCTAATCCTCCACGGAGGATGAGTTTATTTGGTACTCAGCAGGGATTTTAGTTCAGTACCAACAGCGAATGCGACTGTGTTTTTTGCGGGAATATTGATCGGCTCACCGGTGCGAGGGTGGCGGACGACCCGTGCCTCCCGTTTCTTTTTTGCAAACGTGCCAAAGCCTGGATAGGTAAATCGGGGCTTGGTGTTGCGCGTCACTCTGTTTTTCACAAAGTAATCACCCAACTCTGAAAACAATCCGTCGATGATGTCACCAACCGCCTTCTTTGTAATCCCTGCCGGTAGTCCCCGGCGACGATAAACACGGTCAATGAGTTCCTGTTTGGTCATGCGGGCAACGGTCCTTATGCATGTACGATGATCGAAATCAAAAGCGCCACGAACTCTAGGAATGCGCTCCCAACATGTCAACCCTTTTCGAGTTGTTCCCCAAAAAGAAAACGTATAGGGCGGAGCTGAATCAAATACATGACCAACAAAAAAATGTTTCCGGATTCGTTGCGCGTAAAGGGCAATCTCTGACGTTGCGCAAAACGAAACCGGCGCAACGAAAAGCGAAACAACTACTCTAATGCGCACACCTTTTATCCGGATTTTTGTGGCGCACTTACACCGACTCGCTCGAGCTCTACCATCACCTGTTGCAAATCTTCCCAAGCGTAACGCTTGCGATCCGGTGAACGCAGCAGATAGGCCGGATGAAATGTCGGCATCACGGGGACTCCCCGAAACTGCTGAAAGCGTCCACGCAACGCGCTGATCGGCGCCCTTGTGTTCAACACCAAATGTGCTGCGGGTTTGCCTAGGGTCACAATTACCTTTGGCTGTATCGCCTCGATCTGACGAAACAGAAACGGTTTGCACTGTTCCACCTCGGCGGGCTTTGGATCGCGATTCCCCGGCGGCCGACACTTGAGCACGTTAGCGATGTAAACAGACTCTCTCGTCCATCCCATCGCGCCGATCATGCGATCTAAGAGCTGGCCCGCGCGCCCGACAAAGGGCTCCCCTTTGCGATCCTCATCAGCCCCGGGGGCTTCACCAATAAACATTAGGGGGGCATTTGCATCGCCAACGCCAAAGACAATCTTGTTTCGCGTTTCGCACAACCCACACCGGCGGCAATCGCCCAATTGTTCGCGAACCGCAGTCAAATCCGGACGACTAACACTCTGATCTGGATACCCGTCACTCACATCTTCGCAACCCTGCTCAATCAAACGGTCGTTGTTCTCACTAACCTCGTCGCCACTGGAGTTTGGTTGCGCAAACACATACGGGCTGCCGCCATCTTGTTGGACTTGGAGGTGCGATCGAACACCGCGAAGGATCGCACGAAACTCGTCCTGCGGATCACGATTGTCAACCCCGGTCCCCATATCGGAAGACATATACTTGATCGAGCTCATCTTCGCAATCCATTCACAACACGGTCGAGGATCGCGTCCGCGATGACCTGTTTGCTGGCTTCGGCGACCGGTGTCGCCCCATTTGCGTCAACCAGGGTGATTTGATTGCGCTCTGAAGCGAATCCGATGCCGGGTTGCGAAGTATCATTCGCGACGATCAGATCGCAACGCTTGTCTTGTAATTTTGCCACTGCATTTGCCGTTATGCGTGCTGTCTCTGCCGCAAATCCCACTAGGTAGAACCTACGCTCCGGAAGCCGTCCCAGATCTGCCAGAATATCCTTAGTTGGCTCCCAAGCAACCTCCCATGGGCGGCCCCTTTTTTTCCACTTCTCCGCGAACGCGGTCTTCGGACGCATATCAGCAACGGCAGCCGCTTTGATGACGACGTCCGCCGTCTCTGCTGCCGCCATCACTGCATCGTACATTTGCGCAGCAGTCTCGATGCGCTCTACTTCGACTCCAAGTGGAAGCGCGAGCTCCGTCGGCCCCACGATCAAGTGTACCTCGGCGCCTCGGCGCCAAGCCGCACGGGCGATCGCAACCCCCATGCGGCCAGTCGACGGATTGCTCAAAAAGCGAACGGGATCAATCGGCTCACGGGTAGGACCCGCGCTTACCACAACGCGACGGCCAAGCAGATCGCTGGGACTGAGGATACGAGTCGCCATTTCAGCAATATCTGCGGGCTCGGCCAACCGCCCCGGTCCGGTCCACCGACATGCCAAAACACCACTCTCAGGGCCTACAATGTGATAATTGGCACGACTCGTCAGCGTTGCCAGGCTCCTTTGTGTTGCTTGATTCGTCCACATGTTTGTGTTCATCGAGGGCGCGACCAAAATTGGCGACCGAGACGCCAAGACGACGGCTGTCACCGCATTTGCAGCCGTCCCTGCTGCAAGCGCTGCCATCATGTTTGCAGTCGCTGGTGCTAAAATCATGAGATCTGCCCCATCTGCGATCCGGATATGACCAATCTCCGCGTCCTGTACCGCCGAGGACAAATTTGTGAACACAGAACGACCAGAGAGCGCTTGAAACGTCAATTCTCCGACAAACCGAGTAGCAGCTTCGGTCATGACAACCTGCACCTCGGCGCCCGCCGTGGTTAGCAGTCTGACAAGTTCGACTGCTTTGTAGGCTGCGATGCCACCGCCGACCCCAAGGACGATTTTTCTCCCGCGCAATCGAACTTGCTCAGCCATACCTACAAATCATACCCACAAAGCAGACTCGTTACCTAGCAGCCAACTCGTTTCGCGCTCCAAGAACATCGTTCACACGAACCGACTCGCGAGGACTTCCCATTTGCGTTTGACCCTGTGATGTAAGCACCTTACCATGAGAGGTAATGACCACCTCGGGCAACCAGCCCAATAAGCGCGCGATCATCGACGCACTCGTTCTTGCATTTTCTTACTCGGATGTACGTGAGGTCGTCGGCACCGATGCCCTGCGCAGCGTACTCGAAGTCGAATATCGCGAACTCATCTCTGGAACAGAGTTCAACATACAACCGCTTTGGGGACCTTTTGTCCGAACAACCCGGGTTCGTCGCCAACGACGCAATCCCACCTGTTTGCGTTTTTGCATCCTGGGCATCGCGCCTCAACATTAGCGTTGCATTACCCCAAGAGATTGACGAGTTAGATCCTGCCGAGTGCAACCAACGCGCAAGGGAGTGCCAGGTTCCGAGTGCAGAGCTTGAGGAAGTTCTCGATCCAACAGCGCCCCAACCAAGCCCTTCCCCCAAAGCGTCCGCGGCGCCTCCCCCTACCTCACCGAGCGTGGAATGGAGTCCCTCATCCAAAGAGCCGGCCAAAACAGCGCCCCTGGATCGGCCCCGTTGCAGGCGCCGTCGCGCTGGTATGTTTTGGCTTTGCCGCTCTCCAGCTGCTTCAGTTTTGCGACAAAACACCGGATTGGAAGCCAGTTATCGCCTCCGGATTTGCCGGCGATCTGCCAATCACCAAACCGCGCCGACTTGGCAACCAGGTCGGCGTCGTATTGACCGATCCAAATTGGGTTTCCCTGCCGGAGGCCGAAAAACGTCAGCAACTCGAAAAAGCCCTATTTGCCTTAGACGATGCGCGTGTCCTCTTTGTCGAGGACAAAACCGGCAAAGTACGAGCCACAGTGCAAGTATCCCCTAGCACACAGCAACTTCACTTTTCGTTTTACTAGAAACAACCCCAAGTCCTATGGGATTTTTGATCGACAACGACGTATTGGCGCGTCAAGTCGCTCAAGATTCCCTTCGGGCGCTTCGGTGTTGACCCCTATGGAGCCAGGCAAAAGGACGTGGCCCGGTTCCATACCATCTTGGGCTGGCTCTACTCGCGCTATTTCTCGGTGACCACCACCGGCATCGAAAACATTCCCGCGAGGGTCGGGCAATGTTGGTGGGAAACCATGCGGGGGCATTGCCATCGACGCACTCATGGTGATTGCCTCTGTGTTTCAAAATCTAGATCCCCCCCGGCACGTGCAAACGATGGCAGAAAAGTTTCTTTATCGGTTGCCATTCTCTTCCCTGTTTACAACTCGGACAGGACAACTGCCCGGTCTCCCCCAACACGCAAGGGCGCATGCTCAACGATGACCGCCTTCTGCTCGTTTTTCCTGAGGGTGCCCGGGGCACGGCAAAGCTGTATGGCGATCGACACCGGCTGGTCAGCTTTGGCACCGGATTATGCGCCTGGCATTGTCTACCGCTAGCCCCATCATCCCCTTCGCCTTTCTCGGAGCGGGCGAGGCGTTTCCAACCATTGCAAACCTATACAAGCTGGGTCGTCTGCTTGGCGTCCCTTATATTCCCATCACAAGCTATCTGGCACCGATTCCCCGTCGGGCGGAAATGCAAATTCACTATGGCTCCCCTTTGACCTTTGACGGTACAGGAGACGAAGACGGACCACGTTATTCTTGGATACATCGAGCAAGTAAAACAATCGATTCAGGCGCTTTTAGACAAAGGCCTGCAATCGCAACTTGCCGACGGAGATGGGGAATGAAGTCCTCATCACCGGCATCTCGGAACGATTGGGCCGACTTGTCGCGCGAAGGCTTGTCCATCAAAAACACACCGTGATTGGACTCGATCCGAGACCATGGCCAGATCGTCCGCGCAAGGTCCGTATCCATCC
>CBDCWZ010000081.1:0-71763 GCA_965223575.1 Kofleriaceae bacterium
GGTACCGTAACCCGACCGATCGCTATTCCGCGGCGCAGAAGGGCTGATCGGCGCGGTAGTCGATCCTGTTCACGTCGCTGATGGTCGCCTGCGGACCGCAGAGCGGACAGGCCGGATCGGCCTTGACCTTCACCTTGTGGAAGCCGGCGCCGAGGGCCTCGTAAAGCAGCAGCCAGCCGGACAGACTCTCGCCGATGCCCAGCAGTTCCTTGATCACCTCGGTCGCCTGCAGGCAACCCATGGTGCCCGCCATGGCGCCGAGCACGCCGACGTCGGCGCAGCTGTCCTTGCCCTCGCCGGGCTGCTGGCCGAACAGGCAGCGGTAGCAGGGAAAAGCCTCGGCATCGCCCACCTCCGGGCCGCGCAGGTGGGCCTTGTAGGTCGAAAGCTGGCCGTCGAAACGCATAATGGCGGCCGAGACCAGGGTCTTGCCCGACAGGTAGCAGGCATCGTTCACCAGATAGCGCGTGGAGAAATTGTCCGAACCGTCGGCCACCAGATCGTACTGCGAGAAGAGTGCCATGGCGTTGGCCGCGCCGAGCCGTTCGCGGTGCCCGGTGACCCGGACCTCGGGATTGATCTCGGCCAGGCGCCGCCGCGCGCTTTCGACCTTGGGCAGGCCGATGTTGCCGGTATCGTGCAGCACCTGGCGCTGCAGGTTCGACAGGTCGACGTCATCGTCGTCGATGATCCCCAGATGTCCGACCCCGGCGGCGGCCAAGTAGAGCAGCAGGGGGGAGCCCAGTCCGCCGGCGCCGATGACCAGCACCTTGGACTGGAGCAGCTTCTCCTGGCCCTCCTCGCCGATTTCCGGCAGAACGAGGTGGCGCGCGTAACGGTCGATCTGGTCGTCGCTGAAATCCATGGCTGATAGTCTAGCCTATATGGGCGCCGGGAAAAAGCCGCCGATGGCTGGAGAACAAGCGCCACGGGCGATGGCGAATCACTTCCCTTACGCCACAACATACTGAAATCATTAAAGTTGCGCCGTGCGATTGTACCAGCGATCGTGTCGGCCCGACTGGTGCGGCGCCACCAGGTGCACCGCTCTCAGTTCAAGCCTTCGAAGAGCTCGGTGGAGAGGTAGCGTTCGGCAAAGGAGGGCAGGATGGCGACGATCAGCTTGCCCGCGTTCTCGGGCCGCGCGCCGACCTCCAGGGCGCCGGCCAATGCCGCGCCGGAGGAGATGCCGACAGGCAGGCCTTCCAGGGCAGCGGCCTCCTGGGCAGTGCGGAAGGCGGTCTCGTTACCGATGCGCAGAACCTCGTCGATCAGCGCGGTATCCAGGTTCTCGGGGATGAAGCCGGCACCGATGCCCTGGATCTTGTGAGGGCCCGGAGGTCCGCCGGAGATCACCGGGCTGTCCTCGGGCTCCACCGCGATCATCCGGAGGCCGGGTTTGCGTTCCTTGAGCGTACGGCCGATACCACTCAGGGTGCCGCCGGTGCCGACCGACGAGACCACGATGTCGACCCGCCCGGCGCTGTCGGCCCAGATCTCCTCTGCCGTGGTGGTGGCGTGGACCTGGGGATTGGCCGGGTTGCTGAACTGCTGCGGGATGACCGCGCCGGGTATCGCGCCGGCCAGGGCCTCGGCCTTGGCAACGGCTCCGTTCATGCCCTTGTTGCCGTCGGTCAGGACCAATTCGGCGCCCAGCAGCCGCAGCATCTTGCGCCGCTCCGTCGACATGGTCTCGGGCATGGTGAGGATCAGCCGGTAACCCTTGGCGGCACAGACGAAGGCGAGCGCAATGCCGGTATTGCCGCTGGTCGGCTCCACAATGGTGCCACCCGGCCGCAGGCGGCCCGATTCCTCAAGGGCTTCGATCATCGACAGGCCGATGCGGTCCTTGACCGAGGATAGCGGGTTGAAGAACTCGCACTTGCCGGCGATCTCCGCCTGACAGCCGTGGGCCTTCGCCAATCGGGCGACACGGATCAAGGGCGTGGCGCCGATGGTCTGCAGGATGTTGTCGTAGATACGGCCGCGAAAGGCGCAGCCGTTATCCCGCCCTGGATCCTTCGCTTCCGCCATCCGTTCCGCCCGCCGCTAGATGATGAAGTCCGCGACCTGGGCTGCTTCGCTGGCGATCTGCTCGCCGCGTGCGCGGTCGCAAAGTTCATCGACCGTCAGGCCGTCGAAACGGGCCATGACCTGTTCCTGGGTTTCCTGCCAGATCGGCCGCAGCACCTTGAGGCCGATCTCCGAACCTTCCGCCTCGGCCACCGGATCGCCCGCCCCCTCCAGGTCGCGTACCACGCGGATGATGTCGCCCACCGAGATACGCCGGCGCTCGCGGGCCAGCCGGTAGCCGCCGCGCGGGCCGCGCTGGCCGATCAGGATCTTGTGATGCACCAGGTGCTGCAGCACCTGCTCCAAATAACGCCGGGGGATGCCCTGGCGGCGGCAGATATCGGCGGAGCGCACCGGCTCGGTGCCGGCGTGGTAGGCGATGTCGACCACGGCCTCGATAGCAAAAAGCAGCTTTTTGGAGATCCGCAGCATGTACCTAACGCGCCCCGGCGGCCGCCGGGGCGTCCGCTGCCGACTGTGCCCCCGCACCGTCGCTGCCGGTGGAGCCGAAACCGCCGGCACCCCGCGCAGACTCATCGAGGTCCTCGACCTCCCGCCAACCCGCCCGGGTGACGGGCGCGATAATCATCTGGGCGATGCGGCTGCCGCGCGGGATCGAGAAAGGCGCCTGGCCCAGGTTGATCAGGATCACCCCTACTTCGCCGCGGTAGTCGGAATCGATGGTGCCGGGGGAATTCAGCACCGTAACGCCATGTTTCAGCGCCAGGCCGGAGCGCGGGCGCACCTGGGCCTCGGTGCCGGGCGGCAAAGCAATGGCGATGCCGGTCGGCACAAGGCGCCGTTCCCCGGGGGCCAGGACCACTTCACCCTCCACGGCCGCCAGGAGATCGAGGCCGGCGCTGCCTTCGGTCGCGTAACTGGGCAGTGCAAGCCCTTCGCCGTGCGCAAGCCGGCGCAATGCAATGGTCACATCGGTCATGAAGTCTGTTCCGAAAGGTCCGTAGTCTTGGCTCCAACGGCCTGGGCGATCGTCTCGGCCAGGCGCTCGGCAGCTTCCAGTTTGCTCATGCGCGGCCAGCTCTCGGCTTGATCGCCGCGCAGCAGATGGATCTCGTTATGGCTGCCGCCAAAGGTGCCGGTCGCGGGAGAAACGTCGTTAGCCAGGATCCAGTCGCAACCCTTGCGCCGGCGCTTCTCCTTCGCCGCTTCGATCAGGTTCTGGGTCTCTGCGGCAAAGCCGATCACCAAGCGCGGACGGTCGTTGCTCCTGGCCGCTAGGCTGGCACAGATGTCCGGGTTCTCCGTCAGGGCCAAAGCGGGCGGACCACCACCGTTCTTCTTTAGTTTCTGGCTCGCTTCGCTGGCCACCCGCCAGTCGGCAACCGCCGCCGCGCAGACCGCGATGTCGGCCGGCAAGGCAGCCTCGCAGGCGGCCAACATCTCGCGCGCCGATTCGACCCGGACGACGGACAGACCGGCCGGGTCGGGCAAGGCCGTCGGACCGGAGACCAAGGTGGTCTCGGCACCGCGCCGGGCCAGGGCCGCGGCAATGGCATGACCCTGCCGTCCCGACGAGCGGTTGGCGATGTAGCGAACCGGATCGATGGCCTCGTGGGTCGGGCCCGAGGTGACCAGGGCCCGCATGCCGGCAAGGCTTCCACCGGCGGCAAGCTGCGTCTCGATCGCGGCCAGGATTTCCTCGGGCTCGGCCAGGCGGCCGGGGCCGTACTCGCCGCAAGCCATGTCGCCCTCGTTCGGGCCGACGAAGGTAACACCGCGCTGGCGCAGAAGTTCCAGGTTGGCCTGCGTTGCCGGGTGCTGCCACATACGCACGTTCATGGCCGGTGCAGCCAGCACCGCCTTGTCGGTCGCCAGCAGCAGGGTGGAGGCCAGATCGCCGGCCAGGCCGTGGGCCATCTTGGCCAGCAGGTCGGCGCTGGCCGGTGCTACGACCAGCAGGTCCGCATCGCGCGACAATTGGATGTGGCCCATCTCGGCTTCATCGGTGAGCGAGAAGAGCTCGCCATAGACCTTTTCGCCGGTAAGCGCGGCAAGCGATAGAGGCGTTACGAATTCCGAGCCGGCAGCCGTCAGCACCGCGCGCACCCCGGCCCCCGCCTCGCGCAGGCGACGCACCAGCTCCAAGGCCTTGTAGGCGGCAATGCCGCCCGAGACGATCAGAAGAATGCGCTTGTCGCGAAGCACGCCCCGACTCCTATTTTACAGTTCAGAGACGTAGATAGGGCACAATTTGCCCCGGGTCAAGTGGACAATAGGGAGCCCAATGTTATCGCGGTACCGGCCCTAAGCCCGATCAATCCAGCAGGACGAGCAGCAGCAGCAGGCCGACCGCGCACCACAGGGCGGCATGGGACCAAGACCTGGGCCCGCCGCCGCCTCGGAACTTCTGGACCGTCTCCGGGTCGAGCCGCAGGCCGCCGTTGGCCAGGGCCTCGGCCGCCAGTTCGATATTGGCCAGAGTTCGCGGCAGGTTCTCCACCCGGGCCAGCATGGCGCTGGCGCTTTCCTTGATCCGCATCTCGGGACCGCGGTTTACCTCGATCCATTCGCGGATCAGGGGCGCCGCCAGGCTCCAGATATTCAGGTTCGGCACCAGTTGTCGGCTGATCCCTTCGGCAATGAGCATGTTCTTCTGCAGCAGCAGAAGCTGCGGCTGCACCGGCATCTCGAAGGATTCGGTCAGGCGCAGCAATTGGCCGAGCAGACGGGCAAAGGAGATCTGTTCCAGCGACTTGCCAAAGATCGGCTCGCAGACCGATCGCAGGGCCTGAGCGAAAGTGGCGGTCGGCAAACCCGCGGGCAGAAATCCGGCCTCGACATGGACCTCGGCCAGGCGTTGATAGTCCCGCTCCAGCGTCGCCATCAGCATGTCGGCCAGAAAACAGCGGGTCTTGTGATCGAGCCGGCCCATGATGCCGAAATCGACCACGCGGATATCGCCGGCCTCGCCGATGCTCATGTTGCCGGGGTGCTGATCGCCGTGAAAGAAACCGTCGCGAAAGACCTGCTTGAAAAAGACCGTGGCGGCCTTCTCCAGCACCGCCTCCAGGTCGTGACCGGCGGCCAGAAGGGCCGCGCGGTCGTCCATCGGGATCCCGGCAATGCGCTCCTGGGTAAGGACACGTTGCGCGGTCCGGGTCCAGTCCACCGCCGGTACCCGATAGCTGTCGTCGTCGGCGAAGTTCTGCCGCAGTTCCGAGGCCGCCGCAGCCTCCATGCGCAGGTCCATTTCGATTCGCACGGTCTGCTCGAACAGGCGGACCACCTCGCGCGGGCGCAGCCGGCGCAGCTTGGGCTGCCTGGCCTCGGCAAGGCCGGCGAGCCAATAGAACAGTTCCAAGTCCCGGTCGAAAGCCGCCTCGATGCCCGGCCGCAGGATCTTCACCGCCACCTCATCGCCCTCGGCGGTAACGGCGAAATGCACCTGGGCGATGGAGGCGGCGGAGACCGGTTTGTCCTGAAAGTCGCTGAAGATCTCAGCCAGCGGCCGGCCCAACTCGGCCTCGATACTGGCCCGGGCGGTGGCCGCATCGAACGGCGGGACGTTGTCTTGAAGCTGGGACAGGTCCCCGGCAATGGTCTCGCCCAGCAGGTCGGCCCGGGTCGAGAGCGCCTGGCCGAGCTTGATGAAACTCGGGCCCAATTCGGTCAGCGCACGGGCCAGCTTCTCCCCGGCGCGCGCACCGGCCACCGGACCGGTTTTCGGCCGGCCGGAAAAGAGCCGCGCAAACCAGACGATCTGCGGCGCGATCCCCATCTCGGCGAAGGGTGCCAGGGCATCGTGGCGGGCAAGTGTGCGCGCGATGCCGATCAGGCGAAAGACCAAGCGGAGGCTGCGCATGGGCTCAGAGCCGCCAGCCGCTGTGCAGAGCGGCGATGCCGCCGGTCAGGTTGCGGTACTTGACCTGCTCGAAGCCCGCGGCGGTCATAAGGCCGGCCAGTTCATCCTGCGGCGGGAAGCGCCTGATCGATTCGACCAGATAGCGATAGGCCTCGGCATCGCCGGCAACAGCAGCCCCCATGGCTGGCAGCACGCGAAAGGAATAGAGATCATAGAGCCGGTCCAGGAGCGGGAGGACGACCTGGCTGAACTCCAGGCAAAGAAAATGCCCGCCCGGCCTCAGAACCCGCAGGGCCTCGGCCAAGGCCCGGTCGATATGGGTCACGTTGCGCAGGCCGAAGGCGATGGTCACCGCATCGAACGAAGCGGACTCCAAAGGCAGCGACTCGGCGTTGCCGCAGACCCAATCGATCCCGCCCAGACGCCCGCGGTCGACCGCCTTGTCGCGCCCCTGACACAGCATGTCAGGCGTGAGGTCGCAGACCATGACCCGGCTTGCCGGCCCCTGACCGGCCGCCGCGGCGCGCTGTTCGATCCGCTGCAAGACGCGAAGGGCGATATCGCCCGTGCCGCCGGCCAGATCCAGCAGGGCCAAGCCGGGTCGGGGGTTCAGCCAGTCCACCAGACTGCTTTTCCACAGCCGATGGATACCGCCGGACATCAGGTCGTTCATCAGGTCGTAGCGGCCGGCCACCGACTGAAAGACGCCGCGCACCAGCGGTGCTTTTTCGGCGGCGGCGACGCGGCGAAATCCGAAGTCGGCGCTGTCTCCGGCCTGCCCGGCGGGGCCATTTTCTTGCTGGACTGTCATGGCGCGGACCATAACCCGGACCGTCCCGCTAGGCCAGTCGAGCGGGCAACATGGGCCGTTGCTTTTTTTCGCGCCCTTGCCGACCCTGTTGGAGGGAAGCGTCCCGAGTCGCGGTAAACCATCCCGGCAGTGTTTCCACCTCATCGGAACGGCGAAGAGAGCTATGCCTGAGTTGCCCGAAGTCGAAACCGTGGTGCGCGGATTGCGGCCTAAATTGGAGGGCCGCCGCCTGGACGGCGTGGAACAGCGCTGCCAGGCGCTGCGCTTTCCCCTGCCGCAGAATTTCGCCAAGCGGCTGACCGGGCGCCGGGTCACCTCGATCACGCGGCGGGCGAAATACATTCTGGCGCACCTGGATAACGAAGAGGTCCTGATCTGCCATCTGGGAATGTCGGGCAGGATGATGATCGAGCAGACCGGCCAGGACGCGCGCCGGCCGCTGGAGAAGCACGATCACATCATCTTCAAGACCGACCTGGGCGACGAGATCCGCTTCAACGATGCCCGCCGTTTCGGCATGATGGACCTGGTCGCGGCAGACCGGATATCGGCACACAAGCTGTTGAAGGGTTTGGGCCCGGAGCCCCTGGGCAACAGCTTCAACGGCCCCTACCTGGCCGCCGCGCTGAAGGGCAAGCGCACGCCGATCAAGGCCGCGCTGCTGGACCAGAGCGTCGTGGCCGGTCTTGGCAACATCTACGTCTGCGAGGCGCTCTTTCATGCCGGTTGCTCGCCGCGCCGCCAGGCCTTCACGGTTCAGGGCGGCAGGGCCGAGAAACTGGCAAACAACGCAGAATTGCGGCTCGCCAGTTACTGTTCGCAGACGATGCGCGACACGGTACGAGCGCGCTGGGCTGACAGGCCGCAGATCCTCGCGCATTGTCTGTTTCCGCTCTACCATTCCAACCCCGAACCCTATTTTGCTCAAGACCCAAACCGCCGTCCGCCATCGCCTCAATGGCAACATCTTCGCGATCGTTTGCAGCAACTCTTGCGTCGGGTAGAGCAGCGACAATCACGCCTCAAACTCGCAGCGACCCACCAACAAGGAAAACTCGCTCAGTTTGTGAAATTGCAGGGGAAACACCTTCCTACGGTCCCCAATGTCACGACGGCAAGTCTCGTCGACGTACCACATGCCCCTATTACGATTGGACACCACTGCTAGTTCTTCCCGCGAAAGAAAAGAAAACTGTGCAAGCCTTGGCCAGCTCCTTATCGCTGCCGCTGCGTGGAGACGGCAGGCGACAAAATTACCTTTGTTCATCACACAGACGGCCAAGCGGCAACGGCACTCAAGGCCGCCCATGTCGCGAAGCTTGCTGGCGCCAATGTCCTTGCGCTTATGGTGCGCAGCTCGCAACGACTTGTGATTCCCCAAGGCGATTATTGGTCGGGCCGGATCCTTGCCAATCGGGTGACTCGATTGGCAGAAATTCCGCTGTTTATTGCCAATCTGGAACACCTTGTCCCGAGGGCGCCTGCGGTAGGACACTCACGACCCAAGGGCAAACAGTGGGATCCAACCCGAGCCAAGCTCGCGCTCCACCTGAGAATCGGACCGACCCAATGGCGTCTTGTCTCTCCTTTCGGCCTGGTAGCGTCGTTTCCGGCGCGCGCGTCAAGTGGAAAACGGGGCCCTGCAGAGAACCTGCGAAAGCAACTAGACCGCGTCCGAGCCGCGTTTGCCACCGAGACCAGTCTCGTTTTGGTTCCTCTTCCCGGCGCTTCATACTCCGCCTTGCTCAGCGCGGCAACCGCGGCCCGGACGGATCCACAGGGCAAGCCACTGTTCCCGCAGCTGGGTCTCGCGGGTCAACTGCCGACCATCATCAACAAGCAGCTACCAAGACGTATTTCGCGACGCTGGCGGGCGCATGTCTCCGTGGATCCCGCTGCGCTTGCCCAGCAAACCCCGCTGATCCGACAATGCTATCAAGGAGCTCTGGAACAGAGGCCCCATCTCACACTGAAGCTCCAGGTTTATCGCGACGGGACGCAGTTCTTTACCAATAAATTTAACAAGTTCGCACTCTCCGCAGCTGTATCCGCAATCTCCTAGAGCCGGTTATGAGGCGGCAAAATATCACCTCCGCATCGCTTACCCTCCGCCCGACCAAGTGATGCCACGAAGCTGAAAGCAGCGACCGCACGATAATTTGCCACTTTTGTTGCAATCTATGGTAGTAGGCCATTGTAATGACAAATGAATCTCGTTTTCCCGAACTCCCAAAGCAACTTGCGGATGCGTTAGAAGCGAAAGGGTTCAATGCCTTGACCCCCATCCAGCAGGCGGTGCTCGCACCAGATCTCGAGCAGCGAGACCTGCGTATGTCGTCCCAAACAGGGTCTGGTAAAACAGTCGCGATTGGGCTGGTGCTGGCTCCTCATGTAACGACCGAAACGACTGCAAGACAAAAACAGAAAAAGAAATCGACCAAGTCAAAAACTGCCAAACCGAGCGTCCTGGTCGTTGCCCCCACCCGAGAACTGGCACTCCAGCTTGGCGGTGAGTTTCAGTGGCTATATCGCGGCTATGGCACACAGATCGCGACCGTCACAGGCGGAACCAATCTAGCCGGCGACTTTGCCGCACTCGCAAAAAATCCCACTGCACTCATTGGCACACCGGGACGACTCGTCGATCACATTCGCCGCGGCCTCCGTGGATGTCTCCGGCGTCAGTGCTGTGGTCCTCGATGAGGCCGATGAGATGCTCGATATGGGGTTTCGGGACGAGTTACAGGCGATTTTTTCCGACCTTCCAGAGCAGCGCCGCACTCATTTGGTTTCGGCGACCTTTCCGCCCGCCGTTCGTCGCTTGGCAGACAGCTTTCAAACCAAACCGTTGCAGGTCTCTGGGACTAAGCTTGGCGCAGCCAAGCGGATATTGTGCACCAAGCCTTGACGGTCCGACAAAACAATCGCCAAGCGGCGCTCATTAACGTTCTATTAACCAATCCAAGAGATCGAACCCTGGTATTCGTCCGAACCCGGACAGCCACGACGCTGATTGCCGGTGGACTCGCAAAGCGGGGATTTTTGGCATCCGCGTTGTCCGGTGACATGACCCAGCGCGAACGCATTGCGACGCTCGAATCCTTCCGCAACAATGCAACCCACTGCCTGGTCGCGACAGAAGTTGCCGCACGCGGTCTCGATATCTCGGATGTGGCCAGAGTCATTCACTACGACCTACCCGAAAACGAAAGTGCGTATACCCACCGCAGCGGGCGACCGGGCGCGCAGGCAATCAGGGGCACCAGCATCGCGTTGGTTCCTCCCAGTGGGCGACGCCGTTTCGAACAGTTGACCAAAAAAGCCGGCACTCGACTCGTATGGAAAAAAGTGCCAACAGCATCAGACATTCAACACATCGCCGACAAACGCCTGCTTGACGCGATGGCATCTACGACCAACAAAGACCTAAGCAGATTTGAGGACCTTGCAAGCCAGCTTCTCCAGGCTGGAGACGCCAAACAAATTGTCGCAGACCTACTGTCGCGGATTGGCCACGACGGCCCCTGCAAAGCGCAAATCATCCACAAAGTAACAGACAAGCCCAAGGATACCAGCAAGCGACCCAAGGACAAACATAAGCGCCCCAGCCCTCAACCAAGGGTGCATTCGCGACAACACCGCAGCAATGGCTCCTATACTGTGTTTGATGTCACCTGGGGGGCGCTGCAAGGTGCCAATCAAAGCCGGGTCTTGGCACTCGTTTGTCGCCGCGGCGATGTCCGAAGCAAACACATTGGTGCCATCCGAGTCGGCACCCGCCGCTCGACAATCGAGGTCGCCGACCACCTCGCGGCTGATTTTTGCCAGAGCAGCCAGTCCGCCCGGACGCCAAAAATCCACGGGTTCGCATACACCCCGCTAAGGGGTTAACCCAACATACTTAAGCGCGGTTATGGCCAACCCAAGCGCTTATCTTGGGCCTCTCGGAACTATGGGGCAAAATAGGGCTTTACCCTTTCGAAAAAATCCGTTATACATACACGAATGAACGGTCGATTGATCCAAAAATTGTTTATTATCAGTGCATTAATGATCGGATATGCCCGCCCCAGTTTGGCGGCTGAAGTTGCACCTACTGTACAGTTTTCCCTAACCGACGGAGATAATGACGGTGTTGCTGACATCATCAATGATAGTCAAATAAACATCAGTACCAGCTCCCACCGATACACGACTGAAGGATTCGCTGAATTCCCGGTACAATGCTTTGCTGGCAGTAAACTATCATTCCGGTTATCCAGTTGGCATGAGCCAAGTTTGTCCGATCCGCTCGTGCTAAATATTAGAGCATATGATGCCGACGGGATTGTAGATCTTAAGGATCAAGACAGCGACGCCGACTGGGACATCCCGCAAGTGCGATTAAAGAAACTATCGCAAATCCCCCGTTCGGGCAGACCACATTACCATGAGCTGGAGGTCGATGTGACCGCCATTGTAGCCAACGTCCCGACCACCGGATACGTTGGGTTTCGATTCGGTCTGGCTGCCAACAGTAATATTAGCGCGAGCATTCACGACATCACACTCAACACCGTGATCTCGACAAACTGTCTCGAGAAAGTCGACGAGAACGAGGCATTGCGCGAGGAAATACGCGAGCTCCAGGCGGCCAACGCTGATCATCTTGCAACCATCGAGACTTTAGAGGAAGCAAATCAGGAGCTGCAACATAAATTAGACGAGCAAACGCAAAAAAGAGAGTTCTTCGCAAGACACTTTGTATCTACGACCAAGGCACTACGTGAATGCCGTGCCGAAGCCCAAAAATGCAGCGGACTCCCCGCAAAGGCCCAGCCTCGTCATGCACCGACACAACAACTCGAGATGCGGGTTCGATTACTCGAAAGTTGGCTTGCCCGTATTGTTCGGTTTCTTCCTGTCCAGTATCAAGAGTACGTTCTACGGCTAGTCGGTAGGAAAAAATAGCGATCGGACTGCCCCAGCATTTGGACCGAGGCGCACGCCACCCACACGCGCCTACCCCGCGAAAGATACATTGACCTTCAGGGGCGACAACGAGACAATTTAGTCTGGGGTGATTGAAAGACCGTTAACGTTACCGAGGCAGTTCGGTAAGTATTTGCTCGTCGACCGTGTCGCGTCGGGAGGCATGGCGGAGATCTACCTGGCCGTGCAACCAACCTCGGCTGGTGGCAAACGGTTCGTTACGATAAAACGCATTCGCCCCGAGTTTCGCGATGACAGCGACTATAACGAGTTCTTTGTGACCGAAGGACAGATATCGCTGCAGTGCTCTCACCCCAACCTTCCTGTCGCCTTCGAACTCGGCCTGGTTTCCGACGAACACTACCTGGCAATGGAATATATCCATGGCAACACTCTGCTCAACGCGCTGCGGGCCGCGATTCGCACCAATACACGACTCTCGCTCAACGTCCCCCTATGTGTTGGCCTTGGTGTCGCAGCGGCACTCGAACACGTACACAACTTGCGCGATGTCAGCGGCAAGCCACTCACGGTGATTCACCGTGATGTCACTCCACAGAACATCATGATATCGACCGCTGGCATGGTGAAACTCATCGATTTTGGGATTGTCCGCTCGGCCGTACAACGGCATACGACCGATGCTGGCACTGTAAAGGGCAAGTTTGCGTATATGTCCCCCGAGCAACTCAGCGACGATAGTCGCGTCGATTATCGCGCCGACATTTTTAGCCTCGGCGTCGTACTGTGGGAATCCTTAGCCTCCCGCCCCTTGTTGCGCGGAAAAAATCAGCTTGAAACGATGGAACGCGTCCGTCATATGCAGATTCCCGACCTTTGCATGCTACGCCCAGATGTCCCCAGGCAACTATCCGACCTGATTCTCAAGGCGCTGTGTCGCAACGTGGACCAGCGCTATCAAACCGCAACCGAAATGCTATCCGCTTTAGAGAGAGTGTCGGCAGATTGCCAACTCGTGCCTTCAGTTACGCGTCTACGCGACGAACTCGGGGTGTTGTGTGGTCGTCCCGAGTGGCCCGAAATCGCAGATTGGGACAGCGAAGGGATCGGTCATGACGATACGCACCGCGCCGACAAATCGCCCGCGTCCGAATCGTCCAGAATTAGCGATGAGATCACCGCACTGAATCCAACCGGGATCGATGGCGACGCAATGCTTCAGTACTACCTCCGCGTATCCGGACGACACCACGCGAGTGACGCCCCAACCGACGACAACTAAACATGCTCACGTTGGTCGCGAGTCAACGCAATACGGCGTTGTCGGCTGTGGTGCCTGCGCACGTACCAAACGTACGCTTACGCGGGCTCCTCGCCTCTTCCTTGTCTTACGATGACTCACAACCAATGTGAGCATGTTTGAACCCATCACACCGGTTGTGAGCCAATGTATGCTTTCTGTCCTTATGTCGTTATGCAGAAGGTTTTTGTAGGACTGACATTTTTTCGGTATTCTAGTCAATGTGGCGGGGTCTGGTTCAAAGCGCAAGACTGGAGACATGGAAGGGATGGATTTATTCCAGGCAGAAATGGACACCGTGACACCATTGTCTGACCGTGAGCGGATCCGGCCTCTGCGCACCCCTTCTCCCCGTTCCGGGCAAACCATTCCTAGCAAGACCCTAGCGATCCACCGCGAAGGACACCGCGTAGAGGGGCGCTCGCCAGGGGTCAGTGATGAGCAGATGCGAGCCCTGCGGCTTGGAACCATGTCCCCGGAGGCCGAGCTCGATCTTCACGGGATGCGCGCAAAGGCAGCCCGATCCTACACAACACAATTTATTTCCAATGCCGTATCCCGCGGGTTACGCTTTGTTCTGATCATTCATGGCCGTGGGCTTCATTCGGGTGATGCAGGCCCGGTGTTACGGGATATCGTTGTGGATTGTTTGGCAAGCCCAACCTTAGCAAAACAGATCCGCGGCTTTTGTCCTGCAACCCAAAAGGATGGCGGAGAAGGGGCTATGTACGTAGCACTGGTCAAACAATGATGCAGCGTTCTCGACTCGCCATTGGGTTGATCGCGATTAGCCTTCTTCAACTACCTGGTCTCGGTATTGGCGAAGCCAAAAACACAAAAAAACAGCTCCGCAAAGACATAAAACAGGTCCTCAAACATCGTGTCTTACGCAAAGCTGTCACCTCAATCGTCGTAAAAGATGCCTATAGCGGCAAATCGATATACGCGCACAACCAAACTCTCGGCCTCAACCCAGCCTCGAATGTCAAACTCGTCTCGACGGCCACCGTGCTCCAACTTCTCGGGCCCCACTGGCGTTATCGCACGGCCGTTTATGGCCCCAACCCTACTGCCGGTGTCATCAAAGGGGACGTCTATTTCGTCGGTGACTCCGATCCAACACTCAAACTCCACCACCTTGAAGAACTCGCCAAATCGCTCAAAAAGCGCCATCGCATCAAGCGAATCGATGGCGACATCATCTTCGGCGGACACCCTCTGCGCGATACGATTCCGTTTCCAACGCTGACGATTACGGCCACTGGTCGGGCAAAACCTGGGGCCCCCCCAACCATCACCCTAAAGCCATCACTTGGGCTGTTTCGCACCGTCGTAACCGCCAAAACGACTTCGCGGGGAAGAACAAGACTGCGAGCAACAATCAAAAAAGACACGAGCAACAACAATCCCAAGGGGTACATCGTTCATATTTCTGGTCGTATCCGCCAAAGGACCCTACGTCGATTTCGCCGCGCCGTTGCCGGAAGCCCCACATTGACTGCACACGCATTTCGCGATCTTTTACGACAAGCTGGGATTACGGTTCGCGGTCGCGTCGTCGAGCAGCCGTTTCCCCATTACTGGTGGGAAAAGACAGGCAAGTGGGACGCGCCCCTGCCAGATCCTTTTTTGCCGCCACAACTTCTATCCAAACCAATCACTGGGTACAGTCTCACCCGAGCACTGCCCGGAATCGAAACGTACCAGCTACCGACTCCGCTCGCGGTTCACTATTCGAAGCCGATCGGCGAGCTGATTTCTGTCGTCAATAAACGTAGTCGGAACTTTCTCGCAGACCGCCTACTCATGACCGCAGGAGCAAAAAAATACGGTGGCGCACCGACCCTCAAAAAAGGGATCGATGCGATGTACGCGTGGCTGAAAGACCACGCCCGAGTCAAGACCAAAAAACTTATGCTGGACACGGGGTCCGGGCTTTCGTACAAGACGAAACTACCGGCAAACGTCATCATCAAAGTCCTGCGAAAAGCGGGTGGCTACGGAGCAAACACAACCGATCCAGAGTCGGCAAACTATGTGGCGTATCGCAAGTCGCTGGCGGTTGCCGGGATCGACGGTACCCTGCGTCGCCGATTTGCCAGTTTTCCCCTTCTGCGTGAGCGTATCCTCGGAAAAACAGGAACGCTCACGGGCATCATCGCCCTATCGGGACTCCTCTATGCCGAAAACGGAACCCTGCTGAGCTTTGCCATTGTCACCAATCGCAGCAAACGCAGTGATCGGCGGGTCGTCCGCAGACAGCACGAACGCATCGCAGCCGCTATAGACCGCTATGTCAGTCGAACGGTATCCCGCCGTGGGATACCGTTAGCCGGAACCCCTTAACCCGGAAACATTACGAATGCGTGCGAAGATCGCCAAAGGAATTGTTTTCATGCGGAGATTTTCGATTGCAGGGAATACTGGTTGTATTTCCCAGATTGAAAATTTTTGTGTGGAAACAAGAACTTTGGTGAGGGCGTGCGCAGAGCGTGATTTTTCCGGGTTAAAGCCCAGCTTGTTTCTTTTCTTCATCCAGCCAGTCTTGAATGAGCTGAATATCCTCGTAGGGAGGAACGTCGCCCCCTTGATGTACATTGGGCTCGGCATAATCGATGATAGGGTCATCAGCGGCGTAGTTGGGAAACAGCGACCCTTTAAACTTAACGACATCCTGATACATCGTTCCGGTAACAAATAGCGGGGATGTCCCTGTGTGACACGCGCCGGGATCGCCACAGGTCGCAATGACCATCTCGGCCACATTGTCCTCAAATAGCTGCTGGGCCAGTCCACCGGTGCCACCGTCTCCTTGATTCTGAATCGGATCGAATTCACTTACGCAGCCAGTCGTCATCGTCAAACCGCACAAAACGACGATGTACTGGAATATGTTGGGGAGTTTTCTCATAGTTATTTTGTTCCTAGGGGTTGCCGGGGTTAGAGGAACGGAGAAGATTTTCCCGGCCTCCGTCCTACTCTAAAGTTTACACAACAATCCCATGCGAGCGAAGTACGAATTTCGGTGGCCGATTTTGTGTGGTCGGCTACACTATATGTGGCATACTTCATGTGGCGCATCGCAGCAGAACGCCCTACATCTAGCTAGGACTAGGAAACAATAGCAATCGCGTCGACTTCAACAAGCGCCGACTTTGGGAGTTGAGAAACTGCCACGGTTGCCCTCGCTGGTGGTTGCGCCGTAAACCGTTCTGCATAAATACCATTGACGACCGCGAAGTCCTCCATTCGCAACAAATAGATTGTTGTCTTCGTAACCGATTCGAAACTCGCGCCGCCGGCGCCTAACACCGCGGCCAAATTGTCAAGCACTTGCCGAGTCTGCGTTTCCACATCACCGGGCCCAACCATGTTGCCATCGCTATCGAGCGCGATCTGCCCCGAGCAGAATAGCAGGTTCCCGGCGCGAATTGCCTGCGAATAAGGGCCAATGGCCTGGGGTGCCTGTGTTGTCGCGATCACTGTTCTCATCGGCGATTTTTATACCACAGTCCCGCGAAATGTGGAGATCTTCCCCCATACGGTCGCGATCGTGGCTCACCTGCGCTGTCCCCTTGACCATCCTGAAATGTCCATGAGACAACCCCACAGATTGCTATGACTGCTCATAACAAAAGGGGCGATTAACTCAGCGGGAGAGTGCCACCTTCACACGGTGGAAGTCGCAAGTTCAATCCTTGCATCGCCCACCCTCATCCACCAGCAACGAGCCATTTTCCACCAGCAACTAGCCATTTTCCACCAGCAACTAGCCATTTTTATAAGAAACAGGGGCCTACAACCATGAAAACAAAAGCTTTTTCTTATCTTCTTTTTGCGACAATCATTTTTGCGGCCGGTTCTGCACGTGCTGAAGGCGGACTCGAGCTGGGCGGATTTCTCGGCACACACATCTTTTCACAAGACAATGAGCTCGGCGTCGCCGACGTAGCGACGGCAGACTCCCCTACCACATCCCTGGCAATCGGTCTCCGACTCGCATATCCAGTATTTTGGCGGTTTTCAATCGAGGGTGAGGGCGTTTTGTTGCCAACACATGCACGTAACGCTGACACAAATGTCTTGATCCTGGGCTGGCGACTCAACGCACTGTTTGAGTTCCTTGACCGCAAAGCACCGATTCGGCCGTTTTTACTTGTCGGTGGGGGTGGTTTCTCAAGTTTTTCAAAAAATGATGCTGTAATTGATGACGAAACGGACCTGGTAGCCCACGGTGGTGTTGGTCTGAAGGTCGCAGCCGGCGATACCTGGGGGCTGCGTCTTGACGGCAGAATCCTGTTCCCGCCTTCCAGCGAAGATTCCTCCGTAACCATTGATTGGGAGATTTTCGCCGGGCTCTATAAAGACTTTGGTTTGAAGAAACGCAAACGGGCTCCCAAAGACAGCGACAATGACGGGATTATGGACGCCAACGACCGCTGCCCCAGCCAACCCGAAGACAAGGATGGGTTCCAGGACGAAGACGGCTGCCCCGAGAACGACAACGACAACGACGGCATCCCAGATGCGAATGACAAGTGCCCCAACGAGGCTGAGACCATCAATTCTGTTGAAGACGAGGACGGATGCCCAGAAGGTGACGAGGACGGCGACAACATCTTTGGAGCGAACGACAAATGTCCGACCCAAAAAGAAGACAAAGATGGATACGAGGATGAGGATGGTTGCCCTGATACCGACAACGATGGCGACGGCGTCACCGACACAGCTGACCGCTGCCCAGATAAGCCAGAGACTGCCAACGGCTACGAGGATAGCGACGGCTGTCCAGACGAAGTTCCTGCCAAGGTGGCGAAATTTACCGGGACGATCAAAGGGATTCGCTTCAAGTCTGGTTCGGCAGTCATTTTCCGGTCCTCCTATCCCGTATTGGACGAAGCTGTCGCGGTACTTAAGGAGTTTCAGAGCGTACAGCTTGAGATCCAAGGACACACCGACAGCACCGGCAGTGACGCAACGAACCTCACACTTTCCGATAACCGCGCAGCCTCCGTGCGAAGCTACTTAATCAGCAAGGGCATCGCGGAAGACAGGCTCCAGAGCCGTGGCTACGGTGAGACAGTTCCTGTTGCTGACAACAAGACCAAGGGCGGCCGCGCACAAAATCGTCGGGTGGAGTTCAAACTGATCACCCAATAACAAAACCTAACGCAGGGCTCCCCTTCGCTCCTCCAGAGCACCGGGGAGCCCCTGCACGACCGCCACCATCTGCAAAACGCAGACATCAGTGTCTTGCTGAGGGATTCGGGCCCCCGTTCGCTTCACTCGTCACCACTCAGCCAAAACAGAACGAGCGTAGCGCATCATCTCGAGAAACATGGATAGGAGTATTATCGCCCGGGATACAGCAATTGAGCAGCGCGTTGGCCTTTGCCTTTGGGGGGTGCCGCGCGCAGTTCCGCGGCGCACGACAACGTTTCGCAAACCACCAACCTCAGGCGAGTTCTGCACTTCCGAAACTCGCCGTGGATGTGTGAGCACGGCACCCCCCAAAGGCAAAGGCCAACGCGCGTCGTTCAGCGCAATCTGGCGACCCGCTCCCCAAACAGCCGCTCTATCCCCGCCAAAAGCTCATCTGTAGGCGCCACCTTCCACAGGTTGCCAAGCGGGATGACAGTCTCGGACCGGTTGGGGATTTTGACCCGGAGCACCGTCTCACACGACCCCCGGCACTTCCCGAGCAACTCGTGCAGCGCCGCTACCCGGTCAAGCGGGCAATTCTCAACGTTCAGGGTCAACTCGACCCGAGAGGTCTTTTCATTCCGCAAATCCGCCAGTGGGGTCACCTCTTCTAGTAATAGCCGCCAGGCATGCTGCCCGGGCTCGCCCTCATCAACAACATTCCCTTTGCATAAAATCGGGTCATCCCCAACAAGCACATGGCGAACTTTCTCAAAGGTCTTTGGAAACACCACGACCTCTATTTGTCCAGAAAGATCTTCGAGCTGAAAAAATGCTAACTTTCCATCGCCACGGCGGGTTGGGCGCTCACGGTAGGCGGCAACGATCCCACCGATCGACGCATCGCCAGCTTGTCGACGCCCCTCGTGATAGTCTTGGGTAGATGCGGTCGCGTAGCGAGATAAATCTGCGCGATACCGATCGAGAGGATGACCGCTAATATAAAATCCAAGAGCCTCTTTTTCAAACGCTAACAGTTGTTTTTGGTCCCACTCGTCGATCTCCGGATAACTGTATCCAGGCTCCTGAAACTGGTCTGCGGCTTTTGCGGTCTCTAACATACCAAACAACGAGGTTTGACCAGTCCGACGATCCCGCTGCTCTTGGGCACCGCGTTCCATCGCCCCATCTATGGCTGCAAAACGTTGCGAACGATGCAACCCTTGATCTGGTTCTAATCCGTCAAATGCTCCGCTTTTGACTAACGCTTCGATGACTCGGCGGTTCGCTTTTTGTGAATCGACCCGTTTACAAAACTCGTAGATCGACGAAAAACCACCCTCTTCGCGGCGCACCTTCAAGATCGCTTCTACCGCTCCCTGCCCGACCCCCTTGACAGCGCAAAGTCCAAACCGAATCACTTTGTCTGCCTCGCCTCCTTGGTTTCGCGGAACGACCGTGAAATCGAGAGCAGATTCGTTAATATCAGGCCGCTCGACCGTCAAATTCATCGCGCGTGCCTCTGCAATAAACTTGACGATATTGTCTGTATTGTCGCGATCGCACGACATCAACCCCGCCATAAATTCATGGGGATAGTGGCACTTCAAATACGCGGTCTGATACGAAATCCACCCATATGCGGCAGAGTGCGACCGGTTGAATCCGTAACCGGCAAAAAACGCGATCAGATCAAAGATTTCCGCTGCGGTTTTTGCAGCTACTCCCCGCTCTTTGGCTCCGTTTACAAAGCCCTGCTTCTCCTGATCCATGACTTCGCGATTTTTCTTACCCATTGCGCGACGCAGCAAGTCCGCGCGCCCCAGGCTGTAACCGGCAAGCACCTGAGCGATTTGCATGACTTGCTCTTGATAGACGATCACACCGTAGCTATCGCGAAGAATCGATTCGAGATCCGGGTGGGGATACTCAACCTCTTTGCGGCCATGTTTTCGATCGATAAAATCGTCTACCATGCCTCCTTCAAGCGGTCCCGGGCGATACAGCGCGACCGCCGCAACGATGTCTTCAAGTTTGTCGGGACGAAGCTTTTTGATAATCTCGCGAAACCCACTGGATTCCATCTGGAACACACCCGTGGTGTCCCCGGACGAAATCATCTCGTATACCTTCGGATCATCGGCAGGGATTGCAGTCAGATCGATAGGCGACACCCCTTGCTTTTCTCGCTGCGCGTTGATCTGTGCCACTGCAATATCGATCACCGTGAGCGTTTTCAGTCCCAAGAAGTCAAACTTCACAAGTCCCGCTTTCTCGACTTGCTTCATTGCAAACTGACTAACGAGTTCTCCTTCCTTTCCCCGAAAGCACGGCACGTACGAATACAGCGGCTCCTCACCAATCACGACCCCAGCAGCGTGCGTACCAACATGCCGATTCAAACCTTCCAGAGATGTCGCAATATCTAGCAAGTCTCGGGTTTTATGGTCCTCATCGTAGAGCTTTTTGAGCTCAGGCTCCTGCTCGATGGCTTCCTTAACAGTGGGAGATTTCCCCTGTACTGGCTCGGGCACCAGTTTGGCGAGCCGATCTGCCTCCGCGTATGGAATCTCCATAACACGCGCAATATCCCGAATCACGCCTCGGGCCTTGAGCTGATGAAAGGTCGCGATCTGCCCAACATGGTCGCGACCATATTTTTCTTGGACGTACCCGATCACCTCATCCCTACGCGCCATGCAAAAATCGACATCGAAGTCCGGCATCGAAACTCGCTCGGGGTTCAAAAAACGCTCAAACAGCAACTTAAACTCAATGGGATCAATATCCGTAATTCGCATTGCGTAAGCGACGAGCGACCCGGCACCGGATCCACGCCCTGGGCCTACGGGAATGCGCTGCTGCTTTGCCCATTTGATGAAATCCCAAACAATCAAAAAATACCCCGGGAATCCCATCGTTTTGATCACGCCAAGCTCATGCTTGCAACGCTGAAAATACTCATCCCGATCGACAACTTTCCCAATCAATGCGAACTCCGAGAATCTCTGCTCTAGGCCCTCACGCACGACCGAGTCCAAGTAGCTGTCTAGCGTGTGCCCCTCGGGAATCCGGTAATCTGGTAGATAGGTCTTGCCCAAATCGAGCTCGACATTGCACCGCTTGGCGATATCAACCGTGCTCTCCATGGCCTGGGGGATGTCTGAAAAGGAAACCTCCATTTCGGCAGGGCTCTTGAGAAAATAGCTATCGACTCGATGACGCAGTCTCTTTTCGTCACTCGCCGTCTTGCCTGTCTGAATACTCATTAACACATCGTGAGCACGAGCATCGTTTCGATTGACATAGTGACAATCGTTGGTCGCAACCAATGGAATCCCCAACTTCGGTCCCATCCGCCGCAATTCCTCGTTGAGTTGGTGTTGCTCCGGCATATCCGTCGGCATCAGCTCGAGATAAAAATCGCCGGGTGCGAACATGTTCTTGTACTCAAGTGCGACCTGCTCTGCTTCCGCAATGCCCTTTTTCGTCAGTGTCTGGGCGATTTCCCCTCCGAGGCACGCTGACATGCCGATCAGTCCCTCAGTATGTTCGGAAAGGAGAGCTTTGTCGATCCGCGGGTTGTAGTAAAACCCCTCGAGATATCCCATCGAATTGAGATAAGACAGATTCTTATAGCCAACTTGATCCTTGGCCAACAAAACCATGTGATAACTACGTCGATTGGTCCGATCAAAACGATCACTGGCTGCAACGTAAGTCTCACACCCAAATATGAGCTTGACGCCGTGCTTCTTCGCCGCCGAATAGAGATCGATCGCGCCAAACATGTTGCCATGATCGGTTACCGCGACCGTGTCCATCCCCAGCTCGAGAACACGAGGAAATAAATCGTCCACGCGAATTGCCCCATCCAGAAGGCTGTACTGCGTGTGCAAATGTAGGTGTGAAAACTCTCCCATCAGGCTGCTCCGTGGTTCAAGAGCCAGGAAGCTACCCCATTCTCCGCCATCGAACGAGGCTCATTTTATCGCTTCCCGCAATCCCCCGCACAACCCCCACAAACAGCCGATCCCACTCTACTTCCGCACACCGATCCCCCACGCACTAAGACAGATCAGCAAAACAGTACCACAGATTACCTTTTTTAGACCTCATCATTTGTGGCCATGCGATACTTCAACACCTGTTGCGTGAATGTCGCACGACGGAATCGGGCTGTGAACATGTGCAACACTTCAGCGATGGGGGAGAGTGTGGGTTGGGGGTGGTTGCAAAAAATTGCTCATGGCTCAGGGTGGTTGGCCTCAAACAGAGGTACAACCGACCCATGTCACAATTACCAACCATCGCTACCTACATGACGCCAAATCCCAGCACGATCGGTCGTGAGCAGAGCCTGGCCCAGGCCCATAAAATCATGCGCGACCGTTCTATTCGTCACCTCCCAGTTTTGCACGGTGGCGAGCTCGTTGGCATGGTATCCCTAGGCGATCTGGACTGGCTAGAGTCCACCCCCAACGTCGATGCGCAAACAATGACGGTTGAAGAAGCTATGAGTGGTGTTCCCTATGTTGTCCCAGCCAGTACATCACTGCTGGAGGTCGCCAATCATATGCGCGATCACCATCTTGGATCAGCAATTATTGTCGAAGGGCGAAACGTCATCGGTGTGTTTACGATGGTAGACGCGCTTCGTGCCCTGTGCGACGCTCTTGTAGGTTCCGCGTCGTAGGACATGAGCTCGCGTCCAAAGCAGGACCATCACTATGGGACAGGATATCAACCGCGACAGGTTTGCGGAAGAAGACTACGTATCTTTCACCAAACGGCTTCGCGATGGTCTCACTGCTCTTGAGACCGTACTCAGTTGGGCCACCTTCGGCGAAAGGGAACGCCGCCAAAACCAACTAAAACTTATACGTAGCCCCAATCCGCCCATACGTCCCAAAATCAGTATCAAACATCAGCGCACTGAAATAGTTTGTAAACGCGGCCCGCTCGCCCTGAAAAGGTGCTCCCTCAAACAAAACCCAGACATTCCAGCGCTGGGAGTATGCCACCTCTACCATCAGCGAAACCATTGCCCGCATGCCAAAGTCGCGATCAAAAGGACTGCCATCGACAAGAGACTCGATTTCGCTCACGTCCGCTGCTGACAATCCCCCCGGGTTGCCACCATTCTTGCGCTCAAGAAACTCCTCACAGGTTGAGATCGGCGACCCAGTAATTTGCTCTGATCCCTCCGCGCCCCGCAACCCCGGACAATGCCGATCAGACCACATGTTGAGATACGCGCGCCCGGTTACCGTGATGTTGCCCAACCCACTGAGCGAAGCCATCACGCCCAAATCCCAAAAAATCGTGCTCCGACTACTCTCATCAAAAAATGTACTACCGCCCCCCAGGCTTGTGAAAGCTCCCAGCGAAAACGGATTTGCCTCTAGCAGGGTAACCCGCCCGGTGAGACCGAGATCGGTTCGCGAGAAAAATGTGCGTAACAAAACGCTCGCATCAACACCAAAATTGCCAATATTCCCAGCCCCGACTGAAAAACGCCCTTCAAAATAATATGGATACCCAGTCGATAGGTCCACTGTCGATCGTCCGCGCGGCAGTACGCGGGCCCCCCAAGAGCTCAGCCCGCGTTGTTCGGTGCGTTTCTCACGCACGGTCTTTCCTCCTCGCAGTCGGGCATTGACAACCTGTAGTTCTCCACCGATCACGGTGATGTTGGTCTCAAACACATCGTGCTTCGGATAGCGAATGGTAACCGCGTGGCCCCCAGTCTCGATGTCCTCACGAACCAAAGGCGTCTTACCCACGGCAATCCCATCGACCATGACCTGGGCTCCAGAGGGCGTAGACAAAAACCGCACGCGCCCCACAGCCGCCAACTCAGCGGTCACGGTGAGAGATTGCCCCGCTTTTATCGCAATCTTGCGCTCGAACTTGGCAAACCCCTGCTTTTGAACGACGACAAAATGTTCCCCCGCTGACACAGAAACCTCCTGGGGCGCTGGACCAAGCCTCTTACCGTCCACAAACACATCAGCCTCAGGTTCTGGAGAGACGACTTGTATGGTTGCGTCTCCGGTTTTCCCCGCCGCTTGCAAGTCAAACTTCAGGACAATATCCGATCCCGCCACAATATTGGGTCGCTGCTCGGAGGTCTTAAATCCCGGCTTTCTGACCTCGATAACGTGCTCCCCAGGCCTGACATCTCTCACGTCTAAGGGAGCTTCTCCCAAATCCGTTCCGTCAAAAATAACCCGAGCGCCGGCAACATTTGCAAGTATCCGTACTACGGCGCTACCAGTCGCTTTCAACGCAGCGCTTACTTTAGCTGTCTTGCCTGCCGTAATATTGATGGACTGCTTCCACGACAGTCCATCCTTGCGAACTTCAAGAACATGCGGACCCGCGACCAATCCGCGAATCAACGTCGGCGTCAAATCCGTATGCTTTTTGCCATCAATATATACCTCAGCCCCGGCGGCATCCGCCTCAACCAATACATCGCCCCGATTGATCTTTTGATTTGCTTTGAGAACCGGATTTAAGTTGACCCGCTCCCCTTCCTTAACCTCTACCCACTGCGCGAAAGCCTGATACCCATCTTTCTTAATCTCGATCAAATGCCGACCATCATTGGCTTTGACCAAGATCGGGATTTGCCCCTGCAACTGGCCATCCATCCAAACTTCGGCGCCAAACGAATTCGGGTCGGCGTCGGCGCGAATATCCAACACTGCGGGCTGATATTGCTTGACCAACGGAATAAACGTCTCCTGCAACCGGCGGGTGCGACGCACTCGAATTGTTTTTTGCGTCTCCTTGTATCCATCGGCTTCGATAATCACGAGCCAATTGCCTTTTTGCAACCGCCCCTCCCAAGGCGTATAGCCAACGATTCCGTACTTCTTGTCGTCTAAATAAACAGCCGCTCGTTGTGGCGCCGAGTCGATCCGGACGCGATATTTTCTCCCGCGTTTTTTGGGCCGTGGCTCCAGCTGCGCAAAAGCAGTCGCTGTAGAGAACAGTAGCCCAACCGCAGCGGCGCAAGTCAACAGAAAACGAATCCTTGCGGCGAAACGGCGCGCGCGAGCGTTGCAGCGACGGTTAGAATCGCGTTTTGAATCCAGAACTCGCTGCTGGTTGTGTTGGGATGCGTTTTGGGTCGTTGCGATTGGGTGTCGCGCTAATTTTTGTGGCATAGGTGTTTCCTAAAAGTCGAGGTATCCTGTTTTTCCACCCGAGACCGGGCTCCTTGATGATACCCATATATAGTAGAGAGTTTCCCACCTGCGTCAACATTGCCAAGCCCTAGCCCGGAAAAATCACGGAAGCGTGCGAAGATCGCCAAAGAAGTTGTTTTCACACGGAGATCTTCGATTGCAGGGAATACTGGTTGTATTTGCAAGATTGAAAATTTTTGTGTGGGAACTAGAACTTTGGTGAGGGCGTGCGCAGAGCGTGATGTTTCCGGGCTATACCTCACATCTGCGACAGCAGCGCGCGTATCCTACAATGCGGCAATCGTATTCGTCGCACAAAGGACGATTAGGACGATCCCGACCCCAATTCGGTAGGCGCCGAAAGAAACAAGGCTATTGCGCCTAAGAAAACGCAATAGCCAGGCTATCGTCGCATACCCAACAACAGCAGAAACGAGCGTCCCCACCAAAATGGGCAGCCACGGATCGGCACCGAGCTCATCGATCGCATCACCAAGCTCAAATAATCCAGCTCCTGCAATTGCCGGAACACCCAGCAAAAACGAAAATCTCGCACCTTCAGAGCGATTCATCCCGAGAAATAACGCAGCAACAATAGTTGCACCAGACCGAGATACCCCAGGAACGAGGGCACAGGTTTGGGCCAAGCCAATGATCGCGGCATCTCGATACAGTAGTTCATCGATCATACGCGCACCTGCCCGGCGACGCTCTGCGACAAAAAATATTGCGCCAACTGCGATCAAGGCGGTTGCCACAACCCACAACGAACGAGCGGGCCCAGTGACAAACCCTTTGAAACACAATCCGAAGATCACAATTGGGATCGTGCCAATTCGCGATCAGCCATACACGCCGGGCCGCGGGACTCTTGCGGTCCCAAAGCAAGCGCTCGAGGCATCTCCATGAACAAATCTCGACCAAAATAAATCAGTACCGCCACTAGCGTCCCCAACTGAATCACCGCGCTAAAAGCAGCCCCCGGAATCCTTCTGCCCCAAATAGCTCTGCGATGATCCGTAGATGGGCAGTGGAAGAAACGGGGAGAAACTCGGTCAAGCCTTGGACCAGACCCAAAACGGCAGCAAACCAAATCGGCATCGAGCCGGGGAGTGTAGGGGCTTACGACCCCACTAGCAATATCCTGCGTCTGCGCTAGCCTTTGCGAAATGATCGCTCAATCGACCGTAACCGGGATTGCCCTTGTGGTCGTGATCGCGCTCACGTCGCGATGTGTCCCGCCACACAAACAAAATTGACAACCCCTCCCCTGCGACAGCAAATCACCGACTCACCAAAAGCGAATGCAACTCGCTGATAGACCATGTGGTTGACCTCCGCCTACGTATTTTTGTTCAAAACGTCGCTCCGCGGCTGGTCCCTACCCAGATCAATTGACGCTCATCCGCTCCCAATCCAAACGCGATGAACTAGGCTCTTGTTTGCAGATCGATCGCAAACTCTATACCTGCATCATGAAGGCAACGACCGAGCCTCAATACCGCGCCTGCAATCCCGCGAAGGGCTAGGGGTGTCCCGATTGACCCAGCGCCTCCAGAGAAGTCCATGGAATTTCAGGCGAGGCGCGGTGAGGAAGCATAGTTGACCTACGCAACCGAGGCGCAACGACGCATGGAATTTCAGGGGATTGCCTGGTGGGACACCCCCTAGCGCCCGCGAACTTAGGCGGCCGCCGCTCGGCGAAAGCGCGCAATCCCTCATCGCGGTCTTCCGTATACAAAGTGGCCTCATAGGCCTTTTGTTCGATTTTCAATCCTTCATCAAGCGATTCCGTCGCTGCCGCGATCGATCGCCTGTTTGGCCATCGCTAGGGCGACTGGCGCGCCGCCAAGAAGCTCTTCCACCACGCGATCGACCTCAAACGGTAACTGGTCTGCCGAATATGCCCCCCATCACCAAGCCCAATTCTCGTGCTCGCTCGGCATCGATGCGACGTCCTAGCAGTATCAACTCCTTGGCAGCCGCGACACCGATTAAGCGCGGAAGCCGCTGCGTGCCCCCGGCTCCGGGAATAATGCCAAGACGCACCTCGGTCAGTCCAAAAATGGCAGAGCTGGAAGCCCAGGCGCAGATCACAGGCGAGCGCGAGTTCCATGCCGCCCCCCAAAAGCGTATCCGTTGATCACCCCCACAGTTACTTTTTGCAGACAAGCCCATGCGTGAATGGTCCTGCGGATCGCATCAACATAAGGCCCTGCATCCTTTGCTGCGACCTCCTTGCGCTCCTTTAGATCCGCCCCAGCACAAAACGATCGATCCCCTGCACCGGTAATTGTAACCACCCGGATTAACGGATCGCTATCGATCGACTGTATCACTGCCTGGAGCTCGGCGCACAGTGCAAGCGAAAGAGCGTTGCTCCGATCTGGCCGGTTCAACGTAACGATTGCCACCCCTCGTGAGTCCCTGTCAACGAGAACCTCGGCGCTCATACGCTCCCCCTCCCTTTTTCAGAAAGCCTGCGTTTTCTCGCTTGCTTGCCGAGATGCGCCCGCAAATATTTGGACGGCAACTCATGCCCAACAAACGATGCAGCGAGTCGTGAACATTCGACCAATTTTTCAAGGTCAATCCCGGTATCGATTCCCGATCCCATTGCAGCATTGCAACCAAATCTTCAGTAGCGAGATTACCGGCAGCGCCTGGCGCATAGGGACATCCCCCCAACCCACCAATAGAAGAATCAATGGTCGTAATCCCCAGTGCAAGGGCAACCATGCAGTTTGCCAGAGCGGTCCCTTGGGTATCGTGAAAGTGTACGGCAATGCTCTCAATCGAAAGCTTCGCCAGCACCTGGACAAGCACCTTGTCGACCTGCACGGGATTCGCAACACCGAATCGTATCCCCCAACGAAACTTGATAAACACCCAATCCGCCGTAATTTCGTCGCAAGATCGACAACGACAGCCGGATTCCACTTCCCCCTCATACGGACAGCCAAATACCGTCGAAACATACGCCCGCACTCTTAATCCAGCAGCGATTGCCGGCGCGATAACGGGAATCGAAAGCGGTCAAGGTATCGCGAATCGACTTATTTACATTTTTGCGATTGTGCGTCTCCGAGGCGGACAAAAACACTGCAATCTCTTGCATCCCATCCGCTAACGCCCGATCTAGTCCGCGTTTGTTGGGAACCAAAGCAGAAAAAGCCAACCCCCGGCCTTTGCTTCACACCGCGGCGCGACGACTGACGCATCCGCGAGTTGCGGAATCCACTTGGGGCTCACAAAACTCGTAATCTCAATCTGCTTGAGTCCCGTTTGCGATAGCGCATCGATAAACGCAATCTTGTCCGGGGTTGCAACCAAACGCGCCTCGTTTTGCAGACCATCACGGGGACCGACCTCGTACACTGTAATACGTTCGGGAAGCTTGTCGAAAAGCACGGTCTCATCGCAGAATTTAGCCTGTTTGCAACCAGCTGTCGAGTTTCGAGCCGCCCGTCTGAGAAAACTCAGCGCCGGGCGCGCAACCAATCATCTGTCATCTGCTCGAGAGTCTCCAGCGACCAATGGGCCGCTGACTGATCTTGACCATGAAAGTTGCCCGCTTTCACAGCCACGACCTTTGCCCCTGCGGCGACACCAGCTGCTATCCCCGCTTGGGAATCCTCAATCACTAAACACTCCTGCGACAAAACGCCGAGTTTGCTCGCAGCGGCGAGATAGCCGGCGGGATGGGGTTTCGAGTGCGCAACGTCCTCAGCAGCAATCACCACCGAAAATTGGCTTGTCAGGCCAAGTGCCTCCAATGCCTGCGCTGCTTCGACCCGGGAGGACCCTGTAACAAGCGCCAATCCGAGATGGCTACATCGACGCACTGCGGCCTCAGCCCCGGGTAAGATCGTAATACCGACTTCGGCGAACACCTGCTCGCGACACGCAGCAGTCTCGGCGATGAGCTGGTCACGTGACCATGTCAGATTGGAGTATTCACGCTTCAAACGCACATAGATATCCACCCAAGAACGACCAATAATAAAATCTCGATCTGCCTGGGTTACCTCAATTCCAAACCCATTTCGCACTGCTCTTGCCATCGCTTCGGCGCTCTCCCGCTCGCTATCGACAAGTGTGCCATCCAGGTCAAAGAGAACTGCCTCAATCGTCATCGCAGTGGTATGCCATGTTCCCTAGACGCTTTCCACCCTGTGGTGACAATCCCCAAAGCGATAGCTTGGCTCTATTTGGGCGTATTCTCCCCAAAAGAACTACGCTCATCTCCCCTAAAAAACAGCGGATAAATCGACTCCCCTTGTTTATCTCGGCATATCAGCAAAATTGAGACAAACTTGCCAAGAATGACCACATCCCAGAACAATATCGCCTGGCCCCGACACAACGCTATCTGCCTCGACTGTCGCACCGCATACCGCGTCGGCGAATCCTGCGAGGCGGGAAAACGCCACCGGGTCGTATCGCTTACAGACCCCCGCCAACGCGAAGCCCTGATGCAACGGGTGTGGGGCCCCCCGACGCGTAGGCGACGTATGAAACAAATCGCCCAAGCCGGGGCACCGGTGGCGTCGCCGGCGGGACTCCTTGAGTCGTGTGGCGGTGGATGTGCAGATCTCGGCGTAATGAATGAGGTTGGCGCCGCAATTGCGATTGTCGCGGTCCTATTTATTTCCGGCTATGCGCTCCTGGCATGGATCGGTCGCCTGATCCAAATCCGTCGTCACACCCTCAAGCCAACTGGCGCCACAGCCAAATCGGCTTCCATCGGTCGCCCGTCTGGGATGACCGGAATCATTGAATCGACAACCTCAACCCTGTCTCCAATTACGAAAACCAGATGCGTCGGCTATGCCATCACACTCGACTCCAGCCCTGGTCTGTTTGCACACCGCCGACACATGCTCCACGATGCCGCAACCATCGGATTCGACGTACGCCTCGACTTTCTACAGGCTGAGGGCTCCCCACAGGCTGAGAACACCGGCAAAACGATCAGAATTCCTCGCGGCCGACTGATAGTAAACCACGGGAACAGCGAAACACATCCCGACGACACTATCGGCCTATCCAATTACCTAAAAACCATAGATCCAAAGGGCAACAAATCCGACGATCTAGAACCATTTCCCAGCGATCACGTCCAAGAAACACTGTTGCAAATTGGCGACCGCGTTGAAATCCGCAACCCAGTCACCGCAATCGTCGATCCCGACGCCCACCCCACAGACTACCGCGACGCAGCAACAACCATCCTGCAGCCCCAGGGCACCCCCAAAATCTACCGATTCCCCCCCAACCAAGCACTCCAAAAAAGCCCCTCTTAAGCTCGCCATCCTGTGTCTGTCTAACCACCGGTCTACTCCCACCTGCCGCTTTTGGTGCTCTCCTCGACCGATCGCGCCAGGGCATCGCGCTAGGGTATGGCTCGGCGCGCAGTTACGCAGCGCACATTGCTACATGACGCATCACACCAAACGTCCTGCGCGATCTGCACCCCAACCAACTTGCGCGAGCATATGTCTGAGCACCGAGCCATACCCTCGGAGCCTGGTGTTAAACGGCTGCGGGCTCCGATCTGCAACGTCGGCGCTCCGCTTCCGGTACTCACGTATACAAATACGCTCCGTTCCGGTTCTCACTTCTCCTCGCATCTCGGGCTCCTCGCTCGTTTAACACCAGGCTCCGAGCGCGATGCCCAACACCGTTCGCGAAAACTCGCGTTTTGCAACTGCGACAAGAAACTCTTAGACTACACTTCACACTCGCCGATACCCCACCCCACACACATGCCCACAATCATACCACCCGCGTGCACACAACACCCAAGCTATGTTAGCGTGAAGAGATCGTTCCACTTGGGGGAGAACCATGCGATTTCTAATTCACCGAGTCAGCCTAATAGCCATCCTCGCACTCACACTGCAAGTCGGCATCACCTCAGCCCAACCCGGCCACCCTCCGCCACCACCACCCAGTGATGGCGGCCAACCCCAATACCAACCACCTCCCCCCCGCGCCCGCTCTGCGCACCACCGTCGCGGCTTGCACGTCGGCGTATCGATCGGTCTGGGCGAGATCATTGCCTCAGACTGCGATACATGCAGCACGCTTACGGGGCTCGCCTTCGACTTCACGCTTGGCGCATTTATCGGTCCACGCATCGCGATCATGTATGATGCCTTCGGCGTCTTTAGCTATGAGGACGGCATCTCCATCGCCAATATCGTCAACTCCTTTGCAGTACAGTACTGGCTGCGGCGAAACATATGGCTCAAAGGAGGCTTAGGTATCTCCCAAATCCAACTGACCGATGGCTTTTTTGAATCCTATGAGTTTGGTGTCGGAGGAACTGCCGCCGTCGGCTTTGAACTCATGCAACGCTTTAATTTTGTCATGGATCTGCAAGCGCGCCTTTCGCACGGCACCTTCGATGATGGCGGGCTGAGCAACGCCGCCATCTTGCTCGGTTTCAACTGGTACTAAGCCACTTATGCAGTTGTCCTGGCTCGCATGTACATCGCTGCTATGGACCTTGGTGCTGGCAAGCTGTTTATCAGATCGCGAGTTTGACCCCGAGGAATCCATCTGCGAGATCACCAAGACACGCGAACAATCTCGGGTCCTGGGCAATCTAGGGCTGCAAACTCGTACCGGCCTTACCCACGAAAACTGCGCGATCCCCCGGGTATTTTCGGTGTCCAGTCCTTTTTCAGGGATCCCAGACGTAGCCGTCGAGCCACCGCTCCAGGTGTTTCGTGTTCATCGCTTGCGCTTCATCGAGCAATCCCTTGCCCTGGATGCCCCCTATCCCTGCGGCCAAGATAGCGAGCAACATGTCGTCATCTGCAGCCAAACTCCAGCAGAAACGCCATCGCAAGTCCATGTCGTCATCTACGAAACCAGCCACCCACTACCGTTTCGCAGTGAGACTGACCACTACGAACTAAGCTTTTCCTTTGATTCGGATTTACAAAGTGGCAACAACTACACACCTCCAGATTCTCCACCAGTCGACGACTCCCAGCCCGGCAGCTACTTCCGCAACGCAGATCGTTGGTACCGAGCGCAACTTCGTCCCGGATCAGCCTGGACCCTCGACGTTTTTGCAGTCGTCAGCAACACACCCACGTTAGCCACTAGCGGCGCACGAATCATTATGGACGGGACCACCATCGCCTTGGTCGTGCCGACTGACGAGTTTGATTCAATCCGTCCGACCCTGCGGATCCACTTATTTCGCCATCAGGGAGATTTTGGCCTAGGGACACCGGAGAACTGGTCTGCATTTGTCTTTCCCGGCCCGTTTCAGGGCCTGTTCTCGGCCGACCGATAGACAATTAGGCGGCAGGCTGATGAAATTCAGGCATAATCACCTCCACCTATGAACCGACTTTGCTCTACGTTTCTATTTCTCAGCGTGCTGGTTGTATCTAGCGCATGCGCAGTCGTGCCCGCGCACAAGCGCGAACACATCTCAGATCCGACGATGCGCTCGTCACCCGATCCACTCGCAGCGCGCTCCGAACGCAAACTACACACATCCCGTGAGGGTGCGAGCGGTGGCGACGGCAAGCCAGCGGGGGGCGGCTGTGGCTGTTCAAACTAGTACCGGGACAGACACGAGGGTTCACTGGATCTTTAGATGCGCGGAAGGTTGATACTCCCACTGCTCTGCGCTCTGATCGCGGCCACTCCTCAAGCAGCAAACGCAGAGGACACCTTATCGGTCGAAACCATAGATCGTGACCCAGGTTGGGCGCTTGAGGAATTTCAGTTTCGAGTCGGTGTATACGACCAACGCGGCAAGGGGTTTCAGTCCGTCGCCAGCTTACAAAACGAAGCCGGCTCTGAGGACACAGTCATTTTTCAGCCACTCCTGCGCGTCAAGCTGCGCCAAAGCGATCGAGTCAATCACGAAATCGTCGTTCCCGTAGACATTATTTCCGCCGCCTCCCCCAATGCCGTCGATGCCATCTCCTCCGCCTCCGCGATTCAAGAGTCCGCCGGCCTCGACATTCGCAGCCAGGTTGCTGTCACCGACAATCAACGCGTCGCAACCCGTTACGGCTTTTCCGTCGAAGAAAATCTCGGCTCTGCCTTCATTGGCCTAGACTACGAGCGCGATCTCGCCCAGGACAACGCGACCCTGCACCTCGGCACCCATTTCGTTTACGACTACTTCAACGACTACCGGCGCGATGGTAGGCGACTCCCGGACCGCAGCGAGCGTGCGACCTTCAACGCAAACATCGCCGCCAGCCAAATCCTATCCCCCACCACAATCGCCTTCGCATCCTACGGCTTCACCTACCAACAGGGCCAACTATCATCTAGTTTTAACACCGCCCCCATCACGGGAGGCGGCCGCTACAAAGAGCGCTTTCCCAACTCGCGCCTTCGCCACGCAATCAGCGCGACCATCGCGGAGCACCTTCCAAAATCGCGCTCCACTCTCAAAGCCAGCTACCGCTACTACCGCGACGACTTTGACATAAATGCCCACACCGCACGATTCGAGGCCTACCAATACATGGGAAGCCGCTGGCTGGGACACTTGTCTTACCGATTGTACTGGCAAAACCGCGCCTCCTTTTACGCCGACTCCTTTCCCCGCGACCTGCCAATCGATCAACCGCGCACCAGCGACTCCGACCTCGATCGCTTCTTCGCCCACGAAATCGCCGCCAAAATCAGCTACGCCCTCGGCAACGATTTTTGGACCAGTAGCCGCATCGACCTCGGTTACCTCCGCTACCAGCGCACCAACCACCTCCACGTCGACCTCGTCTCCTTCGGCTACGCCGTTACTTTTTAGTCTTCACCAATGCCAATTCGCTACAAATCGCTGAACACCACCTCAGCTCAGATCGTGGTTGCAACCATTCTCGCTCAGCGCTGACGATCCGACTCAACCATCCTCCGCCAAAACAAGCACCAACCCACATTCAGCACAGATCGCACTCAAACGATTTTCGCAAAGCGATGACGCAGGTGTGGTAGCGACGCGCAAGTTCTTCGGCGCACGCAAACCTCCGCAAACCACAACCTCAAGCAAACTCTGCACCACCGAAACGCGCCGAAGATGTCTGAGCGAGACGCTACCACACCGGCGTCAGCGCGGACGAAGACTCCCCACAGGTTGAAGACTCCACGCGGCAAACGCTCCACCAACATACTTTAGGGCAAAGTCATACACGGTTTCCGGATGTCCACCCCACCTCTCATGTAGGCATTTCAACCATCAACACATCACTGCCCGGCGACAAACCAAAAGTGTACGAACACGTTTACCCCGTAACCAAACGTACAAAAAAATCAAGGACTGTCTGTTACGATAATGAGTGGTGAGAAATTTAGCCAACCCCCAAACCCAGCGCGGCGTCACCCTCCTGGAACTGATGGTCGCCGTCGCCATTATCGGTATCTTATCTACGGTCGCCATCGTTGGTCTATCGGGCAAACGCCACGGCCGAACCGCCTATGCTTTTGCCCACCAGGTATCCTCCGTGCTCGAACTCGCTCGCTTGCGAGCCATCGCGACCCACAAACGCCAACGGGTATCGATCACAGCCAATTCCATTAGCCACCTGCAACGAACTGTCCAAGGGATGGACACCCCTGACAGTACCGAGACCTGGGATGTCATGCGTCAGCTCAGCACCCCCACCGACATTGAGATCGCATCGCTCGCTGCCAAGACCCATATCAACAACAACGACACCGTCCCTGCTGTCGGCACTGGGATGACCGGCGCGAAAATCGACTTTCTCCCCGATGGATCGAGCGAAGCCTCAACCGTATTTATTCGCGACGTCAACGACACACAGTTTTCTCGTGTTGCAGTTTATGGACTATCTGGCACCTCCTATGTTTTTTCGGATTGGTAAAATGGAATGGTTAACGCTTTGAACACAAGACTCATTCGCATCAGCGTCCTGACACTATTGACGTCGATATCGGCCCCGGCATCCGCCGGCGACTTTGCCACCTGCGACCCGGATCTCGTTGCCTGCACCGGTACTGACGACACCTGCTGCTACAAAACCTTTGCGACCACGACTGCCAACCCAATCATCATCCCCCTAGACCGATGCCACCAGACCTATAGAGCCAGCGGTGTTTTCGCACCCCCGGATAGCAGCTCACCCAAGTGGTGTGCCGACTCGCCATCGAGCCCCGATGAAGGGATCTTCCAGGCCTATGGCCTCGCCTACCGACTCATGCAAGCTGGAATCCCAGTGTATTGGATCGTCAACCCGACCAAGGATCCGCCTGCCCTTACCGCCAGCCAAAACTACGCCAGCCAGGTCTACACGGAGCGGGACATTGACATGTGGGTATTAAACGGGGTGTCTCCCCTGACCTCGGGCGACCCACTCACCTCGTGCGTTGCCCCCCTTTGTGCGGAACCCATCCGCCGTCTCGACCCAACCACCCTGTCACCGGTCATGAATTCCTACACGTACAACGAATTCCCGGTCCGCGGTGGTGCATACATGATCGCCGGCGAGGACCGCGCACGATTCGACCAATTCTGGCTCAAAACCGGAGACTTTTCCGGAAACTCGGGCAACTCATACTACGACTTTGAGGATGTCGATCTCTACGAGATCCAATCGACAGCGACGCTCGCCTACCAAGACTACCGCACCGGCGCGGCATCACCGCCAACAAACACAGCACCTGTTGCAATAACGATTGACTACGCACCGCCGCGACTCGCGCGGTTATCCCCAGCTGGGGTCTCTGCGACGTGGCTCAGCCTGGTCAAGCTCGACCAACCCGCTGCATCGAGCTGTAAAACGGGTGCATTTGATCCGACCGATGCGGTCTATTGTGATATTACTGAGTCCGACATTCAGGCGGGGCAACTCGTCAACGGTGACTTTCAATGGGCGTGGATCGACAATTGGTCCGACAACTCTCCTTGCGGCAATGCCGCCGAAATCGAACAGCATGCCAAACTCGACGAGTTCTTGACCGCGGTTCCCGGCCTTCGCGATGGCGGCCATGTCATGATCATGGAGGCTGCGGTTGGCGTGCTCGAAAACTGCCCTGACCGGCAATTTCTCGGACTGGTCAATAGCAGCGTCGGTCTTGCCACTCACAATCAGGCTCCCGTTGAGCCGCTCATCCTGCGCTATCCCAACAACCTGTTTATGCAGTGGGGCGATTTCCCCACCGAGTTTGCCAGTGGCTCGGTCGGCAAGTGGTCCTATTTTGGCAGCGGGTCCAACGGCTATGACTCGATGCATACAGGCACCAACGGGACGTTGCGTCGCTTGGTGACCGAAGACCAATCGGGATCCTCCAATACCTTGTGTACCAACCACGTTTCCACTGCCGCGTGCGATGTCTATGATACCCGTAGCGATGCCGATATCATCGATGTTGCCGCCTACGCACGCCACAAGAGCAACACCGACAACGGCGTGATCATGTATGCCGGCGGCAACCAGATCACCAACTCGCAATCCCAGTTGCGGATGATCTTAAACGCATTTATCGCGCTTCCCTTCGGGACGGTCCCGGTTGCGGGGAAAGAAACCATCGTCGAGGTATCACGCTCATCCCCAGTCGTCGCCGAAGTCGGCGGCGTTGTCGCCCAATACCAAGGCACTTACGAGCTCGTCGATCCGGTACGCACCGTCACTACCTATACCGATGCGACATCGACATTTCAGTTTCCTTATACGGTCGGACACATGCGTGCCGTCGACGTCTCCTCCGTGGGAACCACCGAGTCGAGCTTCGATTCGCTGACCGCGATTTTTGACGTTTCCACCGCCGCGAGTTTTCCCAACGTCCTGCTAACGGGATGTGCCGCTCCCTATAACGGCTCTTGTCGCGGCGTCTTTACCAATGACTCAGTGATCAACTCCGACTACGTCTACCCAAAGATCGCCTTTGATACGGCCAATGCCGCAACCTTAGGCCCGCTTCTGGCCGGATCCCTGACCATGACCACAACCGACGTCAAAACGTTGATAGCGCGAATCTTAGCGGGATACGAGGATACGTCTGGGAACTGGTCGCCCCGCCTCGGCGGCGTTGATCGGTCTACCGTCGCCGTGATCGAATCCAGCTCCGTCGCAGGAAGCACACGGCCAACCATGCTCTACTTTGGGGCACTGGATGGAATGCTGCATGCCGTCTGCGCCGAGGCGATCAGCCCCTGCTCCTTCGTAGGGCAAGAGCTATGGGCGTTTGTTCCCCGCACGCAAATGCCGCTCTTACGTCAAAATACCCAGCGGATCGACGGCTCGCCCAAAGTCAGTGATATCTTTGGCGACTGGGACCGCGACGGAAAAAAATCATGGAAAACTGTGCTTACCTTTCAAATTGGCAGTGGAGACGCGGGGTTCTCCGGGCAAGAACCCGCGGTCATCGCCCTGGATATCACCGACCCCGCAAACCCCAATGTTCTCTGGGAAGTGAAAACGAACTCCGCAAGTCGCAGAACGGTTGACCAGGGCGTTGGACTCAGCGTCACGATGGGGCCGATTCGCAACGGCGCCACGGTCAAAAACTTAACCTTCGCCCTAACCAACAATGGCGGGACCAGTGACTCGGGATACTACCTCGCGGCGATTAATACCGTTACCGGCGCGATCGAGTGGGAGTTTGGACGGACTTACCTAACTCCTCCTCGGAGTGATAGACCGAGCCCCTATACCGTAACAACCGAACCCCCCGTCCCAGCGACTGCGATTCCCGGCGGCGTTGCCGTTTATGATGGCGCCGGAGCGGGAACGATTACAAATGTCGTGATACCAACTTTGTATGGGTCTGTTTACGTCCTGGACGCACTCACGGGTAAAAACATCTATGCCTCGTCTCATGCCGGCGACATCTACGACGGCCAAGAGGCCAATCCACTGTTCTCCTTTAACGAAAACTACCATCCCCTCGGATCGACCCCTGCGCTGTATACGGACGTCAGCAATGGCCGGCTCCATGCAGTTGTCGTAAGCGGTGGCTACGCCGACCCGATCAACTCGTCGTGGGCACCGGCTACCGTCGATCAATTTGTCATTTCCGTATCTTTAGAACCCAGCACCAACCCGCCGACATTTGGGTTTCACGAGACCACCGGCGGTGACGACGTCCCGATAGCCATCAACCTCGGCGCCGGAAACCGCGCGTTTGCCCAAGCGACCGTCGCCGGCAACGAGCTGTTTGTCGTCACCGACTCCGGGGACGTCAACTCGTCGACCTACGGCTCCCCGGGTGGAACCGGCGCCCTAACGCGAATCTCGCTGAGCACTGGCCTCGCCGTTGGCAGCGCAACCACCATATCGGGTGGTGCCTCGGCCGTGGATGTACGAAACGGGACGGTCTTTGTAGGCAGTGCCGATGCCGCCAAAAAGATTAACCTTTCCAACCACGACGCCAACGGGACCAGCACCGAGTTACTGTTTCAAGCCGCAGGCACCACAAACAGTCGTGTGTTTTGGCTATCGCTCAAGTAACATGAAAGCCTCCGATGGCCTTCCCCCAACCGCATAGTTTATCCACGCGACGCGACCACCAGCGCGGGTTTTCGATGATCGAGCTGATGGTCGCGCTCACAGTTCTTCTGATCGGCATCACCGGGTTATTAACCATGTATCGCACAGCCCTACACGCAACCGCATATTCCAGACACGCCACCGAAGCCTCCGTGTTGGCAGAGGACAAGATGGAAATGCTGCGCACCATCCCGGTGACCAGTTTGCCCACAGCGACCCAAAGCGAAACCGTCGATGCCCGCGGCATCCTGGACAATAACGGCCGCTACACGCGCACCTGGATCATGAACTGGATCGGCACCAACGGCACGCTGACCGTCACCGTATCTTGGCTGGAGCGCGGCAGCGAGACCCGCAGCGTCGTCGTGAGGACCCAACGATGAGACAACCCAATCCCCCTCGAAAGAATCGCCGACGTTGCCATCAAAGCGGCCTCACCCTCGTCGAGCTCATGCTGTCGATGGTCATCTTGTCCATTGCCCTGGCGGCCGCTCTTTCGCTGGGCTTTACCATGGCTGACGGCTACCGCATCCACCGCCGCATGGCCAAGGTCGAGACTGCCTCGCGCATCTCCTTACAGTTTTTGACCCGAGCGATTCGCGGCGCCAGTCCGGGCGCCCCGTCTGGCGGGATCCAAGACTTGGTCGGATGTAGTGCAAACACCAACGCAATCGATGTCATCAACCATACTGTCACCACAAGAGACAACGCCAATGCCGATCCTGACACCGACGAATTGCGCGTCATTTACGGTTCCGGTGGCGTATTTTCTTCCCTGCGGGATCCCTACGACCAAACCGCCTATGCCGCCCGAGTGATTGTTGTCCAAAACAAAGATGATGTCGCTTTTCCAGACGTTCACGATAACTTTCAGGCCGGCGATCTGATAGTTGTTAGCAATTTTGACGTGGGGCACTTGCTCGAAATCGACCGCGTCATCGACAACGGTAACAATACGGACAGTCTCATCCTCAAAACGCAAAACCCGCCATGTACCACAACGCCGCCATTTCCTGCCGGCGACTTTCCCGCCGGATCGATGGTCGTCCGTGCGCAAGTCGCACGATTTTACGTCGACCCCGGCAACTTCGGAGGCGTTCCCACCCTGGTCATGGACCCAGACGGCATTGCCGGCCCCAAAGATCCCGAACCCCTCGCCGAGGGGGTTGAAGATATGCAAATCGCCGTTGGCGTCGATGTCGACGGCGATGGCATCGTCAACGAAGCGGGAACCAACACCGACGAATGGTTCTACAATGTCGCCGCAGATGTTGGCACCAGCCCACCGGCATTTGGCACAGCGAAGCCTCGCGCCTATCGAATCACCCTCGTCACCCGATCGGTCATCGAGGCCTCGTCCCAGCCGATCTCACAACGCCCTGCCATCGAAGACCGCGCCGCCGCCACCGCCCAAGACGAGTTCCGCCGACGGGTTTTGTCGACAACCGTTGAAATCCGCAATATGCAAGGATCCCCATGAGAAAATCGAACCAATCGGGCTCGGCGATGATTATCGTCGCAACCGTCCTTGCCGCCTTAATCGCGGGAGGCGGCGTCGCCCTGTATCTCCAAATGGCCAGCACCCGCGGCGCCGGGTATGCCCGGACCAGCCGAAGCTCGCTCTACTGCGCTGAGGCAGGCCTGTACGCAGCCCGTACTCTCATTAACAACAACGTTTCTCTGTGGAACAACATGCTCAGCAACACCAACTTGCCGAGCTGGTACCCCATCAAAGGAGATATCGACGAGCCCCCGGATGGAGTGATGGACTACGAGGTAACGATTCGCGACAACGACGACGAATTCCCCGTCCCCGATCCCAATGTCGACAACGACCAGCAAGTGTTCCTCATCTCCAAATGCATCAAATACCCCGACGACCCGCGCGAAGTCATCGAACTCGTCCTATTCACAAGCGGCGGCAACATGTATCGCAACCAAGCCGACCAAGGCGCCGGCAGCACCAACAACGCCAACTAAACTAGGCCACAATATATCCCAGCTGCGGCCACTGAGACAGGCACTCAGGGTGCGGGTAATGGTTCACCAAATACAGTTGGCATAGTGCTCGCGCATCTTGCTATCTTTCGTGACAATCGGACAATCCAACACTTGGGCAGTCGCGACAATCGTCCGGTCCACTGGATCTTTGTGCCCCCAATCCAACGACAAATTCACAAGCCAAATAGGCAGATCGACGCCAAGGACCTCTAGAATCGAAAGTTGTTGCACCCGGTTTACGTAGTCATCAAACGATGTGCCCAGCTCCAACCGACCCGCTTTTACCTTCAACCCAATCTCCCATAGAGAGATCGAACTAACGAACCCGCCATCCTCTTCCATTTTGCGACACGCGTTGGTCGCTGCAGTGGATAGCTGGCTCGGCTCTAGCGTCCACCATAGAAGAGCACAGGTATCCAACAGCATCTTATACCTCCGTCCACTCATCCTCGGTCGTTGCGAGCACCACTTCTTCAGACATATCGACGTTTCCGCGAAGGTCACCAAATACATCGTCAACCCGTCGCTTGGCCCGGATCGGGCGAATATACAAAACCGGTTTTCGGTTATCTGTCACAATCAATGGATTCCCTGTCTGTTCAATTTCACGAAAGTACTTAAGCATCTTTGCTTTGAGCACACTTTTGGAGACCGTTTTAACTCCAGCACTTAGCACTTCATCAGAAAGATCCATAGTCATGACTATAGTCACATTCTGCATAACAGTCAAGGAGGAGCCGCTTTTCCCCCTGGAACTGGTGCCCCAAACGTCGAAAACGAGTCCGCTTGATAGAAAGTCCGCTAGTGCCAAGTGGGCTCGTAAAGCGGAACATCTAAAGAGGACAACTCTTCCTTTTTCATGATGTTCTTTTCAAACTCATCCCACACGACAAGGGGAGCACGCGAATCAAACTCAAATGCGCAACACCTCTCAAACATTGCTCGTAGCTTGACCCGTCCACGTAAAATCCGCGCCTTCGCAGCAGGCAACGAGATGCTTAATTTATCGGCGACTTCCTTTTCGCTCAAGCTCCTTAATGCAAATAGACTGATAGCCCCCCGGTACAACTCTGGCAAGTGATGGATCTTGCAGTCGATTGCCTCGGAAATGACCTTCCACAAACCGCCATCTTTCTTTTCGACCGCGTAGGTCAAATCCGGCGACAAGGGCTGATGCACCAAGCGGCGTGATCGATAATGATCTGCGATCGTAGCGCGACAAATTTGATATACCCATCCACGAACTTTGGAAGGATCACGCAGCTTGTGGGCATTGGACTTTGCCTTAACATAAGCATCCTGAAGAATATCTTCGACAACGCTCTTGTCCGCGCTTCTTCCTGTCACAAACTTGCGAAGCGCCGGTGCATGTTCAACCCAAAACCGATCTAGCTCTACCATAGGCACCTCGCGTGAACCGTAACACGCTGTGGGCCGGATCGATGATAATTCTTTAGTCGAAACCTGGCAAAAACCTCAAACCACACAGATCACTGCGAAAAGTCTGTGGCATGGCAACGACGAGTTTCACCTATACCATAACCGCCCAAAAGCAGTCGCCAGGAAACTGAGGGTGACCTCGGATTTTTGGCGCAAACACCCATCCCAATTCTGACCTGTGCGGATTGGTTGTCGCGCAAAAAAACTTCTTTGCGCGTTGTCGGCAATCTCCTAGAATGACTCGGTTCATTGTTGACCTGTGCCGTAGTGCTTCCCCCCACACAGATGCCAAGTCGACTTTTTGGGGGGACAAAATGGGCAGGCTTTTCAATGGCACGGCGATTGCTGAGGTTTGCGTTTGTCGTCTAACATTCCCCCAAACAAGAGGTCCAGTGATGTACAAACGTTTCCAACGCTACAGTTGTTTACTTTTCTTCGCCGGTATGCTTCACGCTTGCGGCGGTAGTGTATCTCCCACCGACTACGAGCCCGACATCACAGGAGACACGGATCCGGATGGAGATGGAAAGACGGATCCGGACCAAGACGATCAAACAGCGACCGATTTCGAAATCGACGACAACGCGCAGTACACTGTGAGCTATCGCAACGCAACGCCGGTGCCCGCAGACAATGCACAACTGGATTTCGCCGAATTCCGCGAGCAACTCGATCGATTTGATCCGCTAAAGACAATGCGTTGTCCGCTGTCCAGGCAATCAAAAGAGTACGCCAAGCTCGTCGACAAGCTTGGCGGCGTGCCTTGGACAAACCCAGTCGCGATCCTCAAAGACCAAAGCCGCCCGCGACTTTATCATGGAAAACGCACCTACAATGCCAAACTAGAGCGGACCAACATCGCCGCTGACAGTTCACCAGCACCGACGATCCAACGCCCCGACCTCGTTGGCTACCGTGACGGGACCGCGATCTTCTTGTCAAAGACCCATGGACTCATCTCCGTCAACACAACCACAAAACCAATCCCAGAAGTAAGCTGCTTTCTGAAGCTTCCCGGGCGACCAATCAATTTCTTTTTAAAGGGTAACCAGCTGGTCTTACTCATTGATAGCATCCAAAATCGCACACATCGTCCCCAAAACCGAAAGCTTGGCTTTCATCAGATGAGCGCTTTGGTGCGCTTCCGCATAGAGTCGGATAGCTTTGCCTATGTCGACCACGTTTTGCTCGAAAATCAGGAGATTCTAGACGCTAGACTGTTCAACAACACACTGACGATCTATTCTGCAGAGTACGCTCCGCTGGATCCTCAACCCCACCCTCCCACTACAAATCCACAGCCCAGGGTTGCCCAGTCTTCTAGCGCTGCGCTGATCAGCCCACCCATTGTGCATCGCGGCCCACTCCTAAGGATGAAACTCACTGCGATCACCTGGGAGCGGGATCACAAACTTGACATCGATTGGCATGAGGATTTTGACAACACCCCAAGAGGATCTGACGTCCTCTTGGGGCTCGATGCGAAGAACATCGCCGATACCCATGAGCGCGGCGACGTCATTCGGACGTACAACACCTATCACCGCTTTATCAGCGCAAGCGACCGATACATCGTCGTGAGCCAAAACAGTCAGGACGTGATTTTCACCGGAACTCGGACGCGCCACTACAACGTCTGCACGGACTACAATCCCAGATATCGCAAAGTCACATCGTGCTATCCCAAATACGAAAGAGTTAAAAATCCAGACTACAAGGAACCAGACGGCGTGGACAGTTATTCCTGCGAAGGCGCAAAGCTCATCGACTGCCTCGCAGATGCGGTGCCCCAATTGAGTCAATATATCTATCGACGAAACGGCGAAACCTGCAACACCTATTGGCGTGGCCAATGCGAGGCATGGGAAAGACGGATGGTCCGCTACCCAACCTTTCGGTATCAAGACAACACCCGGTTCATCGTATTTCGCTATGACGGCGGCGAGTTTATCAAGCTTGACAGCACGATGCGGGAGCTCGTTCTCCCGGACAAACGGGACCAAGCATCAACTCTTCCGCCAAAGCACGACAAACCAGATGGGACGAACATCCCCCTCGAAGGAGAGTGTAAACACCACCCAAATACACCAACAGAAACACGAAAGCTGGGTGCCAGCAGCGATCTGAAAGTGGAATCAAGTCTGAGATTCGTCCCCAGAAGAGACCTCGAAGTCCCTGGAAGAATTCAAGACAAAAACGACCTTCGCTTTCAACATGGGCGTTTTTATGTCATCACAGATGGCGGCGACCACATCCATACCCTTGTCATCGCAAAAAATTCGATTGCCTATCTACATGGCATCTCGGTTCCAAGAGGCCTCTACGGGGTCGACGCCTCGGCGCTGTTTGCAGACGATCGATTGATGGTTTCGAGCAGCTATTTCAACCAAGATCGCCGCACCACCTGGTCAATCGTCAACATGCTGAGTTTGCCGAGAGAATCGTTCCCGGAGCTTGTCACGACTTGCAACATGCCAGGAAAAAGCGACCAGCTCCTTTTGGCCACGGCCGGGATCCTGGGACCGGGAACGGTTTCCTTTAGTCACGAACGCGTCCGGCGCAATCTACAAAAGCTGACCTTGTTTAGCGCCCGGGATGCCCAGGAGCTTGACAATCTACTGCTCGGAACCGAGCTCGACAGCAACTTTAGCAGTTCATGGTTTGGCAGCGGCGGCGACGATCAGCGAATTCGCCTCGATTCATCCAGTCAAACTCTGTTCCTTCCCTATTCTGGCCGAGAGCACGCGTCCACGACCTATGCCTCCCAACACCGGCTCAATATCACTTACGTGAATCCAGAAACCCGCACGCTCGAGGTTGAAAATAGCTTTACTCTCGCGGAAGCGATTGTGCGCACTGTGTCGATTCTCCCAGCTGCGCGCACCACCAACAGTGATCGTGCACTCGCCTTCGGAAACTCTTCTGTCTACGCTTTGGATCGAAATGAGACGGGCTGGAAACTACAAACCATCAAAGAAGTCGCCACCCCCATCGCAATCTACCGGCTCAGTGACACCAATAACCTCCGGGCCCGTATCCATCGAATTGGCAGCAAGTGCACCATGTCCACGCACAAAAACGCCGCCAAGAAAAAGACAGAAACGACGATCGAAACAAGCGGATTCGTTGCTTGCCCCGAATATGGACTCCCCGTCGGAATCGAAAATGCGGTCGTGTTTCCATCGGTGAAAACCGGGTGGCAAATTGACCGAAAAAGCGGATCCATTACCGAGCTCACTCCCAAAGAAGTCGATGACTTCGTCGCCAAGATTCGCAGGGACGTCTACTGCATGCTCAATGCCGACGAAGACAACAATGCCCCAGTCGAATCGTTGGATACGGTGCCAACAAAACCGATACAGTGCGCACCCGTCAGTACAATCTCGCGCAAAAGCACCGGAGTCCCCTAGGTACCTAGGTATTAGGTGACCGGCCTTTAAGCCGGTCACTACTCGTCAAGGGCTCTGCGAAACAAAGGGCTCCATAGCAGCACATCAACTGCAAGCAAGCTTGCCGCCACGCTCGGGTCAGCATTCGCGATGGCCCGGGCGGCATCCTTGTCTTTTGCTAAGACGAGATAACGTGCATTGTCTGTGCCGATCACACCACCAGCGAGCACCTTTCCCTCGCCAAACAATCCTCCCATATAGTCAGAGTGGCCAGTGATATCTTGCTCTAAAAACGTCTTGCCCGAGACAAATCCGGAACCAGGACGATACTCAAAAACAAACACCGACATCGTGCCGATATCGACGCCAAAATTCGCAAGGAGCAACTGCCAATCCTGCTGTTTTGCAACCTTTAATATATCCTCTTGGATTCCCGGATCAGAATCCAGCAGGTTTTGATTATCGACTTTGTCCGCATCGTAGAAGTACAGTCCCGCGCCTGTTTCCAGTGTTCCGTTGGCGACCAATCGCTTGTCTTTGAAGCGCGACTCAATCTCCGCGAGATGTGGCGCCAATATGCCTGCAGCTAATTCCTCAGGGGTTTTACTAAAATCCCAATTGGCACCCGGCTCCAAGGTGATCGCATGAAGGGTCCCAACAAATTCGGGCATCTTTTCGTCGTCGTCGCCGCAACCAAACAGTTGAATACTGATTAAAACCGCTAATATCGTCCGCATTTATCCTTCTCCTCTTTCTACAGTCTGCGCTCTAGGGTCTATTCCCCGCCGTCCGTAATGAAGTGCATCACTGTATTCCTAGCGCTCTATTTACATGCGTAACAGATACAGTTTTGCAAAAACTTATCGATACAGATAGAATTGCGGGATGCGCAAATTCCTTTATCGGCAGCTTGCCGACGACCTAGCGCTCCAAATCAAACGTGGCGTCTACCGGGCTGGCGAGAAGATCCCCTCGATCCGTATACTAAAAACCGAGCGTGGGGTGTCTCTGGCGACGGTGACCCATGCCTTGGCCGAGCTGGAGAACCGCGGACTCATCGAGTCTCGGCCACGCTCTGGCTATGTCGTTGCGTTTCCCAGTGCAAAGCTTCCCTACCCCGATTTGAAGTCCCATCGGATGCGGCCACGCAAAGTCCCTGTCCCCCACTTGGCCGATGATTTTGTCACCGATGCAGCCAACCAGCGTCTCGTCCCCCTCGGTGGTGCTGTACTATCTCCATCTCTTCTCCCGCTCAAACACTTGGCGCGACTGATCCGAACGGTCTCGACAAAGCGAGAACAAATCTTAGCGTCTTATGGTAGCCCTGCAGGGGCGAGCGAGCTTCGCCGCGAAATCGCGAAACGTCATTTGCGATTGGGGGTCCCTATCGATCCAGAGGATATTGTGATTACCACAGGATGCATGGATGCCATCCGACTGGCCCTGCTCGCTGTCACCAAACCCGGCGATATTATCGCTCTAGAATCTCCGACGTTTTTTGGCTTCCTTCAGTTGATCCGTGATTTGGGATTGCTGGCATTAGAAGTCCCCACTGACCCACAGCATGGGATTGATCTAACATCGCTAAAACAAGCGTTTCACAAACATTCGGTCAAAGCGCTGATCGTAACGCCCAATTTTCAAAACCCAACCGGTGCTGCGATGTCCTTAGAAAACAAGCAAAACCTCGTAGATCTTGCCCGGCGCTATAAGGTCACCCTCATCGAAGACGATGTATACGGCGACTTGCAATTTGGCCCAAAACGCCCCGTCTCATTGGCAAGTTTGGCAGCCAATCAGGTTATCTATTGTAATTCCTTCTCCAAGACCTTGACTCCTGGACTCCGGATCGGATGGGTCACATCACCGCTGCATATGGATCGCCTGCGCCGACTCAAATTGAGCGGCACGATCGCGTCTCCACTGCTCAATCAGCTTGTCATTGCACATTTTCTACAAGCGGGCTCCTACGAGCGGCACTTGCGCCATCTTCGCGGCGCACTCGAAAGCCAACTCGAGTCTATCTCCCGTGCTCTGTCTGTCCATCTTCCTCAAAGCGCCCAAATCACTTCGCCCCTTGGCGGCTTTTTGATCTGGGTCAAACTACCAAACCCCATCGATACGCTCGCCTTGCACCAAGACATGAAAAGAAAAAACATCTCAATCTTGCCGGGGGCATTATGCGCAACCGATGCCAAATATCGCAGATATCTTCGAATTAGCTGTGGGTATCCATGGAGTCCCAAACTCGAAGCCGCGATTCGAACCCTCGGCAAAACCGTCCAACGTCATCTAAGGGCTTGAGCAAAAATAACCTGCGCATTTGGACGCCGATTTTTGCTCAAGCCCTAAAAATGGACCACCAAGGCACTCTTTAGCGCCGTATCCAGCTTTTCGATCGTCTCCGGCGGTTTGGAATCAAAGGAGAGGGTAAACGCCGTCGTCAACGCAATCGTCTCGGTGAGGTTGACGACCAGTTGGGTTTCGTTGAGTAGGCGGACATCACGCAATCCGTTGAGACGCGGCTGAACATATAGAGTCTCGACAACCTGAATCTTCGCGTCGAGCTCGTAGTTTCCGGTCACGTAGAGAGAAGCGCGATGATTCAACTGCGTATCCCCAGCGTCAGCGGTGTCGCCTTCCCGCAAGCGCTCATACTCAAGCATGTAGGCTGCACCGGCGCTAAGCTGTCCTCGTTTCCGATCGATGACAATCACTCTCGGGCCGCCACCGACGAGGGCCCGAAGACTGATCCTGCGAAACTGATCAAACGCATGTTGGCCAAACACTTCTGCGCCCAGGCGATCGGTAAACGCGTGGCGATATCGCAAATGCTCAAAGGTCTTGGCGATGATCCGCTCGCCACGGCTACGACCAAATTCACCACTGACAATCGCGATGAGCAGATGGTCGCCTGCGCGATATCGCGCGACGGGAGCCGCCCCCAAGACCAATAAGTCGGTATTGCCGGTTCGCCAATCTGCCGACAACTTGAGCCCTCCAGAAATACCCGGCTCAGCTTCGGTCGCCAACACTGACTGCACGTTGACAATGCCAGCATGGCCAAAGGAGCTGGTAATCAGTATTAGAAACACCGTGGTGGCGGGGACGGTGTACGTTTTTACGTTTGTTGGGCTCAGCATTTTCAATATATTATGCACGTTGAGCCCAACAAACGTAAAAACGTACACCGTCCCCTCGAAACCCACAGCGCGCTTCATGGCGCTGTGGGTTCTGTAGACTCTTCCCTACCGCTTACGCCAGTGGCCGCGCTGCCAGACCCACTGACTGCCGTTCCAGTTCCACTGGCCTCGTACCCACACGTGACCAACTCGCTTGCCCGGGTTGACATAGCGCGGGGCGGGCTTCGGGGGACGCCTGACTTTCACTCCAGGTGCCCGCCGCGCCGGAGGCGGGTTTTTCACGCGCCGGGGGGGCGGATTTTTCACGCGCCGCCCAGGGCGAAGGGACGGCGGCCGCTCGACACGTCCGGGACGACGCCTGACCGCTGGCGGCCGACGCCGCACATCGCGCCTCGGTGCTCCTCGAGTCCAGCGTCCTTGGCGCCACACATATCGATTGCCGCGTCGCTCCCATCTTCCTCTCGTCCAATAGTGGCCCCGGCGCATCCGTTTCCATTTGCCACGCTGCCACTTCCACCCCTTGCCGGGACGCCAAATCCACTGTCCCGAGACCCAGACGTGGCCGACTCGTGGGGGCGGAGCAGCACGATGGCGCGGCGGTGGCGGCGCAGAGGTTGGGTATTCACCAAACCCGGGCGTCGGTGTTGTCGGGTACTGGACAACCGGCGAGCGGGTCCATTTGCCCGGCACCCACACGTATCGATTCCCGCGTCGCTGCCAACTCCCGGGTTGCCAACGCTTCCCAGTCTTGGCAGGCCGCCACCTTCCCGCTTTCCAGAAATAGCGACCATTTTTCCAATGGTAGCGACCACGAGTCCACACATAACCGGGACGCCTACCGGGGTTGACGTATGGCGGCGGGGGCGGTGCAGCAGTTGGATATTGCGCGATCGGCGGTGGTGCGACCGGAGGCGGCAAAGCAGACCCGCCGCCAACCCAGCGTCCGGGAACCCAAACATATCGGTTGCCGCTGCGCTGCCATCGGCCCGCGCGCCATTGATATCCAACACGCCGCTTTTTCCAATGGCCGCGTTTCCACTTCCAGCGACCGTTTCGCCATTGCCAACGACCACGAATCCAAACCTGCCCTTGGCGATACCCGGGGCGCGGATTGTATTGGGGCGGCGGTGGTGCCGCAATCGGATATTGCGTGACGACGGGGGGCGGCGGTTGGTGAACAACCGGCGGCCTCTGCACTGGTGGCGGTTGCCGATACACTGTGCCTACGCGAACCCAACGTCCGGGCACCCAATGGTGCTGTCCGCCGCGATTTTGCCAGTGGCCGCGTTGCCACCGGTATCCGGTCCGGACCCTTTTGTAGTGGCCGCGTTTCCAAACCCATCGGTTGCCTCGCCATTGCCAACGCCCGCGCACCCAAATATAGCCTGGACGTGCCCTGGGTGTTTCGTAGTGGACGGTCGTTGGTGGTGGCGGTCGTACCCGAACCGTAGCCCCAACCTCAACACTCGCGACCGGCCGAACCCGGGCTCCGGGCCTGACAACACATGCTGCCCCCGCAACAACAAAGGACAACAACGCGAGTTGAATACTGCTCCAGCCGATTTTCATACTTCCTCCCCTCAAGCTAAGTGATCAGACCCGAATAGGTCCAACGCAGACGTGGCCATACCAACTTGGACGCCGCCCACCCCAATATGAATCAAATTAGATTCTGCCGACCTTATGGACGAAGGTCAACCGGGGCGTCATTTCGGCACATTGTAGGTCGGCAGAATCTAATTTAATCCATGGGGTGGGCGGCGTTACGCAGCAACACAAGCCACTCTGCCAGCTCCTGGAGCTCGGGTTCGGACAGCTTTTCATGGAATTTTGGCATCTCGTTGATAGCACCAAATAGGCGCGGATCCCCTGCATCTGCGATCAAATCCCGAAACCAGCGAGCTGTCCCACGCTTGCCCAAATTCGGACCTGGACTGCTTTCCGAAGTGCCATCTCGCTCGTGGCAGTCACTGCAATCCCCGTCGTCAAACAATGTTTGCCCCTTGGCAGCCAACGCCTGGTTGATGTCTTTTGCACCAGATTCTGCGTACACAAACTCTACCAGGGCATCCATCTCTGGTTTTGCGACCACAACGGGCTTCATCTCGCGAATCGCTTTGGTCGGGCCAAAAAACTCTTCCCCCGAGGGATTCGCCAAAAACGCGCGGATCCAGGCCCGCGAATTATATCCCGGACCGATCACGGGCGCTTTCCGATCGTCACCAACATGGCAGCTCGCACACTGCTCCCGCCATATCTTGCGAGCGCGATAAAACGGTTCGGTCGTAAATACCGCACGACCACCGGCAGCCGGAACACCATATTTTTTTGCGAGCATTCGCGCTTTCTGTGCCGAGTTGCGCGATGCCGCCAACCGTTTTTGCAAAGCGGGATCGGCAGCGTCCTCGCGAAACGAAATCGCGGTCAATAGGGAAGCACCGACCAGCAAGACCAGAACTATCGATAGGTACTTCAATCGTCTCTTCGGATGTCGATCGGGGGCGCGATCGACAAAGGGAAGCACCAAAAGCGCGCCACCAATCACGACCGGCGCGCCCAACGAAACCGCCGTCTCAAGCGGTCCCTCAAAATACTTGAGCAACTGAAACAATGGCCGAAAGTACCACTCTGGGCGAGCATCAAAGTTCGACGCGGGATCCGCCGGCGCACCAAGTGGCGCGCCATGGGTCGCAATCGTGGTCCCGACGACCACACCAAAAACCACAACAATGGCCACCATGTCTTTGAACATCTGATCGGGCCAAAACAATTGCTTAGATTTGGCGAGCGCCTGCTCCTGCTTGCCCCATTTTGGCGTCACTCCATGCCGGCGAAACAATCCAACGTGAACCACAAGCATCGCGATCAGTGCCCCGGGGAGCAAAAACACATGAATGGCAAAAAAGCGGGTAATTGTCAGATTCCCGTACTCATTGCCGCCCTGCACGATCTCTTGCAGCCCCGGTCCAACGACTGGCGAGGTCCCAGCGATCCCGGTGGCAACTTTTGTTGCCCAATAGCCGGTTTGATCCCAAGGAAGCAAATACCCCGTTAAAGCAAACGCCAAAATCAATCCCAACATCAGTACACCGACAATCCAATTGAGCTCTCGCGGCTTTTTGTAAGCGCCATACACGGCGGTTTGCAGCAAGTGTAGGCCAGCCAAAATCACCATCGCGGAGGCGCCATGGGCATGCAGCCCCCGGATCAACCACCCCAACGTCACCTGGTCCTGAATATATGCCACGGAAGCCCAAGCGTCTGTTGCCGAGGGACTGTAGTGCATCGCAAGAAATACTCCCGTGATCATTTGCACGACCAGGACAAACGACAGCACCGAGCCAAACACATAGGCAAACGACGCACCGCCGGGAATCTCCTCGTCCAGCGCGGCCCGCAACAGATTGCGATACCCACTACGATCGTCGAGCCAATCAAAAATGAGTTTCATCCGAGCGGCTCTCGCTCGGACACATCGGCCCGATAACGAAGGTATTGAATCTTAATGCGACCATCTTCGATCGTGAGTGGCAACGGATCCATCCCGCGTTTCGATGGGCCTGAGCGCTTTTCTCCGTTTGCACCAAACGAACTTCTGTGGCAAGGACAGCGATACTCATCAGACTGGGGGTCATAATCAATTGCACATCCCAAGTGGGGGCACACCGTCGAAAGCGCCAAAATACTTCCGTCTTTTCGTTTGCGAATCCAAGCCGCCCCCAAAGCTACATCGTCTAAAACCCCCCAAGCATCGCGAATCCCGCTGCCGTAAACGGTTACCCGTTTTGGCCTCCCATTGTTTGGCAGCTGGTCAACGCTGGCCACATCAACGGGGACATCATTTTTGGATACAATCTTGCGGCGAAACGGAAACAAGAGGTAGCGGATCAGTGGGATCGCCAATACGCTGGCGACCACAGCACAGAGCCCAATTGTCGCTGCTTTGAGAAACCCTCTCCTTGTTTCTGCCATGCTATTTAGGAGAGGGTAACCGAACCACTTTGGTTACATCCAGCACGCGATTTACCTTCACGAAGGAAGAACAACGGAAACTGCTCCCGCAAATTGCCGCTATCACGGCGACACATCTTATATATCCTCTTAACTAACCTCTCACGAATCTCGAGTTGCCTCGGCGCCTCTGACTCGCTGTGTTAGCCGTAGGCCTTCTCATCGCGCTCTTGATCTTCTTTACAGCGAATACACAACCCTGTCTCAGGACGCGCTTCCAACCGCTTTTTGCTAATGGGCTCCTCGCAAACCTCGCAGATGCCAAACACGCCTTCGTCTATTTTACGCAATGCTAAGCCGAGCTTCGCAAGATGCTTCTTTTCCCTGCCGCGCAAGCGAAACTCAAAAGACTGCATAGACTCGCTTGAGGCCAGATCCATCTCATCGGGCAAGTCATTGGGATCCAGAGCCATATCTTCAGTGAGTGTCTTTCGCGCCCGTTCGAGTACAGAATTGCGCTTTGACTCGAGAAGCTCGCGAAACTTTTTTATGTCTTTTTTGTTCATCGGTTTTGCCATGGGCGCTTCCCCTCTATTTTTCGTTTGTCAAAAGGGCGCGAGAGGTTAGGCTGAAAATCATAGCAGTTCAAGGGTATCAACCCAAGCACTTGAAAAAGTAGGTATGTATCTATCCCACAACGTATTCATGAACACCCATTTCCCGCTGTTTTCAGCATCTCTGGCCGCTCAAGTCTGCGTAACATCACAATGGCGATTGGACAGAAAAATACCGTGGAAACACTTCCTCCGTTGGTGTTGGAATTCTGATGTACGTGCCACGCGAGCATGTGCGATGAACAGGCACAACAATGGTGTGTTAGAAGTTGGTGCTTCGCTTGTAGTGGTCGAATCGTTCTTGACACACCGCAACAAAACGCTGGAAACTATTTAACCTATGGCTGGTTCGGATAAGCGCAAGCAAAGTCTCTATTTTCCCTGAAGAAATGCTCAAAGAGATCCAGGATGAAGCGGCCCGCCAAGACCGCTCCCTCTCTTGGATCGTACAAAAGGCATGGAAGATCGCTCGCAAGGAAATCATGAAGTATCCTTCGGTGAACGAATTCCCAGGTGCCGACGATGCGAAAGAAAGCTCGTAAGTTTACGCCGCTCGTTCTGATTGGTACTATTTTCCATTAAGGGTTGAGGACTCTTCCATTGGGGGTTGAGGACTCTTCCATTGGGGGTTGAGGACTCTTCCATTGGGGGTTGAGGACTCTTCTCCTCTGCCTATTGAAGGTTGAGGGCTCAGTCGTTGAAACAGAAATATTGCGGGTTCGCGATCTCGCATACCGATGGATCTGCGATCTTCTACGAAACATCTGTCGAGCCCCAACTGATGCGAAAGACGTTGTTCTATGTGATGGCATTGGTTGCGACGGCTACGTATGGAAGCATCTGCGCCCTGCTACTCGCACAACACTACCGCGTCATCCATTGGCACTACCGCGGACATGGACGAACACCAGATGCCCAAAGATCGCAGTCAGCTTGGCATCGCGGATCTCGCTGACGATCTTCGCAACAGTTTTAGAAACCACCGGAACACAAAAAGCAGTACTGATCGGTCACTCGATGGGGGTGCAGGTTGTACTTGAAACATCTTCGCCGGCATCGCAAGACCATTTGTCTGTGGGTCTGATTTTGATGTGCGGGTCACCGGAAAACCCACTGCGTACATTCCGAGGTGATTCAAACCTCGGAGAGGCTACTCCCGGTTTTGCAACAGAATTGCCCGACTTCACGCCACCGATGGGCTGCAACAAATCGCGCAATCTGTGTTCCCCACCAGGCTCGGAATGAAATTGCCGCTACCTGGCTCGAAGTGAAACCAAGAACTACTTACCGAAGCGGATTTCATGCCGTACTCTGCGAGGGTCTATCGGAAATTGAGCCGGCAATATTTCTTCGCAATGCTGCAGCACGCAACCCAGCCACTCAGCGCGAGACGATGTTGTCTGTCCAAGATCGAACGTACCAACGCTAATCATTGCAGGAAGCCTGCGATAATTTTACGCCCGTCAGAACTAAGCATTGCAATGCATAATGCGAAATCGTCAAAGCTCCGAACTCCTGGTCGTTCAAGATGGCTCTCACACAGCGCACCAATCGAGCGTCCAGATGCTCGTGAATGACAGCGATAAAACGATTCCTCATGCGCGCAACGATATATGACAACAAAGAACGTGAATGTCAGGTTCGTGTTCGAGTTTTTCTGAATCCACTCAAAAAACTACGAATTCGACTCGCAAATCAGCTATGAATCGGGCAAGGTTGCGCTCCCTTCAAGGGATCGAGCCAGCACTAGCTTAGGTTGTCCGAACATTTCTTACTTTTTTCCAGCAACAAAGTAGAGGACTCAATGACTCGCCCTGTCTTACGCCGGCTTGATGACGATGCAGATGGTCTTGTCGCACTGCCCCCCGTTACTGTTGTTCGCCAACGATTGCGAACGACCGTAAAAGAGTTTGCGCTCGCTTCGCCTGGGCGCCGCGCTGCAGCGTTGGCTGCAGTATGGATCGCGGCGACCGGCTGCGAGTCGGACCTAACCGTCTACGATGCAGAAGATGCTCTACGGACTTACCGCTTAATTGAGTCTGAGCTACGCGCTGAGCTACGACTGACGATGGGACGTGCGATCCGCAACGAGCCCCACCAAGGAACGCGAGAATCGATGATCCAAATGTTGGAGCATCTAGAAGAACTAGAAAGTGCCGCGGTCGCTCCGAGACCGCAGCGGCGAAGACGACGGCGCTAGTCTCTTACTAAGCCAGTCAAAACCATCACTGGGCAACATTTGCGCCGCGCTTTGGTAGGACCTTGTCCGGGCTACGGGGGATCACTTTTTTTAATAGTGGTATGCCTAAGTCCCACATCGGGAGTTGTTGGCCGTGCCAGAAAAAAAGGTAGGCCTATCGTATACAGGATAAGTGCGAATAACTCTGCGCGGCAACAGATAAGTTACGCAGCCAGGGTGCTTAACCTTATGCGCGGGTGCCAAGCAAGCCCCAACGTATCCGGTGCTTTAGGAGGTGGCATGGTCAATGCAAATGCTCGTGACCAAACCAATGCAAATTGAGAACATAACGGAGGCGAGTGTGACGCAACGCAGCAAAGCGGTCCGCATATTGGCAAAATCGATCTTCCGAGAGCTCACCGCGCAGGGGTATAACGAGCTCCAGGTTGTCGCGTTGGCGACCGAGCTCATCGGAGAGGTCGCAAATACCATTGCAGCGCGATCCCCAGACGACCTTGAATAACATTCGACTCTAATTCGGAGGACGGTAGGCGCCGATCCCCCGGATTCGTGCACAGCCAGGCACTTTGGTGAGGGCGCGTGCAGAGCGCAATGTTTCCGGGCTAGACATTGGACTGGGTTTTCGACTATGTTCCCGGGCCTTCAGCCCAAGCGGGCTCGTTTTGGAGAGGAATTGGCAATGGCAAAGATTCGAATTGGTATCAATGGTTTTGGGCGTATCGGTAGAGGCTTTGTTCGCGCGCTCGCACAAGAAAAAGACGCGTTTGACCTCGCGGTCATCAACGATTTGACCGACGCCAGAATGCTGGCTCACCTGCTCAAATATGACTCTGTCCACGGCCAATACCCTGGCACAGTCGAAGTCAAAGATGGCCTGCTCGTCATCGGTGGTGATGCCGTCGTGATCAATGCGGACCGTGATCCCGCCAACATTCCTTGGGCCAAACACAATGTCGATATTGTGATTGAGGCAACGGGGCTATTTACCAAGCGCGACGACGCCGCCAAACATCTGAGCGCGGGCGCCAAAAAGGTCATTATCAGTGCACCAGCAACATCTCCAGATGTAACGCTTGCATGCGGCATCAACCTCGAAACCTACAATCCAGCGAAGCACAATGTCATTTCTAATGCTTCTTGTACGACCAATTGCCTGGCGCCCCTTGCGAAAGTCCTCCACGAGCAATTTGGCATCGTCAGCGGCCTGATGACAACAATTCACTCGTTCACCAACGACCAACGTATTCTAGATCTCCCCCACAAAGATCTGCGACGTGCTCGCGCAGCATCGCTGTCGATGATTCCAACGACGACAGGTGCTGCCAAAGCACTCAAAGAAGTGCTGCCAGTTCTCGAGGGCAAACTCGATGGGATGGCCATTCGAGTGCCGACACCAAACGTGTCGCTTGTCGATCTCACCGCAAAACTACAAAAACCCGCAGATGCCGACGCGATCAACAATGCATTCCGTACCGCGGAAAAAGGCGATTTGAAAGGCATCCTTGAGGTCACGGACGAGCCATTGGTGTCCATCGACTACAATGGCAACAAAAATTCCGCAACCCTCGACGCTTCCATGACCCGCTCCCTCGGTGACGTAGCGAAAGTCATCGCCTGGTACGACAATGAGGCGGGCTATTCGCAACGTCTTTTCGACTTAGCGAAGTTTGTCGGATCAAAACTCTAGGAGCCTGGTGTTACACGTCCTCCGGCTGCAAATTCACCATGCACGTCGCTAACACGCCACAGGATGTAGCCCCGTATTTCAATACGCGTCTACATTTTGTGCGCGCTATCAACGCACCTGGCGAATTTTCGCTTCGAAGTTCGTTTCACACCAGCCACCTAGGCGACGAAGTTCGTTTCACACCAGCCACTAACACCAGCCACCTAGGCAAACCGGTTTCAGTACCTGTAGATCGGCAGATTCTATGATACGCAGCATTGACGACATCCCAATAGAGGGAAAGCGGGTGTTTGTCCGCGCCGACTTAAATGTCCCACTTGTGGATGGCAAGGTTGCAGACGACACTCGTATTCAGGCCGTCTTACCTACGCTCCGCGCGTGCATCAAACGCGGAGCACGAACCATCATTGGATCGCACCTGGGACGTCCCAAGGGGGAGGCAAGGCCGGAGTTAACACTCGAGCCGGTCGCTGCGTATCTCGCCGATATTCTCAACCAGAGCGTTACCTTGACGGACGAGCCGGTTGGAGATGGCGCTCGTAAGGTCGTGTCGGACCTACGCGAAGGCCAAGTTGCGATATTAGAAAATCTTCGCTTTCACCCCGGTGAAACAAAAAATGACGACACCTTCGCGAGGACTCTTGCTTCGTACGCAGATACCTACATCAACGATGCGTTTGGCACCGCACATCGTGCCCACGCATCCACTGTAGGCATGGTAAGCTACGTGTCCGAGCACGGCGCTGGCTTCGTAATGAAGCGCGAGATTGACATGCTGTCTAAGCTGCTCGGACAAGTCGAGAGGCCCTACATCGCGATTATCGGTGGCGCAAAGGTAACAGGCAAAATTGATGTTTTGGAAGCACTGCTCAAGCGTGTCGACGGCATCGTGTTGGGCGGCGCAATGGCGAACACATTTCTGAAGGCAAACGGTTTGGATCTCGGGGAGAGCCGCTACGAGCCGGACAAACTCGCTATCGCACGCAGCTTCTTGCGCAAAGCAGCAGACGCTGGCGTTTCTGTACTGCTACCAACGGATGTCATCGTCGCCGAGTCAATAGACGCACAATCGGCAACCACATGCTCCGCCTCCGACGTCACAGGATCGCAAAAGGCTTTTGATATTGGCCCAGAGACCACCGCGAGCTACGTAGCGGCAGTCAATCGCGCTCGGACACTGTTTTGGAATGGTCCAATGGGAGTATTTGAATCCCCAACCTTTGCGACAGGTACGATTGCCATTGCCAATGCAGTCGCCCAACACAAGCGTTGTTTTCGCGTTGTTGGTGGCGGTGATAGCGCCGCAGCAGTCGTCTCCGCGGGAGTTGCGGACCAGATCGATCATATCTCAACCGGTGGTGGCGCATCTCTCGAGTATATCCAGGGAATCAATCTTCCCGGCATTGCCGCATTAGAACAAGCGCCTTCTCCAAAAGAAGCCTAGCAAAGCATCCCCTACTCCACAAACATCAACATAGGAACCAAAGCTTCCCGCGCAGGTTCCCCGAAAAGGAGTCCCGGCATAACCGGCGACACAAAACAATATGACACATCGTCCCCCCTTTATCGTTGGCAACTGGAAACTAAACAAAACGCTTAGCGAGGCGGTAGAACTCGCAACCGCGATTCGGAGCCAACTCACAACGACGACAGGCGTAGACGTAGGTGTCGCCCCCGTCTATACGGCACTCTCATCGGTAGCAAATGCAATGGAGAATGCCGGAATTGCTCTCGTTGGACAAAACTGCCACTGGGAGACAAACGGCGCATGGACTGGCGAGGTCTCCGCCCCCCTGCTTGCTGACGTCGGATGCAAATATGTCATTATCGGCCACAGCGAACGTCGGCAACACTTTCACGATACCGACGAATCCATCGCAAAAAGGCTTGCCGCCGCACGCCAATCGAACCTAGGCGTCATTCTTTGCGTCGGCGAAACGCGAGAAGAGCATGAGGCTGGACAAACGCTTGCCGTCGTCACCAAACAACTCGACGGGGGGCTCGCACTCATAACACAATCAGATCTCGCGCACATCACCATTGCTTACGAACCCGTGTGGGCGATTGGTACCGGCCTTACCGCCACCCCAGCGCAAGCCCAGGGAGTACACGAGACCATTCGCGCATGGCTCAAAGAACGCTTCGGCCCCAATGCCGGCGAAATCCGGATCCAGTATGGCGGATCGGTCAAACCGGCCAATGCTGCGGAGCTACTCAGCCAGCCAGATATTGACGGTGCTCTTGTCGGTGGCGCATCACTGAACGCCCAGGACTTTGTAGCAATTATTCAAGCTGCTGCTACAAAATCGGGCTGACCCGGAAACATCACGCTCTGCGCGCGCCCTCACCAAAGTCCTTGTTCCCACACACAAATTTTCGATTTGGCAAATACAACCAGTATTCCCTGCAATCGAAAATCTCCGTGTGAAAACAATTCCTTTGGCGATCTTCACACGCATCCGTGATGTTTCCGGGCTAACTACCTTAAATTACGTTCTCCCGTCTCGCTGTTTGCGAAGCGCCTGTTCCCCGGGTTCTCGGGTAGAACTTCTTGTCAACCATCGATAAATAGGCTAGAAAGCTGCAGACTTATGAGTACTCTCGTCGTGATAGTCCACGTGCTGGTGTGCGTTGTTCTCATGCTCTCCGTGCTCCTTCAGGCCGGAAAAGGTGGAGGCATGGGTGCCGCCTTTGGGGGCGGGGGAAATACGGGTACCGTTTTTGGCGGCTCTGGTGCTGGCGGTTTCTTGCGCAAGATCACTGTCGGCGCCGCGACTCTATTTATGATGACCGCCATGTCCCTAGCGTGGCTGTCTAGCCGCCAAGGCTCCGAAGGAACAGACGCTCTGCAGCAAATTATCATCGATCAACAAGCAGCCCAAGCACTCAAAAATAAAATCAATGCGGCAGCCGTATCGCCAGATGGTGGCACGCCCCTTATCGACGCCGGTACTGCAACATCGACTGACGGTGGTGTGTTGGAAAAAACAGCTGTCGATGCCGGCCTAACGGCGGCAGGTGACGCCGGGCAAGCAGGAGTCGACGCCGCCGCAGCCAATCCGGCCAGTAAAGAAACACCTGCTCCCAAAAAACCGGCGAAACCAGCAAAACCAGCGAAAGACAAACCTGGCACGGATAAACCGGCGGCGAACAAACCAGACACGCGGCCAGCGAAAGACAAGCCTGGCACGGACAAACCAGCGGCGGGCAAACCGAGTGCCGATAAGCCGGCGACAAACAAACCGGCAGCTGACAAGCCAGCATCCGATACACCCGCCGGATCTACCAACAAACCCACGCCTCACAGGTTGAGGACTCCTTAGAATCAAGCCGTTGAGGACTCCTTAGAATCAAGCCAATGCTACTTTTTAAGTACCATGGAATCGGAAACGATTTCTTGATCGCTGATCTTCGTCCCGATTCCATCGCGGCTGACCAGGCACAATCCCCTGCTATTGTCAGAGCGCTCTGCGATCGCCATCGAGGCATCGGCGCTGATGGCCTGCTCGCAGTGCTTCCCCCCAAAACAACCGACAGCGATGCCCGCATGCGGGTGCTCAACGCCGACGGTAGCGAAGCAGAGATGTGCGGCAATGGGATCCGCTGTGTTGTCAAATACCTACTAGACGAGAGCCCCGACCTACGCTCTGAGACCAATGATGAGTTGACCATTGATACCGGTGCTGGCCCACTGCACTGCATAGCCCACCGGGCGGCTGGGCACGTCAACACAGTCACCGTAGATATGGGACGCCCCCATCTGTTGCGCGGCGAAATTCCTATGACAGGACCGGCTCAGGAGCAATGTTTGGATCAACCAATCTCTGTTGCGGGCGAAGCAATCGCCGTTACAGCGGTATCGATGGGCAATCCCCACGCCATTACCTTTGTCAGCGGGTATCGCCAAGCCGAGCTCAGGCAACGTGCAGAAACCATCGGCCCATTGCTCGAGCGAGATCCAATGTTTCCCCAGCGGACCAATGTCGAGATCGCTCAAGTCAACAACCCAACCGATATCGATCTACTTGTGTGGGAGCGCGGCGTAGGCATTACCAACGCATGCGGCACCGGCGCCTGCGCAACTGCAGTCGCAGCGTGCCTGATTGGCCATGCCCAACAAGAACAAGAGATCTGCGTCCGCCTCCTCGGTGGAGAACTCGCTATCACCGTCGCCCAAAACTTATGAAACCGTCGCCATGCGTGGCCCCGCTGTCCACGTGTTCGCAGTCGACATTGATCTTGATTCACTGACATAGTAATCTAGCGTTACTCGCACGGTAGCCACTTGGCGGAGTATTCAAATTCTACAGGTTCGGTCGCCAACGCATCGACATGCGCAACGACGAGCGTAACCCGATCATAGCTACCGATAACAACGTGAGGACCTTTCCCCGGCTCCACATGCCGCACAACCGCTGGCTCGTCACCCCGCTCCAAGACGATCGATGGGCGCAACACACTTCGGTCTTTCGTGTCCCGCGCATCGATTGATACTTGCCAGTCCGTTACGGGACTCCAGCTTAAATATCGTACCGCTCCACTGGCGACGGTCGAAACAACCGGCAGTGTTTCGCTGCGCCACTTTGTCGCGATGTGCTCTCGGCGCGCCTCAATCGTTTGATGCCCATCCGTTTCGTACCCATAGAGGGGATCCACAGATATGTCGTTTACCAGATTTGCGAGATGAAATGACGCAATCATATCCTCTAAAAATAGTCCCTTTGTCGTCAGCGCTGCCGCATACCGCCTCCGCACTGTTCCCGGGAATTTGTGTCATCGATCCGGTTGCTACCGGACCCAGCCGCTCGGCGAGATAGATCGTAAACAGGGCCGCGCGGAGATGATCTTCGCCGTTGGGGGCCCGCGGCTCTGCCCGAAAACTCATCAGCCGAATCGCTCCAACCTCTTCGGTACTTTGCAAATAAAACCACGGGACCTGATCGTATCCGTTTACGTTCAGTGCCCACTCAGAAAGCCCCTCGTTGACGAAAGTATCGGGTGCTAAATGATAGCGAAATTGAATGAGATGTTGATATTCGTGCGCGATGGTGGTGACCATCTGTATGGTACTACTGACTTGGTTGCGCTGGCGCGTGTTGATATACATGACATTGGCGTTGTTTCCGCCCGCGCATTGCAAACGAGCCGCATGAACATCACAAGCATTGACAAATCCCGCGAGCGACGGCTCTAAACGGACCAACAAGACGTGTGTTCGATCCGCGTTTCCATCACCATCCTGGTCGGGCGGCTCGCCAAAAATCAACTCATTGTTGGCAAAAATACCGGCTTGGTCATTGATAGATCCCAACGGGGTCAACTCGGCCATCGCGACACGCATCGCTTCCAAAACCTCATCCGCTGGTACACCTTGGCCCAGCTCTGCAGTCTCCACCCAAATTGAAAACTTCTCCTCTACAATCTTCAGGGTAAACTCAGTAGCTACCAGGGCATTCTGCTGAGAGTGGTGGACATGGAATACATGTGTATCGCCAACGACGGATGACGTTTGGAGCAAATCCGCACCGCTTTGGGCGAAAATTGCGTTTTGCGAACCGGGGGCTGCGTTTTGCCCAGAGGTTCCCAGAAGCACTGTGTCTGCAACATCGCGCCTGGCTGCCGGTCCCAATGGCGTCCTATGCGTAAAGTCTTCCTCTTCCTGTCCTACCAACGCCGCGCGATCGGAAAGCTTGCACAGATCCTCGCTTGGAGGCGCCTGTACTGTGACGATCTTTGTCGCTACCCCCTTGGCCCCCTGTTTGTCAACCGCCTCCAACGTGATGGTATGAGTTCCTATTCGCAAACTATCATTGGACAATAAACTTCCCGTGCCAATTTCACCCTCGAGATCTGATTGCCATCGCAAAGATTGACCGATCAGCCTATCCCCATCTGTCCCTCTTGCGGCAGCCCGAAATAACACATGGTCTCCCGCAAACACCTGCATACCATCGACCGGTTCGGCGATACTTATGTCCAAGGGGCAAGAAAACACAGCCGACAGACTGTTTGCACTTGCACTCCCCTTCATGACCTCGACGTTTTTGGTTTCAAACTGCGTGCATTCGGCAGCTACAATACACTGCGCACCGTTTGTGGTGTGCGTCAATACAGCACATGGCTTTGCGGATACGTCATAACGACCAATGGGAAGCATTACGTCCCAATCAATGACACCATCCTGTTTTTCCTTAACTTGCATTGCAAGGATGGAACCATCCACGCTCGCGCTCGCAACAAACTCTGCCGCCACGACTTTATTCGAAGGCGCTGTCACCTCTAGATGTACCGTGACCAGGCTGGTTTCCGTTACCACCATTTCCTCACCACCACACGCAGCCGGCAGCAAAACGCCCCACATACCCAGCCAAACTCGCCATGACAACCGATCATTTGCTGGGCTGGCCAGCGTGTCTCGCAAACGGGAGCGCACTTCGCCTACAGATGTACTCTGTGATGCGCCAAAAACCTAGATCCTATTGTCCCTCGGTCTCAAGGTGCTAATTTTTCAGCTACTTCCACCACACTAAAACAGAGTCCGCTGGTTTCCCGAGCGTCCTTTACTGGAATGAGACGGCTTTGCGACCCCCAAATGCGCAAAAGCCTGCTCGGTTGCGATCCGACCGCGAGGCGTCCGAGTCACAAATCCCGCTTGTAGCAAAAATGGCTCGACAACATCCTCTAGCGTGCCCCGCTCTTCGCTCAGCGAAGCAGCGATCGCCTCAACGCCGACCGGACCACCATCAAACCTATCGATGATCACCGATAGGTATGCGCGATCCAGTGTATCCAGCCCTGCATTGTCGACATTGAGTCGGTCTAGGGCACCAGAAGCAACGCCCTTGTGAATGACACCATCCCCTTCAACGGTCGCAAAATCCCGCACACGCCTGAGCAAGCGATTGGCAATGCGCGGCGTCCCCCGGGACCGACGCGCAATCTCATCCGCCCCGCCATCGGCAACGGTAACCCCCAAAAGCCGCGCCGATCGCTCGACAATCGCTGTCATGTCCGCCTGCTCATAATACCCAAGCTGCCAGTGAAAACCAAAGCGATCGAGCAGGGGAGAGCTCAACAATCCCATCCGCGTCGTCGCGCCCAGCAATGTAAACCGCGGCAGCTTCATGGCAACCGCTTTGGCATGCGGTCCATCACCGATAAATAAATCGAATCGAAAATCCTCCATCGCCGGATAGAGATTTTCTTCGACGGTTGGATTGAGCCGATGGATCTCATCGATAAATAATGCATCGTGCTCGCCAAGCGAGGTCAACAAACTCGCAAGCATTCCTTTGTGGTCAATGGCCGGACCGCTGGTCACATGCAACTTGACACCCATCTCATTTGCGATGACATGGGCCAACGTCGTTTTTCCCAAGCCTGGAGGTCCAGCAAACAAAAAGTGGTCCAGCGCCCATCCTCCCTTTTGCGCCGCCCGGACCGAAATCCGCAAATTGTCGATCAGGTCACTCTGGCCAACGTACTCGTCAAAGCGCTGCGGGCGCAAAGCTGCCTGAAACTCACGCTCGCCGGCGTGCTCCAAGGGGGTAACGTCCTGGCGGCCCAGGTCTTCATCGCTATGACGTTGCCTTGCCAACTTAGCGGTACTCTACCCCGAAGTGCTGACAATATCCCATGCGAATTTCCCCATAGACCCAACAAACGCCCGCTTCCTGGCAAAATAAGCCCCCACAGGCGATCTCGGACATATGCATAGCGACGAATCCATCGAGCGACGTGTTTTACTGGCGACAGGCAACAGTCGGGGCTAACATCCTGGGCATGATTCGAGTCTACCTCTGTATGGGATTTCTTGCCGCCTCTTGCGGGCGACAAGCAACAAACTCCGAGTCTACGCTGGTTCGTATCCAACACCTGGAGGATGAGCGCGCAACGACCTCGAAACAACTCAAACACATCCTCGACCAGCTGAAGGACCTGTCTTCTAAAGTTGAGAAGATGACGACAACCGTCCAGTCACTGCGGGATCGCCCCAAACCCAGGCACCGGCCCGTCGTCAAACGTCCCGATCCGCAAACGGTATATTCTGTACCAATCGCGGGCAACGCCTACACCGGTCCCAAGTACGCCAAGGTCACCTTAGTCAAAGCGTTTGAGTTTGCCTGTGGGTTCTCTCATCGCGTCCGTCCGACCATTGCGCAACTGCGAAAAGACTACGGAAAAGATCTCAAAATCGTATACAAAAATTACATTGTCCATCCAAACACGGCGACGATCCCGGCCCAAGCTGCGTGTGCAGCGCACAAACAGGGCAAGTTCATGAAGATGCATAACCTGATCTGGAAAAAGGGATTCGAGAAAAGACAGTTCGGCGCCGATACAATGGAGAAACTCGCGAGGAATCTCCGCCTAAACATGCGCAGATTTAGGGCCGATATGAATGGTGCCGAGTGCACACACATGGTTCAAAACGACATGCGACAACTCGCAGCGGTTGGAACCCGTGGAACGCCAATGTTTTACATTAACGGACGTTTTTTGTCGGGAGCCCGCCCCATCGGCCAGTTCAAAACGATCATCGATCAAGAGCTTAAAAAAGCCACAGCCGCGATTCGACGTGGGACATCGCTCAAAAACTACTACCAAGAATACGTCGTCAAAAACGGCAAATCTGCTCTGTAGCGTTACGAAAAGATCACCACCACGATCCCGATCGCCCGCCAGGCCTGAGCAATCTCAGAAAAGGTTCCTCACCCCAGCTCCGCACGCGGAAATTTGGTCGCTGAGGGAAATTTTTTCATAGACCAAATCGTTGTTCATATCCGTGCCACCACCAAGGGGTAGGCCCAAAACCTACCTCTCCATTTTCAACTCACGCTTGGCCCCTAAACCTATGCTACAACAATATGAATCACTTGGCATGAAAGATACGAATGCGAAACACCTCCTCGACTCCTACGACGGGCTGCTTATCGACGCCTATGGGGTCCTCGTCAACCAGCAGGGGCCGATTCCCCACGCGCTTGCCTTCATGTCTCAAATCGTCAGCCAAAACAAGCCATTTGTCATCGCGACCAACGATGCATCTCGCTTGCCACTGACGATAGCAAACCGTCTTAACAGATTTGGCTTTACCATTTCTCCCGACCAGATCCTGTGCTCCGGCGAGCTCCTCCAAGAATATTTTGTCCAGCACAACCTCACAGGTTGCCGCTGCATTGTGCTCGGCCCCGAAGACTCAAGGCAACATGTCGCCCGCGCCGGTGGCGAGGTCGTTCCCGCCGAACTAGACAGCAAGTGCGAAGCCATCGTGGTCTGCGACGAAGAGGGCTACCCATTCCTCGAAACGCTCGACACCGTCCTCAGCCTTCTCTATCGTCACATCGATCTCGGTCAACCCGTCCACCTCATCCTGCCCAACCCAGACTTCATCTACCCCCGCGACGGCGAGAACTTCGGATTTACCAGTGGTGCTCCGGCGCTCCTTCTCGAAGCGGCATTGCGCCGACGCTACGGCCCCGATGCCCCCACGTTTCGGGGCCTGGGCAAACCCCACCCTGCAATCTTTCATGCGGCAACCAAACGGCTCGGTAGCAACCACGTCGTCATGATCGGAGACCAGCTAGAGACCGATATCCAGGGCGCCCTCGGTGTTGATATGTCTGCAGCTCTGGTGCTCACTGGCGTGAGCCCGCGGCCCGCATCGAACGCAAACAACACGCCTACCTACGTCCTGCCAAACCTGCGATAGATGCTTACAATGCGGGCGGACAACTTCTGCAGCCACGGAAAAGAGGGATCAAAAAGACCCATCACGCACCTTTTCATCGATCCGCTTCTTTGTCGATCATCCCGAAGTGAACGAGCCGGAAGTGCCCGATGTGGAGATAGTCGAGTAATTGGTGAAGCGGTTTTGCAGCGCAACCAGCTATGATGTTGGGGAACCTTGACAGGGTGTATCTTTATGTTGAAACACGCTATACTTACATCACGATATGTCGTCTCCCGCGCATAAAGAAGCGACCTACGAAGATCTGTTAGCGGTTCCGTCGCACAAAATCGCCGAAATTATTCATGGCGTTCTCCATACCCAACCACGTCCGGCCGCAATTCATGCTCGTGCAGCGTCAACACTGAGCGAAGAACTGGGTCCCCCCTTTAACCGAGGACGGGGTGGACCTGGAGGATGGATTATTTTGTACGAGCCTGAGCTTCATTTGGGACCGCACGTGCTCGTTCCCGATTTGGCTGGCTGGACAAGAGAGCGTATGCCCGAGCTTCCCGATGTCCCCCACTTTACAACCCCGCCGGATTGGGTTTGCGAAGTGTTGTCACCTTCGACACGGGCACTCGATCGGGGCGAAAAATTGCCCATCTATGCTGCCCAGGGTGTAAGCCACGCTTGGCTTGTAGATCCGGAAGCACGCTCGCTCGAAGTGTTTCGCATCGATGGCAAGAGCTATCGCTTAGTCGGCGTGCATCGAGATGATCAACACATTCAAGCCGAACCATTTGATGCCATTACGTTGGAGCTTGGTTTGCTGTGGGCCCGCTGACCCGCTTGCCAGATTTATCTCCCTAACGAGCGCAACGCTGTTCGCAATAGCCCTTCTACGGTACTGTCGGGGGCAATGGGCAGTTCATTGAGGACTTTGTCAAACTCAGCCGAGCGGAATCCAAGTCCGGTCAGTGCACTGGCAACATCCTGGACAATTCGCGGCTTCCCTCCTGCTCGAGGCGATGAGGTAGCAGGAGCCGCAGATGCGCCCCAGGTGGCCAAGAGCAACTCACACTTATCGCGCAATTCGACGACCAACAACTCTGCGGTCTTCTTACCAACACCCGGCAGCTTTTTGAGACCGCTGGCATCGCCGCTCGCGATCAACTGCGCGATCTCCTGGGGGTTTGCACCCCCGGAGAGAATCCCCATCGCCGACGAGGGGCCAACATTTTTGACGGTAATCAGCAGATCAAACAGTGCCCGCTCGTCATCCCCACCAAATCCGTACAGCGAAATCTTCGACTCGAGTGCATGGGTAAACACTCGGAGAATCACCTCGCTACCAACCGCCGGCAGCGATGCCTGCGTATAAGCAGAGACGGTCGCCACATAGCCAATTCCGCCGCACTCTACAGTCGCAACGTTTCCATTGGTCCCGAGAAAGGTCCCTCGCAACCGGCCGATCATGCAGCCCCCAAAATCGCCGTGCGTTGCGCATGGGTAATCGCAACGGCCAACGCGTCGGCGGCATCACTTCGCGGTGGACTGCGCAGCGCTGCAAGCGACTGGACCATCAACGCAACTTGATATTTGCTCGCCCGCCCGCGACCGGTCACAGTCTTTTTCACCACTGCAGGTGGATACGAATAGACCGGCAATCCCGCGATCCCAGAAACCGCCAAAACAACTCCCCGGGCCTGGGCCAAAGCAAGCGCAGAACGTGGATTCATCTTGGTGAAGACATCCTCAACTGCGACGACCCCGGGTTTCAACTCTGTGATTACATCCGTTAACCAACGAGCGATCTCGCCCAAACGGATCTCCACAGATGCACCCTGTTCTGCGGACAGAACACCACATTCGATATAGTCGTAGCCGCCCTGCGTCGCTGTGATGACGCCATATCCGCACAAACGACTTCCTGGGTCGACGCCGAGAATCCGCATCGCTTACTGCTCCAACTGCTCGAGCAACGCTTCGGGGATATCGTAGTTTGCGTAAACGTCCTGAACATCATCCAAATCCTCAAGGGCATGGATCAATTTTAGAACACTCGCCGCTTTTTCTTCGTCCTTTTCATCAAAGGCGACGCGGTTATCTGGAATATTATCGATCTCGCTGTTGGCAATCTCGATATTGGCAGCCGTGAGAGCATCTTGCACGCTCAAAAACTGGCTTGGTTCGGTCTGCACCACCCAGACTTCGCCCTCATCGCGAACATCATCGGCCCCTGCCTCCAGTGCGGTTTCCATCAGCTGGTCTTCGGTGACTGCTGATTTGAGAATATGGATCATCCCTCGTTTGTGAAACATCCAAGAAACCGACCCCGTGGTTCCGAGTTGACCGCCGTGCTTTTCAAACGAATGGCGCAGCTCACCAACCGTTCGATTTCGATTGTCGGTCATGCACTCGACGACAACTGCGACACCCGCGGGCCCATATCCCTCGTAGTTGACTTCCTCGTCATCGGCACCACCTCCGCCAACGCCTTTGTCGATCGCCCGTTTCATCGAGTCTTTGGGACAATTCGCGGCACGGGCCTTGTCTAGCGCAAGCCGGAGGCGCGGATTCCCGTCCGGATCTGGCCCACCCATCCGAACTGCCACAGTGATTTCTTTGATCACCTTGGTCCAGATCTTGGATCGCTTGGCGTCATTCGCCGCCTTCTTACGTTTGATCGTAGACCATTTGCTGTGACCGGACATGTTTTCCTCTTCGCGCCGATACTAACGTTAGGAAAGCTGCCTAGACAAGCGAGTTCGCCACGCGAGGCCCAAACAGTACCGTGCCAAGCCGCACCAGAGTCGCACCTTCTTCAATTGCGACCTCAAAGTCGTTGCTTGTCCCCAGTGACAAAATCGGTAATGGGCAGGTAGCAGTTGCCAACGCATCCCGTAGCGCTGCAACCTTGCGAAACCAAACTCGATTCAACTCGGGATCGGCGACCGGTGGTGGCATCGCGGCCAGCCCCTCGCATTGAATATGGTCCAAATCGGCGATTTGCCCGACCAGATTTGGCGCCGCCTCAAGACTGACCCCAGATTTGGAGGACTCATCGGCGACGTTGAGCCATACTAAAACGCGCTGGGTGATCCCGCGCCCCTTTGCATGCCGGTCAATGGCCTGAGCCAACGAAAACGAGTCAACACAGTGGATCAGCCAGCTCCGTCCGACGACAAACTTCACTTTGTTGCGCTGAAGGTGACCAATAAAATGCCAGCGAAGATCAGCATGGGAGAGTAATTCCGATTTGCGAACCATCTCTTGCGCATAGTTTTCCCCGATATTGCGCAAACCACAATGGATCCCCTCCTGCACTACCGCAGCACTGCGGTGCTTGGTCACAGCGACGACTGTAATCTCGTCTGGGTGACGTCCCGCGCGTTTTGCGGCGCAAGAAATTCGCTTCTGCACCGCGGCGAGATCGGCCGCTACGCTCATGCTGATATCCCACGCTGATAACAGGGAACAACGCCGCACCCAGCGAGCGCGCCTAGGACTTCGGCAAGCGGCAACCCAATGACATTGGTCACAGAACCCTTGACCTGGGTGACAAACCCTGCCGCCATGCCCTGGATTGCGTAGCCGCCCGCCTTTCCCCGCCACTCTCCGGCCGCAACATAGTCCATTTGCTCTTTTTGCGGCGCATCGCGCATCACGACCTCAGTTGTAACCGCTTTACAAATCGGCTCGCAATGAGAACAAACAAGCGCAAACGCTGTTGTGACGCGATGGGATCGGCCAAGCAACAACTGCAGCATGGCAAGCGCATCATCGGCGTCTGCTGGCTTGCCAAGGATCTGCCCGTCGCACTCGACAATCGTATCGGCGCCAATCACCAAGGGAAACTCGCTAGAGCACACCGCCATCGCCTTTGCGTTGGCGAGACGACGAGCGTATTCTACTGCCGCCTCCCCCAAAAGTGGCGTTTCGTCGATGTCGGCGGGCGCAACCCGAACCACAATGCCCAGCCGCTCCAGCATCTCCCGGCGACGCGGAGACCCAGAGGCAAGCACCACCACCCGCTACGATCCTTTGCTGCCACCACCCCCTGGCGATTTACCTGCTGGGGGGTTTGGAAGAGAGGAAGACGAGCCTGGTGCCTCTGGTATATCCGGAGGTCCCAGCCCCTGCCCTGGTTGCACCTCAGGATTGGTTGGAGGTGGCTCTAGTGGGGGCGGCTGCAGTGATTCATCGACGACGCCGGGTTCTGACCGCGCTGCGAAGCCTTGCGGTACCGGATATTGCCCAAACCCAGCTGGAGCCGGAACCGGCGGTGGCGGACCATGACCGGGAAACAAAGCTGGGTCGATCGGTTGGCCCGCTCCTGATTGGGGTGGAGCCGCAGGCGGTGGGGGTTGTCCGGCGGCCACCGAACTCATGATGGTTGGGTGCTCGGATGGAACGACTGATGACGCGACGCTCGATCCCGCTTGCTGCCCCGTTGCCGGTGATGTTGCCTGTGACGCACCACTTGCGGAGGATGAGCCAAAGATACGAACCGCCTCGTCGTATGCCTCTGGCGCGGTTAGCATCAAGATTCCAAAGTACCCAAACAGATAGACCACGCCGTGTAGTCCAAACAATATCAACGAGAATCCGCCATGCACAGTCCCGGCAAAGGTCAGCAGGATCACTTGCAATGGCAACCAACCCAACAGTACCGCAGCAAACAGCGGCGAATACGCCTCGTCCAAAGGCTTTAGTTTGGGAACATAGCGGCTAAGCGCCACAATCGAGCATGCGATGACAGCAACGAGCACCACCAAAAAAGCGAGATTATGAATAATCAAAAGCACCGGATAGCCAAATCGAAGCAACGGTCCCAGTGCCCCAAATACGCCGGGCAGCATGAGCAATACCCCAACACCGACAATGATCCT
>CBDCWZ010000082.1:0-20726 GCA_965223575.1 Kofleriaceae bacterium
CGCGCACTACATCGCGGTTGTCTGGAACCATAGTACTAGGCGCCCACTTTGCATCGCCATCGAAGCTGCCCATACCGTACACGTGGTCAAGGTCGCGTTCTAGTTGGGACATATCCGAGTTGACAAGTCGCCCCAGGGATTTGGACGGACTGCTTCGAGCCAATTCATGCAGCCACCATTGAAGATCGATTGCATCGCCACAACATGCATTGGCAAGTTGCGTGTCCCGAGCAAAAGATCCCCCTTTAGCAGTTCAATGAACTTCGCCTTACCGCTCATGAACTGATCTACTGATAGATCAGTAACGTGTAACCGCATCCCGCATTGGATATCAGTCCCAATAGCTTGGGGAATTACCAGATCATTGCTTATGGCCACGACCGATCCCACTGGAACCGTCGCACCCGGATGGAAGTCGGGTGTTGCGAATGCCGCTCGCACCTCACCTCCAGCCGGATGGCGTACCGAGGCAAACGACGCAAGCTGTGCTACCGCCTTGCTCTCCAGGGCGAAACCTTCGGGAAGAAGAATCTCCGCCTCAGGAGCGTGGGACGCCTCCGTTAGACGAACGCTATAAACTGGCCCTTCTTTACTGGCCAGTAGGCCCTGGCGGGCCAGTGCCTTAAAAACTCTCTCGTTGGAACGAACCATGACTGCTACTCCTCGTTCAGATACAAATCGGCAGACGCTGTCTGCCGATTCCAAGGCTGTGAGCCCCGCCAGGGTTGTTGCGGGAATTCGGCAGACAGCGTCTGCCGAATCTGATGAATCGGTGTCCTTTCTGCCCCCATGGCCCACTATACATTGTCGTGGATGCCGACAATGGGGATATGGAGATTCAATACAATCTCACTCTAGATATTAAGACGAACACTGATGACGACACCGTTGAAGTCTCCCAATGCAACCCATCTACATCATATGTGGCGGCCGATTGGTCGGATCCAGTTCCGCTTCAAGAAGATGCTAGCGTGCGAGATTTTGGTTTAGAACTTGACAACAACAACACCCCACATGTCGTTTACAACAATCGTTCTTCGGGACAAATTCTGTACATGACACAAGAGAATGGCGACTGGACAACGCCGTCCATTGTCGAGGACGAACCCAACAACGGGCGAATTCCTTTTGCAGATACATATATCAACATTGGCTCGCCACCTTCCATAGCCATCGACAATCAAGAACTGGTTCACGTTGCCTACGTTCTGGTTCGTGAGCAAGGAGATGACACCGTCTACTATGCGACCCGAGATTTTCAAGGGGAATGGCAACGATACGAAGTTAAGTCACGTGTATATTCCTATGAAAAACCGACAATCTTTATTGATGATCAGTCAACAGTTCATCGAGCTATCAACGCTCGACCAACCACCGGAAATGACTACGTCTGACAACGACTGACCATCGGTGGTGTTTGTCACTCCTGGCTTCGACTCCCGGCGCCTCCACGACTTACGCCCATGATTTTCATGGGCTTTTTTTCGTACTCCAGACGATGCCCCTGAGTTTTTCAGAACGAATGCAGGAACTCAAACCTTGCCACATCGAGACTACTTTTCAGTAGGCCATTCTGCGCGGCAACCTGGGCACGCTGGCGGAACGAGCGCGAGATCAATTCGACGGAAGGCGATGTGTGGGATGCGCAAACGGCTGCTCGACCACTTTTTTTGGGGCAAGTCCACACGGTCCCCCTGCTCTCTGCTCTGCGGCTACGCAGTACCTATCCCCCCAGGTCTGACTCCTTCCCATCGGTGTACAACTTCCGCACGAGTTGCGCGATCTGGGGGTCTGTCGCATACAGAACGCCGCGATGATTCATAAAAGTCGAATCGGCGCGATTCAGCTCCAAAGGCTGGCCGTAAATGTCAGTGGCGACTGCGCCGGCTTCGGCGAATAGACACGCGGTGGCAGCGAAGTCCCACAGACTGCCGCCACCACGTGTTTGCTTTGGATACTTGAAGTAACATGCAGGCGCATTGTCCAAAGCACGGCACGCGTTCATTACCGCGCCGGCACCAAGGTTGATTGCGACGTCGTCGTTTGCCGCGTGTAGTGAATCGAGGACCGCTTGATACATCGGAGCGGTCTGAAAGCTGCGGTCGAAAAACACCGATAGCGTTTTCGACTCGGTTCGGATTTGTGCGCGGGGTGCGCCATCGGTGAATACGCCATGCCCGGCGACGGCGTGATGCAACGTGCCCGAAGTCGGTTCGTAAACCACGCCGATAACGGGCGTGCCCGCCTGCGACACGAGCGCGATGGATACCGCGAATCCGGGGAGGGGGTTGCCTTCTACGAATGCAAGAGTTCCGTCCAGAGGATCGATGCACCAGAAGTATTGCTTCGTGAGGCGCTGCTTGGTGTCAGGCGTTTCTTCGGACAAAACACCCACGTCGTGGCACGAGATTGTGGGCGCGAGTGCATCGAGAATCATGCGCTCGGACTCGCGGTCAATGTCGGTGACCACTGACGACGCGGCGCTTGTCGCCTCAGGCTTTTCCTCAACGACTCTGGGCCGCGCGTTGGCGATGAATGTGCCAGCGGCGCGCGCCGCGCTGCATGCGCGCTCGCTGAGCGCTGTGAGATCAGAACTGGTGAGCGTCACAAGGTTGTCAACACTTCCCGCGCGAGGCGTTCGCTGTACTGATGGATTTTCCAGTGGCCCGGGCTCCAACCTTGTAGGAATCGGTAGAAGTCAGTCCACGCCACAGGGTAAAGCGCTCGCCAATCGCGCTCGAGCGCCGCAAAGTTGACGTCCCTTCTGGTGGTAGTAATGGCTTGTTCCAACGCGTCAAAGTAGTAGTTGAGCAGCTCCTGTTCGAGGCGCTCGCAGTCTTCTTCACCCAAACAGCTGCTTACAAAATAGGCGACGTCTTTCATGCCACATCCGCTGCCCACGTACTGGAAGTCGACGGCTGCGACGTTGTCGCGGCTGAAGCAGAAGTTGGCCAGCTTGGCGTCGCCGTGCACGAACGTTTTGAATGGCGTCGCGGAGAGTCGACGATCGATCTCAGCTGCGTGTGTCTTGAGCGGGCTATCGGCCAGCGCCGCCAGCTCGTCAGGCCGGGTGGCGAGGTGCCAATACGTACCAGTTGGCCAAAGCCTGTGTGGCTTTTGTCCGAGAAACGTCGCATGAAAGTGTGCTAGCCACGACAGGCACGTCTGCATGTGCGTTTGCGTGGCGTGTATACACCGCCCACCAAATCCGGCGACGTCAAGGTCTTCGAGCAGGATCACAACTTCGTCGTTTACATTACCGACCGCGATGCATTTCGGCACGCGACACGCTGCGCTGCACTGCTTTGCATACTGCTGGTACCAGCTCGTTTCCACTTGATACGACCGCACCTTGCGTTCGTGTGAGCGATTTGAATCCCAGCCGCGCGGGTGCGCCGCCTCGGTCGGCCATCGTACGTATTTGACGATGACGGTCGGCGAAGTGCATCCTCGGAGGCGACACCGCAGCAATTTGCCATAGCCGCCCCACAAAGTCTGCACCAGGTCTACACGCACCACCTCGGCTTGCATTGCGTTGGCGATACACAAGGTGACGGCAGGGGGCAGCTCCACACCACAACATATCACATTTACCTAGAACACCAATCGGTTTGAATTTCCTATCAAACGCGTTGCTTCGCGTGCATTTTGGGTGCGTGAGGAGTGAGCACCGCAACAATACTGAAGTATTGGGAGGAGCACAGCGACGAGCCCAGCCAAAAGGTGCCGAAACAGCGTGTTTGGGGGGAGTTCAAACCGATTGGTGTTCTAGGGTTCGCCCGACCGAGCTGCCCACTGATCCCGGTGCCACGCCCAGAGTGAGTCCCGGAGTGAGTCTAACCATCCGAGAATCATTTCAGAGCGGCCAGAGCCGGCAGTTGTAGAGCCTTGTGCATAGAACAACTACTCAGGATTGGTTTTGGTGTGTGTCCTCTAAACCAATTCGTGTCGTCGCTGCTTCGGTGGTCGTACATAGAGCAGAAAAAGAAACACCACAAACAAGAAGGAGCCTATCTCTGGTTGCGTGATCGCACAACCGCTCTCTGGTGCTGGTGCTGGATCGTTGGATGCACTTGCAGAGGGTTGGTAGAAAACGTTTCCGCTGCCTACAGAGTCTTCGGGATAATCGGCGAATTCGGTGGAATCGGGTGCGGCGATGCCACCTTGTGTGAAGGTATCGGCGTAGATAAGATAACGCGACGCAACAAGCGTGGCGGTCGCGTCGGCGACAACAGCCCCACCTAGTGCTTCCAAGCGAATATTCCCCGCGGTAGTCATCACGACCCCAGGGGCGAGCTGCATGTCGCCGACTGTTCTTAAGGTGACGGTGCCAAGGGTATCCAAAACGGAAAAACCGATGGTCATTCCACCAGTGCTGTCGAACACCGAAACATTGCCGGATTGCCGGGTTGACGAGCCAAATCGAAGTTCCGAGATGGCGTTGTCCGGATTCTCTGCGGAAAGCGATCCACCGATACCATTTACGCTACCAGGAAGGCGAAATACACCGGCGATCACCACGCCCTCGAGCGAAACGTTCCCAGCAGTCGCCACATTGATTTCACTCGCGGATAACGTGGTACCTGGAGCGGAGGTGATATCGCCCGCGCCGCGCGAAGCGCCGTTAAAATCGTAGAGATTCAAAATGGCGCTGAGACCGGTACTGGTAACACTCGCATTGAGAATGATGCTGTTGTGCGCATCAAAAGAGAGGGTGTTGTTACTGCTCCAATTAATGGCGCTTGTGACGATAATATTTCCCGGCTCGGCGCCAGCTGCATTGGTTTCGATCGTCAAGTCGCCAAGACCCAATTGCGTATTGATGGTGGCCGCGTTGATTATCGTTGGGGAAGTTCCATTGGAGCCAATTTTGTTCCCCGCTGGACCAGAGACGTTCTGTTGTCCCACTCCGTCTTTGATCTCCACGTTGGTCGGATCTAAACGAAGATGTCCGTCATTATCGCTCGGCGCACGCAAGTCGGCGAGCCCCTCGTATTGCAAACGCTGTTTTCCCGAGACCTCCACAACACCACCCCGACCGCCCAAGATACCGGCCCGCGCCCGGATGCGTCCATGAAAGGAAGTTTGATGATCTGCCCACAAGACGATTGTGCCACCGTTTCCCCAAAGCGAGGCTGCGCTAACATCGATAGTCGCCCCCTCTTGGACAATCGTGTTGAGAGCATTGGGTATTTGCTTCTGCAGAGCGTAGCTCCGATTGCCACCAACAAAGATCGACCCACCATCTCCATTCCTCTTGAATGCGCGAAGCTTGCCACCGATTCGAATATTGCCTCGATGTGCGGCGAAAATGATGCGTCCGGCCAATGCAGACGCCCCAGATGCCTCGATGGCGCCACTACTCTCAATTGCCCAAGTCCGCGCCAGCTCACTCTTCGTGTGGATTTCGACAGACTCGGCCTTGATCACTCCTCGGTTCTTCACTTCGTTGGCAACCAACGCTACATCCCCAGAACGTGCGCGTAGAATTCCGTGATTGACGATGCTACCTTCACTTTGTTTTCCAAGAGCGAGGGTCGGGCTCTCTGCACCGCAACCCCCACCTTGATCGGAATTGGTTATCGTCAGATCGCCGCTCGTGTCGACAGATATACCCTCCTCAATGACGAAACCATCCGCGTTCAAAAAGTAAATCGATCCATTGCTCGAGACGTCACCTCCAATCGAGGTTGACTTACCGCTCATGTCCTGGACAACGGTAATAGAATTCGAATTGGGCAACAAAAAAACAACATGTTTGCTGGCACCCGTAAAGAGATGGTCCCACCGCATGACCGCACATTGCGATCTCTGCGTAATCCTAACAGACTGACTCTCGCGCTCTACCTTTATGTCGCCACGGATCACCTGTGGCGTTGTCAATATGCTCCCCAGAGCCACCCCAGATTGAAAAGACAAAGGAACGAATATACAAAGCAGGGAAGTTCCAAGTCGGATCATCTGATGATATTAGCAAGGGTACTTCTTAATCCCTAATTATGACCCGAGGAGTAAGTGCGAACTATTCAACCTTCCTATGGGTAAAGTGGCCACCCGGGTAGACAACGTCCCCCTTCAACTTTCATGTGGGCAGTCAAGGGTGTTTGACTCATCAATACCGCAGTGGAATGTGTCGCCGTCCCTCCTGGAGAATAGAGGGGACGGAGTGCGGGTTATTTGGGTTTGCAAAATTTTCCCATGCAGCGTATGTACGAGAATCCTGGTGAAAACGCTGCTCTCTAAGTGGCTCGACGGGCGCCGGAATCCATATTGAAGAGTAAAGAAGCTTACTCTGCTAGGGTGGGGCACACGATTGCTGGCGGGAGACCTGAACCCGCGCCACCGCCGGGACAGTCCGCGCTGTCCGTTACGATGACTGGGTTTAGGCGTAGCAGAATGGCCTTCGTTGCTAGCCCGTCGACGTTGAGGTGAATCATATAGGATTGAGGTATCAGGTCCTTTGGAAAGTATCCCGATACCTTAAACCGTCCATCGCAGCCGTTGGCAACCGAGCCATATTCGCCGGTGCTTGGGGACCACACAACAACACCGTCACCCGAGGTTTGTATCCATGGTTGGCCATGAGATTCGGCCGGGGTTAACGTCCAGCGGCAAGTATTGCCGTTATTGTTTGCGTCCGTCGGCAACGGAATCGATGGGCGGTAGCAGGGTTTGATCGAGCCGGGCTCATCACAGAAGTAGACGTCACAGCTGTGGGTTTCAGTGGCAGCCCGTAAATTGGCGCAGCGAAACGGATCGGATTGGGTGGCGCAAAATCCATCGATTTCGCTGCACAGTGTGTCGACAACACCAGATAAGACGTCAGGCTGTTCCTCCTCGACGTGGCACGTTCCCCAACCGGCACCAGATGATTCCAAGCATTGCCTCTCACCGATCAAACACGATAGCCCCTCAGGACTCCCCGGAACCGTTCCATAGCACCCACCTTCTGTGTAAGGGAAATCTGAGACATCATTGCAATTGTTGTCGATGCCATCACAAATTTCCGCCATAGAACTGCCGACCAACGCATTAGCGGGTTCGCAATCGGTGTCGTTGGGAATCCCATCGCAATCGAGATCTTGCACGGTATTGATGAGGATGTCATCACCGGCATGGTCAAAACATCCAGTGGCACTAACCTTGGCTTCGCCACTATTGTCTTGCAGTATCAGGGGCCATTGTTGTACCGAATCGGCAACAAAACGAATTGGTTGTCGTTGAACAGCATACGACATCAGGTTTTCGTTGTTATCAAAACATCCGACTGCGATGACGAGCTCATTGTTTTTTGTCTCGCCTTGTCGTACGAGTAGCCGGAACGGATCGTCACGCACATCACGACCGGGTTCCAACATCACCTTTTCGACGAACTCGGGCTGTCCAGTCAATATCGTCCGAGGAGAGTATTCTACTGACGAAATGTCCGTCGATCCGGCGAAAAAGCGCAAGTGATCGCACTCGACAACTCTGGATGTTTCTGCACGGCTGACCTCCAACAAAATTGCTGTTTCTTGGCTACAGCCAATGAGTAACGCAATTGCGAGCGATATGTGATGTCGGTAGCTCAAGCCATCTGTTAGAATGACAAGATTTTGTCGTAACTACTGTAATAGTGGGTACGAGACGTCTAACTACGCGATCAAATTCGTGTGTCGGATATTTCAGCACTGCAAACAGTCTTGTTCAGCGAGAATCGTGAGAACAGTGTGAAGTAGGTGCGAAACCAGAAGGCACATTATGCATAAGTCATTTTTCATCCTAGTAGTTGTTTTTCTGCTTTCTGGATGTTCAAAGTCGGGGAAGAAGTTGGAATCTGATCCACCAGCGATCGCAAAGGTTAAAGAGGAACGTACGACGGCGAAGCCAAAAGATGCACCGCCCATCGACCCGGGCAAGGTCGCGTCGGGGCTCGACCACCAACCATGACCTAAACCTTACCTCCAGTGAATCCGCTCCACAAACTCACAAAAAAAACAGCAGCAGCAACCCAATGTAGCAACGTCTTCCGAACTCAAACCACATGCGCCTACAAGCAGGAGAACAACAGCGAAGCCAACCACCGACCGACTCGAATACCAAGACGACCTCTCAGGATCGATCGGTCATGCAGCAGATCGTGTATTGGCGGAGCAGGTGCGCGTCTGTGTGTTTGGTCTGTTATCAAATTGAGATCAACTTACCAGGTTGTTGGAAGTTATACTTAGGGGGTGCGAGCCCCCGTTGCGTTGTTCCTTTGCGTTGTTGTGTATTGTAGTTGTGGGCGCACTGGCTTTGAAACGATCGCTGGGGTAGAAGATACAGAAGCGGATGGTGGTACGAATGATGGGGCGCCTCCCCAATACAACTTAGTTTTTGTGACCAGCACCTCCCAAATTGTTGGTGACGTCGGCAGTATCACCGAATTGGATGCGATTTGTCAGAATCTCGCAAATGCACAGGGAATGCCTGGAACATTTTTGGCTTGGGCTTCCTCCAATACGGTCAACGCTCGTGATCGTTTTGCGGGCGCACGGGGATGGGTGCGTCCTGATGGGAAACCAGTCGCCGACACGATCGGCGATCTTACCAGCTCTCCCTTGTTGCATCCGATTCGGGTAACCGAGCAAGAGCAAGGCACGGATTTGGGAATGACCAATTCCCAAACAGCGACCGGAACGGATGCCTTTGGAGTGGTTACCGCAAACTGCAATAACTGGACGGATTCCTCAGCGGGCGCATTAGTAACGTACGGTTTGCCACATCGCGCAAGAAGCGTCTCATTCTCTAGCACACTGGGCTCTTGTAGTAGTCCAAAGCGTCTATTTTGTTTTCAAGCCGATCACAATACCCCGCTGCTAATCACGCCTGTGAGCGGACGCTTGGCGTTTGTCTCCGCGTCGCCGTGGTCACCAGGTGGGGGCCTAGCAGCTGCAGATTCCTACTGCCAAAGTGAAGCCACTGCAGCTGGGCTTAGCGGCCCGTTTCTCGCGCTGCTAGCCACCGATACGGCCACTGCCGCATCGCGTTTTGATAGTGGTGGGTTGCCTTGGGTGCGCCAAGATGGAATCCCACTCGCCCCAAATGCGACAGATGTACTGATGGGAGATACCGATGCTCCCCTGAATTTATCTGCATCCGGAGACACCGTACAGGCCAATTTCGTTTGGAGTGGAGCATTGCTTCCCAATATAGCAGCGACAGGCGAAACCTGTGCGAGTTGGACATCGACGAATGGCGGAGACAACGGTGGATTGGGGAGTGCGAACTACACTTCCACAGCGTTTTTCTTCCGGTTAGCACCGGTTGTGATAATCCGAGTCCTTATCTCTATTGTTTGGAGCCATAGAACACAATCCTTTCTTGTTCCCCGCGTACTATCGTGATCCGTTCTCATGTGCGAAACGACCGAAACGCGACGAATCCGTTCGAATGTCTACGCGACAACCAAATTCACAAGACTACCGGGAACGTAAATGTCCAATTTTGAGAGCTATCAGCAATAGCATTGCCAAAGTGCCCCTCGGTGCCAAACTCTAAACCGTAAAAATTCTCAATTTCCAGGGCGTTTTAAAATCCTTGTCGGCCGCAGCCCAAACCCAAAACCAGCAAACAACTACCACCAGACTCCCCAGGATAAGTGCATTACTACAATGCATATCACTCCACCCTTGCCACTAAGTGGAAAATCTCTTCTTCTGTCTTCTATGCAAACGCTAATGCTCTCAGGACACGCAGTTTCTAGCGCATGCAAGCATCTCCTATCGAACCCCCACAAAAATTGCATGGCCCGCAAGGGGTCCAAACTCGGCGAAACCAGGGTGCGAATCCAGAACTAAAATAGGATTACGTGACTCTCTCAACGCATATGGTACAATCAATATGATGAGTGAAGCTGCCTTGAAGGAACTTCTGGCCCTCCCAATCGCCATTTCCCGGGCGCGATGCGACGACGGTGATCAACCGTTCGTCTCCGTGATAGTGATAGGTAAATGTAACGTCTTGGGCCTCGTCGCGGACAAATTCGATGTGTCGCGAATCCTCGGTGACCACATAGCGAGTCGTCATCGCAGCTCCTCGGTCCTCGCCAGTGCCAGCAAAAAACCGGGTCTCAAACGTGATCGGACGCCCCCGAAGGGTATCGATGACGTGGACTTCGGCATCGCGTTTGTCATGGGACACCGCGTAAGTAAGCTGGATCGGATCGGTGAGCGAGTTGCCCCAAACGATGTCAAGCAGCGGGCCATTTATCGCTTCGTCAAATACGACATCAGCGAGTCGCGGGAATCCCGCGGCGTCAATTCGCACCAGCTTGCGCTGCCCCGGTTGACCGATGAACGTGAAGCCATCTTGGCCAGATGATAGTGCGTTTCCGATGCCCCATGGCGCGTCGACTTCGTAGGCGAATTTGTCGACTCGGACCGATCTGACATCAGGAACGATGGTGCTGTTTACGAATAAACGTCGGACGCGCGCAAAGGTGCTTTGGTTTGATGGGTCGGGTCTATGCATTTTGTCCAAGCGGTTAGAGAAAGGCCGTTTCGCCACACTATGGAAATACACAGATCGGGCAAAGCTGCCTTTGAAACTAAGTGAGCTGTCTTTGTTTCTAGAAGGCAGTCATTTGATTGGACGATTTCAAGTGAGTCCGCCGATTTTATCTGACGAAGATCTTGCTGTAGGCCGTCAAGTGTGATCAAATGACAGAGTGAACGTATCGAGCAAGAACGCAACCTAGATACGTTACGAGCTATTCACTGCTCGAAACGGCGCTGCGAAACAACATGGGATCCCACTGCCTATCTGATCGGTGCAGCTTACGGCATCCAAAACGGTGACAACCCAGACCGGTTACTACCGTTTCCACATTTGTGGACCACAGCCTGAACGCTATTGGCCCCGCTACCAGCATTGCTCTAATGCGCTAGCCGGGCTTCGGCGAGTGGATACCACCTTGCAGTGATTCCCGGCGTTTTCAGTCCGTTTGGTACCGTCCAGATCCGTTGAGTTGACTTAAGTCTGGTAAATTTGCCACGAAATGTTTTGCTACGTAGTGGCGATTCGTTTTTGATTTTCCCTCAGCCAGAAACTCCAAAAAGCACCAGAAACTACCAAATCGAAACGAATAGCAAACTGGGCAAAGCTTGTCCCGTGTGGTCAGTAACTTTGGGTAGTTACAAGGATGTTCGCGATTCTAAGAAAAGCATCGGGGAGCTGTGCGCTATACTTCAACCATGCCCCGTTCCAAACAACACCTCGATGCATTGTTGGATGCGCCGCTCCTGGAGCGCTCGGCTGCTGTTGAAGCCCTGCTTGCTACCTAGAAGGGGGGCGGACCTTGAAGTGCAGTCCAATAAAATTCTGAAGTGATGTCTCTCGGGGAGGACGCAGCAGCACATTGAGCACCTCGGTGGCTCCATCCAGAGCATAACCTGCTCTGCGGCATCCCACGAACCGCGAAGGCATGTTATCACTTAATGACCAGGGGTGGCCAGCAAAGCATGAGCGAGCAAAGAGTCGGCTTCAAGCGGAACATCAGCCTGTTCATGGCAGTGATGATCGGGATCGGCGCGATGATGGGGCCCGGCATTTTCGCTCTTCCCGGCGAGCTCGCGGGTCTCGTGGGACCACTCGGTGTTCTCTCCTACCTGGCGCTCGGCCTCATCGTCATCCCCACAGCCCTGAGCTACAGCGAGCTTGGTGCCTCGATTCCGATCGCTGGTGGTGGCTACTCGTTCGTGAGCCGCCTGGCCTCCAAGACCGCTGCGTTCTGCACGGGGTGGTTCTTCTGGATCGGGAACGTGCTCGCGTGCTCGATGTACGCGTTGATCTTCGCCCTGACGGTGCGTGAATACTTCTGGGCCGACGCGAAAATTCCAGCGGTTGCCATCGCCGTGACGGTGATCTTTCTCTTTCTCAACCTTCGCGGCGCCAGCCAGTCGCTCGTTGTGATTGCAGTGATGAACGTCGTCGAGCTCGGTATCCTCGTCGCGTTCGCAGTGCTGGGGGCCTTCGACGTTCAAGCAGAGAACCTCGACCCGATCGCGCCAATGGGGTGGGGATCGTTTTTGCCCTCGATGGCGCTGATCTACGTATCCTTCGTGGGTTTCGACCTGATCACGGTCGCGGCGGAGGAGATTGTCGAGCCAGGCAAGACAATCCCCCGTGCCATCGCGATTACATTGGCTGTGGGGCTGGCGATCTATGTGGGCGTCGTGTTGGTGATGATGGGCGCGGTAAACTACGGAGAGCTGGCAGCGAGCGAAGTACCGTTTGTTTTCTCCGCGGAAAGGCTTTTCGGTGTGTGGGGTCGCTTGGCCGGCATTTTTGCAACCGTCATGGCCTCGCTCTCAGCCTTCAGCGTCACATTGGGCGCCAGCGCTCGCATCTTGTACGCACTTGGCCGCGATGGGCACCTCCCTTCCAGGCTCGGCAGGCTCAACACGCGCTACCAGACCCCTCATCTGGCACTATTCGTCTGCGCGATTGTCGTTGTGGTGTTCAGCAGCACGGGAATCGTGGCACTTGTCGCCTCGGTCAGCGCCTTCGGCTACCTGACTGGGCAAGGCATCGTGAACGCAACTGTCATCGCCTTGCGGAAGAAGATGCCGAATCTACGCCGGCCCTTCAATATAGCCTGGTTTCCATGGCTGCCTTTGATAGGGGTGGTCACTTGTTGGGCATTTGTGCCGGCCCTCGAACCGAGTGCTTTTCTGCTAGGGGGAGTACTCGCGCTAACTGGAGCGGCGATCTTTCTCATGCGTCCGGCGAACCGTGCTATGGTTCGCGAGGCGCCTGAGGTTGCACGGCGTATCCTTCGATGGCTGCGTCAGAAAAGGAAGGAAAGTATGAGAGTTCTGATCATCGGCGGCGGACGCCTTGGAAAGAGTATCGCTGACAGACTGATGGCGAAGGATGAACACCGCATGGTTTTCCGATCTCATGAACATCAGATCACCTTCATCGAGAAGAGTGAGGAGGTCTGTAAGGATCTCGAGGAACGCTATAGCGTGCCGATCTTTCACGGAGATGGGACGAGAATTGAGATCCTGGAGCAGGTCGGCATCGACAATGTCGACGTGGCGATCGCCGCCTCGAATGACGACAACCAGAACGTCATTGCGGCGATGCAGGCCAAACGAATGGGCATGCGGCGCGTGATCGCCATCGTTGCCGAGCATGAATATAGCGAGCTTCTTGAAGACACAGACATTGTCGCGATCAGCGCGCCCTGGGCTACCGCAGCGCAGGTTGAGAACTATCTCGACCGCCCGGGCGTCGCAGAGCTCTTCGAGATCAGCGCGGGCGTCGCAAACCTAGCTGGTGTTTACGTGCCCGAGGGTGCCAAGGTCGCCAACACGCAAATTAAGAGCATTCCGGTTCCGGAAGAGTGTGTTGTGGCCGCGGTGATCCGTGACAAGAAGTTCGTAGCGCCGCGCGGAAATACGAGCATTGAAGCGGGTGACCACGTTATCTTTGTCGGTCGTGCCGCCGCCATCAAGAATGCTCAGGATGTGTTCCAAATGACGAAGTAGTTCTATGTGAGCACACATTGCGAAGGCGCATAGCCATGCGGAGAATTCAACAACTCGGATTCGATATTGAGATCTCCGAAAAACAACCACTTACAGAGGGAGTTGGTTAGGAGGGCGCATACCCAACGGGTGCGTGCCCGCCCCGGATACGTTACCGCTTTTGCCGGCGTTTGCCGGGTTTACGGCTCGCACGCTGCCTGGCAAGACAGTCGGGACAATCGCCAATCAGTTGCAGTTCGGAGTTTTCTAGCGACCGGTTCCAACGGCGATTCACCGAACCTGCCAACTTCGCTTCAGGTAAACACGCAACTGACAAGCAGATCTTACAAGAAAAGTGAGGATGCGAATGTGGGCTATCGTCGTCTCCTCGAGCCTCGTAACGCGCAACCCCTCCTACCTTGCTGGCAACCCGTGCCAGGTCGACTTCAACGAGTTTGAGAAGATTCCGGTAAAGCGTGGCCTGATCCCATTCCTCCCTGCCTATCGCGTCAACCACCTCTGAATGGGATATTGGCTTGTCCGTGGCCTCAAGTAGACGTAAGACAGCGACGCGTGGCGCAGTCGCCCGCAACCCGGTGCCGCGGATCCGTTGTTTCGCGTCTTCACGAGAAAGCTTAGCCATTGTGGGCACCATACGCGCCACAGCTTGCAGGTGCAAGTAGGAAGTCGCGCGCCGCGGACGTTTTCGTACGAGCCATAGGAATTGGGAACAATTCCATTCGGATAGTGACAATACGTTTCGTGACACGCCAGCCGGTGAAAGCATGGAATCGCTAGATGCTGGAGAGTTTTGACTTCACCTCCTAGGGCTTGTTGCTATTCGCGACAAGGCCTAAAAACAGATCTGCAAATACTTTGAAAAACAGGTACCTCCTTTCGCTTCTTGACCGACCCCTGGGTAAGGGGCACGCAAACGTTCTAAAAGCCTATGAAACACCTGCTGTGTCCCCGCTCGTGTACTTTCGTTCTTTGGGGCGCTTCCGCTAAACAAACGGGCTCAATCTATTGCCCGTTCACGTTGACCTTTACTTGTTTAGCGCAAACCGTTGCCAGCGCCCAACGTTAATGCTGCTGCCATATCAGGGGGAGTTTGCGTTGACTTTGCAACCCCCTCTACGAATTCCCTGATGACTGCCGGAAACACCTCTGTTGGGAACGGGTGGGAGAGCAACTCCACCACCCATTAGTGGTATTGGATCTTTCCAGTCAGCTACAGCGGAACGCTCCAAACAAACCACTCAGCCATTACTTGCGCCTCTTCGGATTTGTACTTTCCAATAGAGGACGCGATCGCTTTGACTTCATTGTCATTCAGCGGCGGGCTAGCATACAACCAATTTTCTGCTGAAGACCACCCCGAGTGATTTCGCAATCGCGCTGGCTAGCTGTTCCCCACGGGTCACGAATAGACAAAACTGCTTCCCGTTTGAATTCTTCCGTATGCTGTTTTCGCCTTCCCATTTTTGAACTCCTTTTCCCGAGGATAGCACCTCGTCAGGTGTCCAAGAATTCAGAGAAAGTTCAGTGTTATCGTTGCGCATTCCCTGTACTAAAATGCTGGCACCTACGAGTTCTATCGGCACATTCGACAGCCCCTCTGCGTGGAAAGCATTCCAGCGAGTCACATTGTGGATCCCCGCATGCAATTTTTTTTAGCCTTTCGGGACAATGTGATCTTTAGCAGGGTTAAGTCTCCATTTCACAAAAAAGGGACTAGAAACAGAAAAGGGCTTAGAAACTAAAAGAGACAGTGATATGCATTGTTTTCATGAGTGCAAGGAATCTAGGAAACTTGCTTAACACCAAACAAAGCTGTAGTTGCTGCCTTTTGGCAACATTGATTGTGTTTACCGGATGTTTCACGCCCAACGAGCTCGATGTAGCCACTACCAACATTCAAAGCAGTTCCTCTCTAGAGCAGATGAGCGGGGTGGGTACACCAGAAAATGATATGGGAACCGGTGATGATGCCTTTGACGGCTATGACCCTGACGATCGAGCCACTTTGATTCCCGTTCCTTCTTTTGGTAGTGGGTACTTGCGCTACGTCGCGGGAGATGAGCAGTTTGATCAGTATCGTTTTTTCGTTCGCGCCGGAGACGAACTTTCTGTTACCTTTACACCCTCTCGAAGGACAACAAAGATTGATCTGTTCATCTACAGAGCCGATCGGCAGCGTATCATCAGGTTAGATAATATCGTTGATACCAAGCATATGCGGTTCAATGTGTCTGAGGATGGTTTCCACTACATTGTCATTGATGCAGATAAAAAAGGCGATGAGGAGGGTGGCGATTACCAACTAGACATTCAATATGCCCAAGAGAACGACATGAACACTGGTAGAGATGCTTTCAATGGATTTCTTCCAAATACTGAAGCGACGCGACTTGAGCCTCCTATCTCGGGCACTGGGGCTATCAGCTACGGTCCGGGGGTTGGCCAGTACGATCAATACCAGATCGCCATGAAACAAGGTGACAAAGTAACAATAGAGCTCACCGGCGACGCGGCTGCTCCGGGGCTCGATTTATTTGTGTTTAATAGAAAAACGGACGGGCAAGTGAGACTAGTGAGAGCCGCGAAAGATATTGGCGCGCGCCGCGTGCAGTTTGATATCATTACCACTAAAGATGACACGCTGTATCTTACTTTAAACGCCGATCGGGAAGACGCACAGATTCAATATCAATTAAGTATCATTCCTACCGATAGCGATGGCGACGGATTGACTGATACAGAGGAAACAGCACTGGGAAGTAATCCCAGAGACCGCGACAGCGATGATGACACACTAACAGATTTCGATGAGGTCACGATTCATCACACCGACCCGACAAGCAGTGACAGTGATGGAGATGGTTTGCGCGATGATTTTGAGATTAGCACTGGGACAGATCCCAACAAGGATGAACAAATGCTGCGCATCGTTGTCGAGCGATCGGTCGTGTTTGTTGCCAACTATGACAGCGTCGAGGTTGTTGCGCGCGTCGAGGACAAATTCGGCGTAGGTATTGGTGGGGTTCCTTTATTGTTTACACCTTCAGGTGGTAACCCGACGAATAGCATTGTTGTAACCGATTCGACTGGGCAAGCTACGTGGAACTATGAAAGCGCAAACGGTCCAGTAATCAAAGACATCACAATCGCGCCGGCGACACCGGATTGGGAAAGATTCAAGCCAGAACATGTTGTCATTGTTCAGAATTATATAGATAACTTCAATGTGGACCTGAATGCCACTGGTGTCTGGGCACCGATTGGCGACTCTGTTCAAATCGAGATCCAAGAAAACGATGGGAACGGACATCATCCTGATCCGGTTACCGGAAACGACTCTGCACTTGTTTTCGGTCGGAGTAGCGGTGTTTTCGATACGATTATTGGTGTTGAGAAGCGATTTCTCGACGGTGAAGGAAACCCATCCCATATCGACCTAAGTCGGGTTAACTCAATTTCCTATTGGGCGAGAAGTTTGTTTCCCGACAACCCAGATGCCGGTGAGCTACGCCTCGAGATCGTCGTTGGAGACGGAGGGAACCGCGACCCCTCGTCACCTGCGATGGCCACGGGTAGTACATGGGCCCAAACACAGCCCGGCTGCGATTTTTGTTCTTTCAAAAGGTTTGTTGAGTATCGGGCCTGGTTAGAGGGGACGGTTGGTGGCGTTGATGGTGGGTTCATACGAGTCGCGGAACCTAGTGACTCTTCGCAACACCAGCACTTAGCACCGTTGTTGGACCAGGTAACCACCATTCGATTCGTGATTTCTCGCCCTAACAATATCCAGGTGCCAATTCAGATCGAACTTGACGATATCAGCGTTGAGAACCGACGGCGCCTCACGGTTGATCAACAACGCGTACTGGTACCTGGAGGGCTAGGGGTAGACACAAAGCTGTATGCTCGCGTTGAAGACGCACTGGGCGGTATACCAGAGCTAAACGTGCAGTATTCACTCACAAGGAGAAGCATAAATCCAAACGTTCGTCCGCCCCTGCCATTCCCGCTTCCAACGTCCTCGGAGAGCCCAACAATTTTGAGTAGCGCCCGAACCGATGCAACGGGCGTTAGCATGTACACGTTCCCAAGCACAAACCACCAAACTGTTTTCTGCGTGACGGTTTCTATAATAGACGAACGTAACCTTGACGAGGAGGTTTGCGTTCTACAGGAGCAAATTGAGGATTTTAGCCACGGACAGCAAGCGGGGGGAGACCTCACGGCGTTTGGTCCCGCACTTGGTAAGTTTTCTGCTGGCGGCAATCCAGATAATCCACTACTCAATTTAAGTCAATTGTTCAAGACGCCGGCTACCCTTTCGACGGATGGGTTCCGCCCTGACGCGACGTTCCTCGGAATTGTCAAGACCTTTGTTTCTTCCCAGGAAGCGCGAACCAATCCAGACCGAGCGTCGAATTCCATCGACGCTCGCGGTTTCGGTGCAATCCGTTACAAGGTCGCCTCAGACTTGGATGCTTCCGACTCCATGGCTGAAATTGCCATTGAGATTCAGATTGGCGATGGTGGCATTACGGGCAACCCGTCATTAGGAAGCACTTGGTCTCAACATGAGCGCGTTCGTTTATCAGATCTTCCGGTTTACTCGTTGGGCGATTCATCTACTTTGACCACGGTTACTGTTGACCTTGTCGGAACTATCGAAGGTGTTGCAGGTGGGTTTCACAGAACGTTGCCGGCTGTTGACACTGGTGGCGAGGCGAACTTGCAGTCGCTTCTGGCGAATGTCACCGCGGTGAGAATCGTTGTTTTTTCATCCGGAGATGAATTGTTACCCGCGCAAACCCGAACGCTACGGATCGCCGACATTCAACTTGATAGGGAGCAACAAACCATCGAAAATGATTTCGATACCGCAATCGGACAAGGCGCAGGCATCGTAGTCATGACACGAAGAATGCATCGCGGGTTGGGATCAGATAGTTCCCAAAAGAATGGACAGGCGATTTGGGATGGAATTCAAGATTCCATTTTACACGAAAGTGTACAAGAGATTACAGAGGAGATTGCAACCGCAACACCGGATCTAATCGGCCTCCAGAAAGTTCTTCAGGTACATAGCCAGCCGCGTGATGGCTCGGCGGGTAAGCTTGAAGCAGACTTCTTGCGATTACTACTGGACGCTCTTGTCGCACGTGGTCTTCAATACCAGGTCGTTACAGAGCTGCCACAGTCCGATATTGAAATCTCGGTAGAGACAATATCAGGGGGAAATATAGACCTGCGTTTGACGGATCGCAACGTTATTCTCGCGCATCAAAACGTCGATGCCAGCCCCTTGGCACCGGTTACCTACCTGGAAGACTTTGTCTCGCCCTCCACCTGGGAATTGGGTTTCGTGCAGGCGAGGATCAAAGACACCGATCTCAGATTTCTCAATGTGCATGTAACCCCCAAAGACTCAGATATGCGCGAACAACAAATGCGCCGGCTAGAGGAAATGTATGGAAGTGACAGAGACTTTCCCCTTATTGTTGTCGGCAATTTTAGCACCGATACACCAAGGGAGGATTTTGATTCTCGGCTACAATCAGACTATCGGATGCTATTGAATCGCGGATTTGTCGATACATGGATGAATAGCGATCTTGAATCGAATGTCAGATGGTTTCGACGTACGAATCTAATACTATTTCGGAGTTCTGATGCAATGGAAGTTGTTGGCCAAGTCACAACAGGGCCTGGGGTGCCCAGCGACATCACGCTATCAGGTGTATGGTCGTCGGTTGACACAGGCGCTGTTGCCGGACTGAATGGCCCCCCAAATGCGTTACCCGATCTTGTCGCTCGGAGAGTGACACGTAACATAGACGACAAAGAGTATTCTCTCATTGTTTGCAACGACGGGAATGATGTCGCTGCCAACTTTGAGGTTTCTTGGTCTGATGACCAACAATGGGAGGCTTCAGATCATGTCGACCGGCTGGAGGCTCAAGATTGCATAACCCTCACTAAGCCTGTGCCAGGAGAATGCGCTTATAATACGACGATTGAAATTATGCTCGATAGTGGCACCGACGTTAGAGAACAGTCGGAGGACAATCTGATAACAAAGTACTTCCCATCACAAGAACAGGGGAGGTATATATATTCTCACGAAATTCTCGTAGAGAATTCTCCTTCGAGTTCTCCCGCAAGTTGTGCGGCCAAGCGCAAGTGGGATACACGAACTTGTGGCGCGGACGGCTGGTCCCAATGGTCCCAGTGGCACTCGCATTTGATATATAAGTTCCCTACCTGCAAGGTCGTCCCCCGTCCCCTCCCTGAATGTATCAAAAACCCCCGCGCCTGGTGGTGTCCCTAGAAGGCAGGAGAAGGCAGGGGACGGTTCTTTCTTTCCATTCCTTTCTACCGCTATGCCAGTGTACGCAGGTCATCAGCAATTCTTTTCGCGACAGAGACCAGAAGTTCACATTGGTGAGGGCGACGATTCAATAAGTTTGATGCAGAAGAAGAAGCGATTCCTAGCACCCGGGCTACTTCAACGACGGGATAGCCTAAATGTCGGCATGCAATCATTAGAATTAAACGCCGCGCGCTACCAAAACAACGAGCTCGATTGCCAGCCAAAAGCGCATTCCTGTCAATATTTAGATCATCTATTACTTTCTGAACAATATCTGAAATCGATCCACACGGATGCTTTCTTACGAGCGCATCCGGACGACTTACCAATCCAAAAACGGCCGAGCCAGCTAGAACCACCGGTGATTCTAGCTCTACAGGCAATTGTAGCGCTTTTCGAGCTTCCGTACGGACCTCAGTCGATTGCCTTCCAGTCAAAATTGGATCAATGGGGTCATGTGCGAACGAGTTGACACAGTCGTCGAAAGAGCGACGATCTTTCGCTTCATGACCAAATCTGCAAAGTTTCATGCCCCGCGCTACATCCAACCATTCAGGAGCGGTCTGCGGATCGCAATAGTGCCGATGGCTAGACCACGTCGATCCCAATGCGTTTTTGGCCCCAGCGAGCTGTAGACACAAACTCTGAACACATCATTCCCAAAGCCCTTCTTAGCTGCGTGACAGTGGCCGCGGATGCTGCGCTCACCAACACCTATCACCTAGGTGACTGGTGTTAAATACGGTGTTTCTGAAGGTAGCGGGTAGAAAAATAGGTTTCGCCGGTTGTTTTCGCACTCTGGGTGTTTGGATGACTCGCCTGGTCATTTCGCGCCAGGCGTAGCC
>CBDCWZ010000083.1:0-21824 GCA_965223575.1 Kofleriaceae bacterium
GCTCATAGATAAGACGCCAATGACAAGCAGTTATTGGGAAATTGTAAAGTATATGATTTTATTGAAAGAATATTGTATCTTGATTTCAAGATCAATTCTTGATAAAGTTATTGAATATGAAGCGCAAGGTCAGCACTCAGCTTGATGAATTACTCATTAAGCGAGCTAAGTTAGAGGCTGTTCGCCAGGGGAAACACATCAGCACAATTATTGGAACCGCACTGTCTGAATACTTAGATCAACAGGGGACTCCCGGGGGCATTGGAGGCGTTGTTGCCAGTACATGGGGGGTTGTTGATGCGTCTGAAACGATAATAACTCCTATCCTCGAGGAGGAAGAGGACTTTCTTGGAGCTTGACGGTATTGAGGATGGAAGTGCCATTTTTTTAGATGCGCCGATTTTTATTTACCACTTCACTGGTGCTTCTACACAGTGTCAACGTCTATTACAGCGATGCGAATCGGGAGCGATCCGTGGTGCTACTTGTGTAACCATTTTGGCGGAAGTGACGCATCGTCTCATGATGATTGAAGCAGTCTCTCAGGGTTCGTTTCGCCTGGCAACGTCGTAAAGAAACTCAGAAAAAAACCAGAAGTGTTAAACAAAATTGCTAGGAGCGGTTCTTATGCATCACAGATTCCTCTCATGGGAATCGAGGTTCTAGACTTTCATTTGTCGCTATTGTTGAAAGCAGACAAGTTGAGACAACGCTTTGGTCTCATGACCAATGACTCGATCATTGCTGCTACAGCAGTTAGCGCTAGGATTACGACACTTGCTACCAGTGACAGGGACTTTGATCGAATCACTGAGCTCGAGGTTGTTTCCCCAAGCGATCTTCACGGGCTATGATGCTTGACGTAAGCATTTGCCGGGGACCGTGCTTGCCAAGCCCCGCGCCTCCAATGCGATGTTCAGCCGCTTTGGAAAAGAAACCTAAATTCGTAAAAGCATCGGCATACAGTGGGGATGTGGTTCACCTTCCGGTCAAGAGTATTGACGATGCCTCTCAATGGTACGCTTCAACCTTTGCCATGAAAGAGGTGAAGCGTTCTGATACTCCAGTTCGAAACGTCGTTCTTGAGCGCGACGGAGTTAGAATTGGTTTCTCCGAGAATGGTGGAGACAGCTCACAGAACGGGGCCGCCATCGTCGTGAGCGGGATCGAAGCGCTGCGTCAGGAGCTCGAAGCCTCAGGTGCGACGGTTGGCAATTGGCGTATCGACCAACGCGATGGCGATAAGTACCAGGTCTTTTTTGTCGTCGCTCCGGACGGCCTTTGTTATTACTTCCACGAGTGTCTGTCCGCATAAGCAGCCTATGGAGTAGTATTCGCTGCCACCCGCTTCAAGAACCATCGTCCTGCTGGACCCGGTGGGTGCTCTCTTCGATAGATTGTGTGTAACTCGATAGAGGTGTTTTTTCGTCCGTAGCGTTTGGTCGCGAGTCTAACGAGTGTCTTCTGTCGCAAATCATCTTCGACCTGGTGACGGGGCAAACGCGCCCAGCCAAGTCCCGCTCGGACGAGTTGGTATCGAACTTCCGAGTCGTTGATTCGCCAACGCTTGCCAAGACTCGGAGAGGCTTTCGTTGGCGATTTTCCGTTCGAGGGCTCTGACAGGACGATGTCTGTGTGTTCACATAACTCCTCATCACGAACTGGTTTCCGTGACTGCGCAAGAGCGTCCGAAGGAGCCACCACTGCGATGAGTTCGACTGTCGTGCACGGTGATGATACCAATTCTGAGAAAACGAGGAAGAAATTGAACAAATCAAACCTGTCGTCAGGGCTTTGTACGCACATGCAACTCGACACGCTAGGACCATCAGGGGAGCACAACAATAATGCACTCTGCGTATCCAATATTTGACCATCGTTGATGCTATCTTTCCTATAGGATTATTAGGCTTATTTCGGATACGGTAACCACTAGGCTTGGAGAACTGATTATGAGTGAGAAGACGGATCAAAATAAAAGCAATGCCATGGCGTTCTATGACCTGATGTTTAACCAGTGTAAACCACGTGAGGCCATCGAAAAGTATGCTGGCGACGAGTACATTCAGCACAATCCACATGTCGCGGATGGCAAGGAAGCATTTATCGAGTATTTTGAGCGTATGGCAGCGGGGTATCCCGGCAAGAAGACAGAATTCAAACGAGCGATCGCCGAAGATAACTACGTTGTTCTACATTGCCACCAACAATGGCCGGGGGACGAAGACTACGCGGGGATCGATATTTTCCGCTTCGATGACAATGGAAAGGTAGTGGAGCATTGGGATGTCCTTCAAGTCGTCACCGCAGAATCAAAGAACGACAACGGACTGTTCTAATCGCAGGCACGGCCATATGTTTCTCGCGAAGCCGGTGGTGGTGTTCCTATGACGCCCAAATGAAGGATGCGTGCTCCGGACGATGCGACCGGGTTTGTGCTCTTACCAATCACAATGCCGCTTTCCGGCGCATGGTATTCGGCTTTTGTTTGCCCAAATAGGTCAGTCACGGTGGCAATGCGTTGACCTTTCTCAACTGGTTCTGCAACGTTAGGACTCACGCGCAAAACCCCACCTTCCTGGGTATACATCCAGTAGGAGTGGCTGCACTCAACCGAATCTTCCGTTACGGGGTCATCGTCGTCGTGGTCGTACATTCCTAACTCGTCGAGAACCGCTTGAATGCCAAGACGGGAAGAGCGAATCAAGCCGCGCTGAAAACGGTGAGGATCGCCAACTTCAACCGTAATTGCAGGGATGTTGCTATCCTCTGCATAACCTCGCAGGGTTCCATCCCCTCCGGGATTGTGAACGATGATCTGGGGACTAATGAGTCGCGCGATCTTCGCAGTTTTTGCTCGGGACATGTCGGCCCGGACGTAGAGCGAGTTTGCGCGGCCAAAACTCGCTGTATGGAGATCGACAAGGAAATCGAAATGGTGGACAACGCGCGAAATGAAATGGTCGGCATATATTTCCGAAATATTCCCATCCGGCTTGCCGGGCATGATTCGATTTAAGTCCTCTCCATCCGGGAACTCTCGCTGCTCGTGAAGGTAGCCGGGAAGATTCGCGACGGGGATGGCTACGATAGTCCCCTTTAGCTCGTCTGGATCCACATTGTTCATGAGCACATGAATGATCGGAATCCCATTGAGTTCGTTGCCATGTAAGACCGCGGTGATTCCGAAGACCGGTCCCTCACGCCGCCCTCGCGCCACGATGACGGGAACGCTTATATTTCTACCCGCCGCATCCTGGGCCAAGGTCACCCACAATTTGTGTACTTCACCTCGCGCGAGATCATCCAGCTTAAGAGAGGGAACCGTTACGGGCATAGCTCCTCCTGCAAGCGCGGATCGTCATTGAGTGAGCGGAACAGTCTACGCCGTAGTTTCCCCTTTTGATTGATGAGCGTTTGGGCAAGTCGGTCAATGGCGATGGCAGAGAGAACGGTCTGAATATAGCCCTCTATCAGGTCATCAAGGCCAAGTCCGAGTTGGTTGAAGTCACGTCGGTCCATCAGCATGAGCCGATCGGTATCCGTAGACCAGCCATCGTCGGTTTTGGCGGAGAGATTGGTGCCAAGGACGTCCCAGGATGCGCCACTGTAGCGACTCGCAGGCAATGCCGTGTTGGCCCGGCGAGCATAGATTGCCAGAGGGCGGAACCCTTGAGGTCCCGCACACACCATCATGCGCAGATCTGCAACGTAGATTTTACCGCGTTTGTTAGGAACCGTTCCTACCTGATAAAGACGGCCTCGGCGAGTCATTGAGCTCCAACGGTGGTTTCCAACAAGGGCCTGCACGATGAATTGATCGTACCGCTGCTCAGTCTCCATAAACCGGGTCAACTCATCATCACCAACAATGGTGTAGACACCGACACCCGCATTTGAGTACGGGATTTTAACGACAGCGTTTCCGCCAAAGCGGTTGACCCAAAGCGGAATCTCTTCTTTGCGGACATCTCGAACGGTCTCCGGGGCACGGATTTCCAATCCACTGGCCATGATCTCAGCGTTGTAGAAATCGTATGCTTTGGCTGCGACGAGTTTGTTTCTGCCACCTGCGAGGCATGCGATAACCGGGTTAAATACCAAGGTTCGTGTTGAGATCGGAATTCTGGACCACGGTTTCTGGGTTACGTAGCGCATTGCCGCACGGATCGGGTGCCAATCTCCATCACCGTTACGAACGTGCAAAACTCCTTCATCAAAGCGGGCGGCGGGCGAGTCAGCATCGGCAGGGAAAGGAGTCATCCAGACCGGTTCATTGGTGAGATCTGCGAGTGCCGAGGCGTAGCCATGAACTTCTCTTGAGTTTTTGTCGTACAATATCGCGAGTCCACCCTTGGGAAGACCTCGACGCGACAAAAGGGGGAGAAAGGCGGTTTCCATGAGGGTTCGATACCCACCTTCCTCTTGGTCGTCAGAGGGGATTGGCATCGACTTATTGCCCGATGGACACGAGTTTGTCTCGAGAACGACCATCTGCCGGTTGCCAGTTTCTGTGGTCACATGAAACAGATCTGCGCCCGCCCAGCGGAAGAACTTTGGTTGATAGGAGAGAATCTCAGCCAGTCGCTCGGGCACGACGCGCGGATTGAGGTGCGTGTAACGATTTACGATTCGTGCCGGGCTAAGAAGCAAAAAGAAGCGTACGAGTGGATGGAGTTGTGCGTTGAGCGCGCGTGGATAAAAATGACGCGAAGGCTCAAAGGAGCCCGGTTGGATTGGGTGTGCGCTGCTCTCGAGTTCTGCGTTGGTAACGTTGACTAACATCGATGAATACCTAGGCCCCAAATCGTGGCCTAAAAACGGGGCGTTTTGCCAGCGGTTCCTGCAAAAATGGCTATTTTTGTGAAGTCGTAGAAAGCTTTGCGCGGGTTACGAAAAAAAGCGCTTGACGAGTGCCACCCTGGCGTTTAGGGTATATGCATCATGTTTTTGGTGTTTATCTAGTTCTTCTGATTCGCACACGGCGCATCGCCGGGTGCTTGAGTCGAGGTTGAGCCGGTTGGCGGCATTGGCAATGCTGCGCTTGCTCTGAGCATGAGGTTCCTCTGTATAGACACGGGGAAAAGGACTAGGTATCGTAATGACGACAATACAAGAAAAATTACACGCGTTTGCTACGAGCAAGCGCTACTGCAAGATCAAACGCTTGGCTGACATTACCAGAACGGAGGTGCGATCAAGATACTGCAGACTGTTTGCCAAGTATGCAGATCCTTTTCATGGAGACGGGAGGACCGCATGAGGCGTTCCAGAATTCTTGACGGCAAAGAGCAGCAGCGCTCCAGGGCAAAGCTGCGAAAGCGACTCGATAGAGCACCAGATTGTGTGGAGACAGACGAGGCAGCAGTGGATCGACTGCGCGAACATCTCTCGAGGCTATTCCCGGAGGACCCTTCTATCGCCGAACTTGAGCGCTTGGATTTGAATGCCTATCTACAGTGTTTAGAAAGCACTCTCTCTTCTTTTGCGCCGCAAGTAGGCAGCAATCAACAAACACGTGATCAGCAAAAACATCGAGCTGTCGCGACTGATTTGGTTTTCCTGGTCACACCCACCACTTTTTGGTGTTTTGCCTGAACTGTCGTCATTCTCGTCGATTTGACTTTTTGAGTCGTCGTCGTCGTTCGAGCTGTCGTCGTTTGTGCTGTCGTCGTTTGAGCTGTCGTCGTTCGAGCTGTCGTCGTTCGAGTTGTCGTCGTTCGAGCTACCGTCGTTCGAGCTGTCGTCGTTTGTGCTGTCGTCGTTTGTGCTGTCGTCGTTTGTGCTGTCGTCGTTTGTGCTGTCGTCGTTCGAGTTGTCGTCGTTTGAGTCGTCGTCGTTCGAGCTACCGTCGTTTGAGCTGTCGTCGTTTGTGCTGTCGTCGTTTGTGCTGTCGTCGTTCGAGTTGTCGTCGTTTGAGTCGTCGTCGTTTGAGCTGTCGTCGTTTGAGCTGTCGTCGTTTGAGCTGTCGTCGTTTCCGGATGTTGGATCAAGAAAGTCTGGGATCCCGTCTTGGTTGGAATCGATTGGCGCTGGAGCAGCTCGAGCTTCGTCACACAGGCCGTTGGAATCAACGCCGCCGTCGCAATCCAAGCGGCCATCGTTATCAGAGTCGGTACGATTTCCAGCTTCGTGGAGGTCGGTAACGCCATCCCCATCGGAGTCGAGGTCTTGATGATTGGGAACTCCATCGCCGTTGGCGTCGAAGGCGGGAGCGATCGAATCACACACACCATCTGACAATGTATCAGCACAGTCGTTGGAGTCTGGATCCAGGTAGTTGGGAATATCGTCGTTGTCGTCATCGGCGACGGGATTTGCTCCGTTAGCGCCCTCAGCTGCGTCTGGTATGCCGTCGTTGTCGTCATCGAGATCGATATTGTCAAAGACGCCATCCCCATCACTGTCTGTAGTCTCCCCTGTGATATCAACTTCATCGATATCGGTTTCATCCGGTGGTGTATCACCCGATAGATTCAATGTGAGTGAAAAGGAATCGACTGAGAAACTCTGATTCCATTGCGCAATCCAATCATCTCCCAAAAATAACTCGACTCGGATCCGTTGAACCCCTGAGGGGAGCTCGGTGCTGTCGAAATTCTTAGTGAAAATTTGCCACTTGGTGTCTTGATAGGTTATGGGACTCACGCGCGCAGAAAAAAGCGGGGAGGAATTGGTCTGATCAGCATCAGTCACGCGTACGTAGAGGTTTGACACGATGTATGGATTCCCCACGTTGTAGAGAGACTGGGCTCGATACCGAATCTTCAGTGTTACATTGGCATCCAGGTCCAAGTTGGTGACAGGAAATGTTTTGTGAATCCCGGCATCGACTACCCAGCCATCGTCTTTGGTTGGTGCGCTCACATGAGCGAGGCCTGAGGTCTCATCAACGGGGTTAGGGGACTTCTTGAGCCAGCGTAGTTTATAGTTTGAGTACGGGGCGGGCGAAAAATCAGTTCGATTGCGAAAGGTTTCAAAAAATCTCCATCCATCGAGATCGGTTTCAAACTGATCATCGATGAGCGGGATTGAGGTTTGCGCATGAGCAGGCGCAAAAAGTCCGCAGGTAATCATCCAAAAAGCGAGGGTGCAAAGAGTAGGCTGGCTAATTCGGCACAACATGATTCTTCCTCCATTAATTACGCGCTAATGCATGCAAGGAATTTGCATTAGTACGAGAACTTTACAATCGAGATGTAGCGTTGTCGATTGAATTATACATATACCAGATAATTGTAATTTTTTCGAACTCTTAGAAGTGCTAACCCTTACCCTTACCCTTACTAGGGCCCGCTATTACTGTATTTGCAATTTTTGGGTAAGAAATCATCGGTCCACGTATCTAACGATACAAAAGGACAAAATGATGACAACCAAGTACAGCCTCTATCACCTGCCCTACTGTGGATTTTGCCACAAAGTTCGTCGCGCCGCGAGCCGACTTGGAATCGAGCTCGAGCTTCGCGATATCACCGCAAATCATGTCGCCAGGAGATTTCTGATGAAGACTCTTGGCCGCACGACGGTTCCCGTCCTGTGTATTGAAACACCGGACGGCATCGAACTGCTGCCCGAGTCCGATGATATCGTTGCATACTTAGAGGAGTCTTCAACTGGTGGGGAGTATGCACGTGGAGCATCGCAGGCCGCTTAGCGCAAACATTGGAGATTTGGATCATGACGAAGAGAAGAGAGATTGATGTTGCTATCATCGGCGCTGGAACCGCAGGTCTTGGGGCGCGGCGGGCCGTGCAGCGCGCCGGAAAGAGCGTTTTGATGATCGATCCGGGCCCATTCGGTACGACTTGTGCCCGAGTGGGTTGCATGCCGAGCAAGCTGCTGATTGCTGCTGCGGAGGCTGCGCATCACGTAAAGACGGCATCCACCTTCGGCGTTCATACCGAAAGTGTCCGAGTGGATGGTCCCGCCGTGCTGGGCCGCGTGCAGGCCGAGCGCGATCGTTTTGTTGGCTTTGTCAACGAGGTTATCGACGAAGCAAAACAACAAGACGAGCTCCTGGTTGGACGCGCACGGGTCGTTGGAGACGGTCGTTTGCTCGTCAATGAGGAGACCGAGGTTCATTTCAAGAGTCTTGTGATCGCGACTGGAGGGCGTCCGTTTGTCCCGCCACCGTTTCGCGGGCTCGAGTCTTTTGTGCTGACAAATGAGGATATCTTTGAGCTCCAAGAACTTCCCGAAAGCTTGCTCGTTATAGGACTTGGTGTCATTGGACTCGAGCTTGGCCAGGCATTTCACCGATTGGGCGTACGCACAACACTGCTGGGTCGCGGGGGGGCGGTCGGTCCAATAGGCGATCCCCTTGTGCTCGAAGATGCGACCAAAATATTGGCAGGTGAGCTCGATCTTCATCCCGACTACGAGTTGCGCAAGGTCGCTGCCCACGATGGAAAAGTACGTCTAGACTTCGTGGACTCGGATGGCAAAGAGCGATCGGAGAGTTTTGACAAGATCTTAATGGCGGCTGGGCGGTTGCCGAATCTTGATAATATTGGCGTCGATGCCCTCGGTATTCGTCGTGATGAGCGTGGTCGCTACGACATTGACCCCGACACTCTTCAGCTCGGCACTGGCCCTGTCTTTGTGGCCGGTGATGTGAATAATCTCCATCCTTTGTTGCATGAAGCATCTGATGACGGACGGATCGCGGGAGCCAACGCCGCACGATTTCCGGAGATTCAAGCAGTTTCGCGGCGGACACCGCTTGCCATCGTTTTCTCTGATCCGCAGATTGCAATCGTGGGGAAGGGTTATCGCGGCCTAAACGATTGCGAGGCTGTGGTTGGCACGGTCGACTATGGCGATCAGGGCCGTGCTCGCGTCCACGCCATCAACCGGGGCCGGCTTCGGATCTATGCTGACAAGCAATCTGCGAGGCTTATCGGTGCTGAAATGGTTGGCCCACGAGCCGAGCATCTTGCCCACCTTTTGGCCTGGGCTGTGCAGCAAGGACTGACTGTCGAGCAGGCTCTGGCGATGCCATTTTATCATCCGGTCCTCGAGGAGGGGGTGCGTACTGCGCTTCGTGACTTGGCGGCGAACCTTCGTCACGGTGCACCGATCAAGTGCCCGGTCTCGGAGTTTGGCGTTGGAGCCTAGGTCCATATTGACTCGGCTGCTCAAGTTCTACACAGTAGTTGCGTGTCACTTGAGCAGCGAGATTGGCTCTCCGAGCTGGGAAGCCCGGATGCTTCCACCCAGAACGCTGCCCTCGCGTCGCTACGAGATTATCTTCGGCGCGCTTTGGCAAAAGGGTTCGGCCGTCAGCTGGCGGACGGCGACCTGGATGAGTTAGCGCAGGAGGCCATTGTGCGCGTGCACGAAAAGAAGGACGCATTCAACGGGCAAAGTCGTTTCACAACGTGGGCAGCCGCCATCGCAGTGAATCTCGCGTTGGGCGAGCTGCGCCGACGACGTTTCAAGGACGTGAGTCTCGAGCAAGCGTCGGCATCGGGTCGCTCTCTCATCGAGCACGAAAAGGCGCCGGACGATTTGAGAAAAAGCCAATTGATTGGCGCTCTGCGCAATGCGATCCGGGGCAGTCTGAGCGAACGCCAACAAGAAGCCCTTTTCGCCAAGCTATCCGGGATGCCCATGGCAGAGATTGCTCGGCGCCAAAACATGACCAAAGGGGCCCTTTATAAGCTTCTTCACGACGCACGAAAGCGCCTGCGCACGCACCTCGAAGCGCAGGGGATTTTCTCGTCTGATCTTGAGTCGATGACCACCGGGGGACTGTCATGAGCGAAACGCCCAGTTCTGCCGACGTTGCACAAGCAGAGCGTGCACTTCGATCGTCGCTTGCACTCACGCAAGATCGTGAAATTGACTGCGACGAGTTCCTTGAGCGCCTAGCCGAGTTGATCGATGGTCGCTTAATGGACAAAGACATTGCCGCTCTGATGGAGCATCACCGGAAGATCTGTCCCGAGTGCGAAGAGGAGAGACAAATTCTCGAGCGGGCTCTTACAAAATGAATAACCTTGTCCTTAAGGAGCTTGTGGTTATCGACGAGCGCCTACATGTGCTGGTTGCGGCTCTTGAGCACGTACTCCGCGGTTCAATTTGAACCAAGTGAATTAGAGCTCATCTCAAAAACCTCCCATCGCCTGGCCCGCGATCCATCGCACCGAGCGACGTTGTGGGCTCCGAAGTCCCCAGTCACGTATTTCAATACGTTCCTGGGGACTTCTCGCCCACGCCTCGCTCGGCACGCGCCTCGCGAGCCAAGCTCGGTCCGGTTTTTGAGATGAGCTCTAGAACGGTTGTTCTACGATTCTGGTAACGACCAGGTTTCGGCGAAACGGTATCGTTTCTTCGATAATTCGGATGTAATAGTTACTGGGATTGTCGACGAATACGAGCCAGAGACTGTCTGGCTCCTGGTGGCTACATCCGCCGATCAGGGGACTGAGGTCAAAGAGATTTTTAGGGCTTTTCAGTTCGCATACAGTGACGGTTTGTGGTTTCGAGACAGCAAACAAAGCCTCGCGATTTTTAAACGCTCAGCTGGAGATTCTCTTCCGTCAGACTTCTGTGTACCTGGTGCCAAATGAGAATCCAGGAGAGTGGATTATCGTTCGATCACATGAACCAGGTAGTCTCTTTTGAGTATTCTTATGATGTTGGGACTCATTTGTCGCGCTTCTGTCAAAAGTGGCTCCATGTCGAATCGCGCACGCTCAGCGGCGACTACGAGATCGCTCAATCCAGCAATGACCTCTCGATCGGCGTATCCTAATCCTGCAGCGGCCAGTCCGATACGAATCCACACGATGTCTTTTTTCCCACGGACGAGTCTACTCACCTCCGAAATGAACGGTCCGAGGTTGAGGCCTCTGACTTTGTCTCGGAGTATTTGACGCTGGTTAGAGGTAGCTTCCAGGTACAGCTCTGAAAATAGTAAGAAGGCGCGCCGGACCGGATCATTGAGTGATGATGGCCATGTTCGTCGAACAGAAACATCTGCTTCGGCCGTCTCGCCGGCGAAGAGTGGATTCTGAGATCTCAGGAGAAACTCGGCCGCTTGCAGTTTTGTTTCAAATTCGGACTCCATTATGGTGAATTTCATTGAAACATAGCCTAGGTGGATTCGAAAGCTTGACTCGGAAAGCAGTTAATCCTGACATGTGTTAGGCTGCGGCGAAAAAATACGGCCTGATACCCATAGGAGAGCGCTGGCGTGGGAGTTGAAACGAATTGCACACTGTCCAAACAAGAAGCCCAAAAGTTGCTGGATGTATTGTGTCTCAATCTCGGTTTCTGTATCTCCCCAGAGGACTACAAACAAATTGCTAGCGATCCACCCCCCTCGGTCTCCGGTTTTGTAGAAGCGGTTTTCGCTGCTGAAGGTTTAAACCCAGATACTGCAGACCAAAGTCTCCTGCGACAAGTCCGGGATGTTGTGGCTGAGAGGTTTCGTAGTGCTGGAGAAGATGGCTAGGAGTTTTGTCCTATTGTTCAATTCTTGGAATTATTTTGTGCGTCGTATAAGCCTCAGACCGTGCGGACCAAGCATGAGTCCTATCGTATTTACAAGCGGTTTGGACCCATCTTTTGGTTTGGCATGTTTGCTCGTCGTCGCAGAGCTTTTGCAGGCAACAGATAAATATACACAAAGACGGGACATATTGGTGTTGGATGGGCTACCAGGATCCTACAGATTGCAATAATGATTCTATGCGATGGATAAGGTAAAAGGGAATGGATAGAAGTTGGAAGGATGTGCCTTTGAGAGTTTTATGATGTTCAAGTGCGAGCGGTCCAGAGTGTACACGCACCGCAAGCGAATGATTGCATCGGTCAATAAACTGATGCAGTGATCGGAGTCGTCCAGAGGCGCCGCTTTTGACTTCGATCGGGATTAGGTGCCCTTGGAATGGAACAACGAAATCTATCTCGGCGCTAGATCCAGCTTTGTTGCGGTTCCAAAATGCTAACGGAGTTCTACTCTGTAGCGACAATGCCATTAGACTTTGGCCGACGATCTGCTCGGCAATTTGTCCGCGATAAAAGGCGTGAATGTCTGTAGTAGATGCGAATTCGCTAGTAATCTTTGCAACGTAGTTGACGAGTCCAACATCTAGGAACATTAACTTTGGCATTGCCCGAGTTCGCAGAGTTATCGGTGGTGATGTTGCGCTTGTCGGTCGCACGAGCGCAACCAGCTGCGCTTTCTCTAGTAACCTAAATGCCTCGGATATTTCCCGACTGCGGTAGTTCCCTTGGGCAAACTTTTCGTATCGTATATTTGTCCCGACATACTTCGGAGCATTTTCAAGGACAAATTCAAGAGCATCGGCTCGCGACGGGCTTGTGTATTTGTGGATGTCATCGCGGAATCCGGTGATCAGCGATTCGTACAAATCTTCGAGCGCAATGACGTTTTGGTGGTTGCAATAGTGCTCAACAATTTCGGGCATTCCCCCGATGAGTAGGTATTCGCGAAACTGTCGGTTCAGCGTTTCGTGGACAACAGCCGAGAGTTCTTGTGTCGCTGTCACCTCTTCGACGATCGTCATAGACTGGCGATAATTGCGCGCATTGAGAAATTCATCGAAAGTTACAGGGTGTAAGTAGCAGTATTGAACGCGCCCTACAGGAATTGTGAATTGTTTTTGTCCCAATTTTACTTCAAGCAGAGAGCCAGCGGCGACAACGTGCAAATCCGGAGACTCCTCATAGAGAAATCGAAGCTGTGTCATCGCCGAAGGCGAGTTTTGGATTTCATCGATGAAGACTAAAGTTTTTCCGGGAGTAATCTGCGATTGAAAGGCAACCGATAGATCTTTGATCAAAGAAGTCGCCGTGCGCACTTCGCGAAAAAGTGCACGGTCTTGTGTGCGATCGAGGTTTACGTAGATTAGATTCTGAAATGTTTCCCGCGCGAATTGGATAACGGAAAAAGTCTTTCCGACTTGTCGTGCGCCACGGACAATGAGCGGTTTAAACTCACTCTGTTTCGCCCAAAGTGCTAAGTATCGGTTAATATTACGGTCCACTCTCAGATTATACTATATTTAGAACAATTTATGTCATAATTATAGCCATATTTGAAACTATTCTCGCGATGGATAGGGCCTAAATGAGAGCCTCATTTTGCCGGCCCCAGATTCGTCGCGCGGTTGCACTGGGGCGAATAATGGCGTTTGTATGTTTTGCGTAGAACGACTATGCATCCTACTTGCGAGTCCATGCGGAACTACTCTGCACAATCGGGGACCTCCTGCTAGAGATCGATTATCACCAAGCGCAGAAGACGGTTACGTTCTATCTGAAACACCGTAGGTCCTTTTAGGGTACGCAAGGCATTGCGTAGGTTGGCGAGGCTATGAACGTCTGTTTGATTCATTCGGTGAATGAGATCGCCGGGCGCAAGGCCGGTGCCTGCAGATAAGCTTTGATTCTCGACGCCAACGACGACAACTCCGCTGCGGATTCGCAGTGGGAGACGACTGGTGTCTCCATAGGCGCTTAGGTCCACTGCGAGGATCCCCAGTTGTGATACGGGTTCTGCGGAGCGGCGAATGCTCTCCATCAGGCGCTCGACAGAATCAGTCCGCTCGGCCACAGTAACCTGAATCTTGTGCTTTTTGCCATCGCGAAGAATCGCTAGGGTAATATCGTCCCCAATCGGTTTCTGGTAGACGTTGACGCCGAGTTGGCGGCCATTTTCCATACGTTTACCGTCCAGCTGCTCGACGATATCACCTACCTCTAAGCCGGCCAGATCTGCTGGGCTATCGGGAATTACGTCGGTGAGGATGACCCCTGATTGTTTATCGAGTCCTAGGCCGCGTGCGATGTCGTGGTCGATCGTTTGTGCATTGACCCCAATCAATCCGCGGCGAACGCGGCCATGTTCGCGAATTTGGCGATAGACATGGCGGACGATGTTGCTTGGGATCGCGAAGCTAAGCCCATTAGAGCCCCCAGAGCGAGATAAGATCACAGAGTTGATCCCGACTACGCGGCCTCGAATATCAACAAGTGGTCCTCCACTGTTGCCTGGGTTTACGGCAACATCAGATTGAATGAAGACGACAGGGTGTTCCGGTTGTAGTTGGCGCGCTTGGGCGCTGATGACACCCATACTCACTGAGTTGCGCAATCCGTGGGGGCTGCCAAACGCCAAGACCAATTGGCCTTGACGAATAGTATCGGAGTCGGTCAGAGATAGATGCGGATATCTTTTCCCTTCGATTTTCAATACGGCTAGGTCAGTCTCGTGATCGGTCCCGACAACCTGCGCAATGGTTACGATGCGGCGTTTTAGAATCGACCGAGCTTTGGCGTCGCGCGCTTCCAAAATTACCTTTACTTGTTTTGCTCCAGCAACGACGTGATGGTTCGTAATGATATAACCATTGGCATCCACGATGACACCCGATCCCGTAGCGCGCTGGGGCCTTGCAGATTTGTTCGCCGTGGTGGTGCGCTGGGTGTCAAAAGTGCCTACGACTTCAATTTTGACGACCGCTGGTCCGACTCGCTTAGAAATCTGTTGCAGGGCGTTGCTTAATGAATTGAGCGGAACCGTCTTGGCCCGGGGAGCTGCCGTGGCAACGTTGCCACCACCGCAGGCACAAAGAATTGCCAAAAATACGAGAAGCGGAGCGCGCATGGTCACTAGATATCGCACTCTTCTATGAAGTGGTAGCCGGCAACAGTGTTTTTAGGACAAGTCCATCTCGGTTGTTATTTTGTACTTAGGTTGGCCTTCAGGGTGCCGACTCCCGGTACAAAGCGACCAGTTTTGGACGCATAGATGCGATAGTCATCGCCGTGTTCTTCTATCAGATGCGCCTCCTCAAGTCGGGTTTGGACCGAGATGAGCAAGACGGCGATGGCGACGCCGAGGATAGACCACAGGCTGGGTGTTGCGATTGCAAGACCGATAATCATCGTGATGATACCGGTGTAAATGGGATTTCGGATCCACCGGAACAGTCCAGATTGCACTAGTTCGGTTTTTCGTCGTTCGATGCCAATGCGCCAGGATTTTCCCATTTGGGCTTGTGCGATCACGACAAGAACTAAGCCGACCACAACCAAGGCGATCCCAGAAAACCCCACCGCAGGTGGTGTTGGCCAAACCCCGATCGCAGTCGGACCGAGAAAAGCATAGCAAGCGACCCACGCGATCAAGGCAACAAAAAATAGGAATGTCAGCAACGATACGACGCTCTCGATAGACCACAAGTGCCTTTGCCCAACAATTCCCCAAACTCCAGTTTGGCGATACAGCCGGGCCAAAGGAAAAACAAAGGCGGAGATCAGAAACACCCCGACAACGATCGGAAGAGCAATTCGCATCAGATAGATTTTAGCATCCCGGGGGCAGCCACTCGCAAACTTCGCAGGTCCCGATCAGCAGACGGGCAACGATTGAGGCTTTTGCAGTGAGGGGCTGGGTATGGTGTTTGGTCTGCCGTTTCGGTACGCAACACAAAAATTACGGAGGGTATTGCGTTCTGGTTGTCTTCATGGCTTATAGTCGTCGCATCGTGGTTTCGGTTCATGACAGCATTGACCAGCGCTTTCCGGGGGCCGTAAAGGAAGGTGTTTTCGTCAGCCAATCGTATGACGCTCTTTCTGGATACGGATTTTCCGCCGCCAACGCAATTGCTTGTGTAGGCGTTTGCCGCGATGAATTGTGCCGTCCTCTTGTTGGCGCGATCCAAGGTGTTTGGGGAGAGGCGTTTAATTTTTCTAGTCTTGGGGGGCAACTCACTTTGGGCGCTGCGGGTTTTCGTGCCGCACATGCCCATGCTCCAGTGGTAAAGGGGCGCGAGCGCTATGTCTATTTTGTTATGCCGCATATCGGGATTGGTGCCGGGGGCGAGTTTGGTGAAACGATGCGCGTCGGTCGGCAGGGACCATCGGCAGCCTGTGGCGCGCTGACCGCCGTCCTCGCAGAGATTCAAGAGGGCCCGCTGGATCTGGATTTTGATCCAGACAATATTGAATACAGCGCTCTAAAGCGCCAGCTTGCCGGGCGGTTGGCTCACGATGAGGTTTCTGATATCGCGACGTTGACCGTTCTAATGGCTGATATCGTTTTTCACGAACTTGAGCGTATGATTCAGCTGACCCTCGACCCTGAAGTTGCTGACTATGCGGTATTTACCGGTGTACAGATTCATGCACCAGCCGAAGACTCTTTGGTATGGGTCGATCACAAATATGTTTGCGTCGACGGAAAACGCCACGTGCTGGATTTTTGATCTGTACTCCCGAACTTGAGCGTTTCGTTGTTGACCGTCCCTCAAAAAAGGCAAAAAAGATGTGTTTTAGGGGTTCGTAAAATGGCTACGGTGCTTAACAAGCGTTTGCGTCGCTTAACGTGCGACGCGAGCGGGTAAGGGGAGAGGCGGTATGCAAAAAACGACAGCGGAGTCAACCCGAACTCGTTTTTTCTATTTGTAAACGAATTTACAGTTCTATGGTGTAGAACAAGGCGCAAGACAAAGAAGTTCTTGCCATTTCCTTTTTTGTTCAGATTTTTGTGGCAGTGTTCGTTGTGCAGATTCATTTCGGCGCGTTGTAATTCACACACGAAAAAGCGTTTCATGAAGTACGAACATTGAGGGGGCCATTGATCCAATAGGCTTGCCCTGGGGCCTTGTTGTCTGCGTTGGTCGTGGTGGTCGGTCGCTGTCTAGCGGCGAATGTGCTTGAACAATGGCCTACAAACATGCACGATAGCACTATGTGCGAAGAGACAATCTACAATATGGGCCGGACACGGGCTGTTTTGCTGGTTGAAAAGATAGCGCTTATTTGCACGATATTGTCTCTGGGTACGTTCGTATTTGCGCAGCCTGTTACGCCAGAGCCAACTGAGTCGGGGGCAGAGGAGCCCAGCCAGCCCGACACGGAGACTTCGAGCGGAGTTACTTCAGAAGAGACAGCAAACAGTCCCGACGAAGCTGCTCTTGCATCAGAGGCGCCAGAGGAGTCTGGCGATGTTTCTGATGACCAGCTTGACGAGGAGGCAGAGTCAGCGACGCATCGCAAGTTCCATACGCGTGTGTATGGGTACATCGAGGCGTACTGGGAAAAGGTAGCAAACACTCCTGAGGGGGTTGCTTCGGACGGAACCACAGTTTTTGGCGCGAATCCATATGAGTTTGATGTACGCAACATTAATGTGATGATCCAAACGCGTTCTCATGATCGCTTTCGAGGATTCTTAAACGTTGCTGCGCCAGGGGGCAACGATGTCAGCGTACGGAACGCATGGGTTGAGGTTGCTTTGCTGGGCGATGCATTGGCGCTACGCGCGGGAAAGATGTATCGACCGTTTGGTCTCTACAACGAGATTTTGGACGCGATTCCAACGTACATTGGCATCGAACCGCCAGAGCTTTTGGATGGCGATCACCTGATGTTGACAAGAACAACAAACCTGATGCTGCGAGGCCGTTGGCTCAAAGACACACACTCGATTACATACTCACTCACAACCGGAAACGACGAGCGGAAGGGCAATAGTTTTCCTCTTGGCGCCGACTTGCGCTATCGACATCACAGCACGTCCGGAAATCTAACGCTTACGATCGGAGGATCTGCATACTCGTCTCTTGGTGATGCCGTCCCCTCGCGTGCGGTTGGAGAAGGGTCTCCAGACGGGGGGGTCGCGACTTGGATGGAGTCGGACGAATTTTATGTGTTTGGTGGATACTTAGAACTCACTCTCGGCAATCTACATCTTCAAGGGGCCTACTGGCGGTCCCATCACGATGCAAAACGAAACCCTCAGGAAGTGATAAAGCTCCTCAATGCCAATCTGAATCCACGGCAATTGCAGCGTTTTGGCATTGGTGGCTCGAATCCGACAGTTGACGATGTCATTCGCGATGTACAATATACTGTACAAACGGCATATGGTCGGCTCGGTTATACACTGAACACTGAATGGGGAGCGATCGTTCCCTATATGCAATACGACTTTTACCGCAATCCCGAGACGATCCAATCCAAGGATTTTGGCGGAGACAATGAAGCGGGATTGTCGGACAATGGGCAGTTTCATAAGGCGACGACCGGACTAGTATATCGGCCCATTTCGGCGTTCGCCGCAAAAATAGATGGCAGTATTCACATCCAAGACTTTAACGGCACGTTGGAAGTGTATCCCGAAATCCGAATGTCGTTATCGTACCATTGGCAGCTCTAGGGGGGAGTATGAGTCAGTCGGCACCGAGTTCAAACCGATCACCTAGCGATTCGCCCCTCCATATGGGCATTGAATACTTTCGCTGTGGGCAATATCAGAAGGCATCGCAAGCGATGAAAAAGGCACTTCAGGCATCGCCGGACAATACCATTGCCAAACAATATCTCTCCGACTTGCAGGAGATCCACTCTGCGTTAAACAAGGCGGTGCAGGACTACGACAGCGGCAACTACCAAGACTGTTTGCAGGCCATCAAGCAGGTACAGCGCAAGAATCCCCATGATCCAAGTGCAAACTCCATGGCACATAAAGTAAGCAATATGATGCGCCATCGGTCCACAGAAACAACAAATGAAATTGGCACCGAAGACGCCAAATTTAGTGCTCCCAACGTTCCACTGGCCGAAACAAAGTCGAAAAAGAAAGTGGGTCATTCTACGACCGCATGGACGGTTGTACTGTGCTTGTTTTTGCTCCTATTGTGCGCGGGGGTTGTGGCCAACGGTCATTTTGCTGGGACCACAGATGGTGTAAAGCAACGTCCCCAGGCCAAGGCCGCAACCGTTGATGAACCCTTAGACCAAGTCTCAAACCAAGCCTCACAGGACCAGGACCCCCCTGGCCAGCAGGCAATCGCATTGGCACAAAGAGGGAATCATGCCGGAGCTCTCTTGGTGCTGGAGGAGTTGCGTCGAGACGCAAACGTGCAAGCGATTGCCCATCTTGCCGATTCAGGAAATACTAGTCAGGCGGATTATCGCCGAGCAGCTGATTGAAGTTGGCAACCGAGAAGGCGCAAAAGCGACGCTGAAGCGACTCCTTGAGCTCTCGCCAGGCGATGCTCGTGGGCTTTCTTTACTTAACTTTGTCTCACCCGAGTCGTCCCAAAACAAAGCGACCACCGAAAAGTATCAGCCTTACAGAAACCCAAAAAAGAGAGACCATTCAAAAAAAGTAGTCAAACAGCGGTTATCCCGTCCCGAAAAGAAAACCAAAAAGCGCGCAGCGAAATCAACGAGTGAAACTTGGTTTCCAGCAACGGTGGACCTGCCAATTTCGGAACCGGCTTTGCAATTGCAGCAAGCCACAGTAACCGTTTCGTCCCAACCCGCAGCAACGTTGCTTTTGGATGGCAAGTCTTTGGGACGAACGCCGGTGTCCAATCAAAAGGTAAAACCAGGGAGCCACGTCGTGACCGCCTCAGCGGTGGGGTATCTGAGCAAGACCAAGACTTTTTCGGCCTCAGCAAATGGTCATGTAGAGCTTCGGTTTGATTTGACACCAGTTCCCCGAGTTCCACAGCCCAAGCAATTGCCGAAGCGCGCCGTCGAGACGCAGGTTTCTGAGACGCCACATATTCCTAAGTCCAACTACTACGTGATTGCCCACCGCAATACGAATCTGCGGTCGTTGTCGGTTTCGAGTCTGCGCAACATTTTTTTGGGGACAAAACGCTATTGGTCCTCGGGCCGCCGAATTGTACCGCTCCTCCGACCGATTGGGGTTAGTGCTGGCCGTCGTCTTTTCCGGCGGGTTGTAAAAATGGATACCACTGCTTTTGAGCAGTATTGGGATCGCCTGGAACTCGCGGGAGAGGCGATTTCACCGAAGTCGATAAGCGGCGCAGCACGGCTTGCGAGAGTGATCTCTAAGCGAAGTGGATCGATCAGCATTATTTCTGCGCGTGAGTTAGACAAGGTAAAAGGATACAACGTGTTGCTCATCCCGATCAGCCTTTAGAGTCCGCTATGGGAACGATGCTGCCAGGTTATAACCATAACATTCGCCATGGCGGGTTGGTGTTTCATGTCCAAAGCGGAGTCGCATCAAATCAGTCCAATACGGTGCTGAGTGAGGTGTTTTATCGCGGAAGCATCATTTGCTCTCGGACATGTGTATGTGTCGAGCCGGATGATGATCATGTCCTCAAGCAAACGCTCCAAGCACAACATCGCCAGGCCGTAAAAGACTTGGTGAAAGGTAAATTTGATAACACGATCAAAAATACACCGGGAACTGACGAATTTGGTTTTCCTAGGGAAGTACCGACGGCAGGTCAATCCCAACCCCAACCCCAACCAACAACGCAAGAAGTGCAGCAGCCTGATCAGCCCAGCACAGATGCGCGACAGTCAGATGATATTTTGGATTTCGCTGGGCTCGAGCACTGGCCTACGTGGCCTTTGACAGATTCTGTGGCTGAGGCTAGCGCCTCGCATGCCCCGGACCCACAAACTCAAAACCCAGCAGCCCCACAATCTCAAACATCGCTCGGGTTAAAATCTGAGTCACGTAGTCCCCGAAAAAAGACCGTTAGAAGCACCCTCTTCGTCGGTATTGCCGCCATTCTTCTCGGTTTTGTTGCTGTTTCGGCCGGCTATGGCATCGCGACGCACAATCATCCGATGTCTCTAATCGTTTCGGAGCAGACTTCGCTTGTCTTAGAAGTGTTGCCAGTAGATGCAACCATTTTGGTCGACGGCCAGGAGGTCAGTCGTCGAGACAATACCGACAAAGTGACTGTACCAGTTACAGCTGGGGAACAAATTGAGTTGGAATTTCGGTCCAACACGGCCAAGTTTCGTCAACAGTTTACCGCTGGTTCCAGTGGAAAGCACATTCTGCGAGTGGATTTGACCGAATCGACCAGCTCGTCTTCGATCGCAAAACAATAGTGATCTCGTTCGGGGATCGGGTGGGGCCCGCAACTGTTGGAAGTTATTATAACAACCTAGAGAGCTGAACACGTAAAGTTGCTTATCGACGGTAAAGGATCGGAATCGTTGGCGAGGCGGACACTGCCAATGCAACCGTCTGTTTCCAGGCGAAAATCAGGCGCAACCAACATAGATTCGCCCGTATTTGGGCGTGGGCAGGCGGGGTTGGGTCCCGTCAAGGAGGACGACGTAGCCAGCGATTTCGAGGGGTAGCGTCGGAAAGTGAATTTACGTGTTCAGCTCTCTAGGGATTCGACAGATCTGACAGAAGACTCGGGATTCTGAACATGTTCCATCTTGCGTTTGCCCGATACGCTTTTTGCATGCGTTTATTCAAGTTGTTGTCACGTGACGGCGAAAGCCCCCCATATCACCAAATGTGTCTCAGATGAGCCCCTGTTTGTTCTACTTTCATGCGAAATCAAAGTTTGACTTCGCTCCGGCGAAGTAGGGATATTAGCGCAAGATGGCGGATAAGGACATCGTACATAAAGACATCGACGTGCTGGCCGACGTATTGCGAGCGGTCAGGCTCGTTGGCACCGCGTACTTTCAGGCGGACTTTGCTGCTCCATGGGGTATGTCCTTTTCACGTACTGACTTTGCCAATTTTCACCTGGTCAGCGATGGGAGTTGCTGGCTCACACAAGAGGATGGAGAGCCGTTACGACTGGAGGCTGGGCATTTGGTGGTCTTTCCTCATGGGTCCCCACATCGCCTGGCAAACGACCTAAAAACAGAGCCTCTCCCGGCAAAACAGCTGATCCGTGAGACCGAGCGCCGGCATGGCGAGCGACTCGTTTATGGTGGCGATGGACAGCGTTGCACCCTCATTTGTGGCCATTTTGAATACGATCATAGCGGCTCTCACCCCCTTTGGGAGGCACTTCCCAACTCCATCGTGC
>CBDCWZ010000084.1:0-35129 GCA_965223575.1 Kofleriaceae bacterium
TCGTCGAGCGCGAAGATACGCTACCAGTCGACGGGCCTCGTAGCGAGACGCCCGCGGACGAGTCTGAACAGGAAGATGGCCAGGCCGATGACGGTGATCCGCAAGATGATGACGGTGACCCGCAAGATATAGAAGAAACGGACAATTCGGAGTCCGATACGCTACCGCCGGCTGCCGAGAGCTAGGGACGGATCTAACTTTCGCAACTTTTGAACCAAAAGTTGCGAAAGTTAGATCCGTCCCCCCCTCACCCTCATCGTCGTCAAGTTCCCGACCAGTATGGTTCGCTGCGACGTGTGCGTAAAAGAGTACGGTTACAAAAAATAATTCTGGAGGTATCATCGAGACAATTCTTTTAGCCTCAGGAGACACAGGCATGAGCACATTGCAGCGCCGCTATCCGAGAGTTTTTATCAAGAAACCGGGGGAGGTTGTGCTGACTCCCGAAGACGGATCCAAGCGTACCTTGGCGACGATCAGATCGATCACCTGTGAAGGTGCGGGACTCGAACTACAGGACCCCAGTATCCTCAACGGTTGTGATGGTGATCAGCTGTCAGTTCGGTTTCCCATCGGTAGTCAATCTATCGAGCTTCCCGCCAATATTGCTTGGCGCACAAGGGCAAGGAATAGTGAGCGACCGATGGATGTTGGGATTCGGCTGGACTTAGAAACTGCTGCATCCGAAAGTCGTCTGTTGTACGCGCCATGGATTGTGACTCTGATTGCTCGCAATCGCAATTATGCGATGCAGGTGGGTGGCGAGTTAGTACGTCTTGGTGCAGTGTCCTTGCGCACGTTGCAGTTGGCGCTGGATTGTCAGCGTGTTGCTGGGGGGCATCTCGAGGAGATCCTCCTGGAGATGAAGGCTGTGAATGTCACGACTTTGCTAAACGCTCGCCGGCGTGTTGTACATACGCATGAATACAATATTCCGCAAGGGTTAATGGATTGGCAGCACAACGTGATTGGGTCGGCTGAAGAATCGACTGTGCTGGTAAGCTAACCTGTCCCTATCGAACAGAAGGGGGGGATGTTATCTGATGATGGTGATGGGTTGGTCGGGGAGGATTTCTGTTGTTGGCTTTGTGACGAGAATGTCTCCGCGGCGGAGGTGGCGGAAAGGATGGTTTGCTTCGCTGCGGTTGCGTTTGAGCAGTCGGATTGTGTGGTGCACGCCGGGGCCGCAAACGGTGCAGGAGAGTTGGCCTTTTTGTTTGAATAATCGGGATACAACGCGCATGGTGGTTTCTTCTGGGGGTGCGGTTGCAAGTCGTGTTTGTTGCCGGCGGATAGTCAGGTAGGAGAATTTTAGGCCGTGTTGGCGTAGTCCTGTGGCTTGTGCGAGCTTTTGGGTCCGTCTTGGTAGGGTGATTGGCCGGTCTTCATGGCACCATTGATCGGGAGAGTCGAGTGCTGGGCAAGGTTCGGAACTGCGCGTGCAGGGGGCAAATATGTGTCCCGTTTGATTGGTGATGATTTGGTCGCGCAGCCTGTGCAGCGCGCGTGTTGTGTCGCGCAGAGCGGGCTCGATAATAATCAGAGATCCATTTGCGGCCAGGTTCGCGATGAGCGTAGAGACAAGGGGTAATGCTTGCGCTTCCGGTAGCTCGTTGACAACATGCCCGACAAAGATCAGGTCAAAATGGTCTCGACTATTGTTTTGGGACGAGAGAGCGCGGGATGAGAGGTTGCGGGACGAGAGATTGGCGCATCGAATATCCAGCGATACATTTTGCATTAGATCTGGAAGAAACCCAGTGGCTTTTTGCAGCAGCAATAGCGCATCCTTGTCGTTATCGATCGCGATAATGTCGATGGGATTTTTGGGAGGAATCCGGCCGCTTCCGGCGACGAAGCTGAGCGCACCCAAAGTCATTGCACCAACCCCCGCTCCGATATCGGCAATGCGAATGGGGGTGGTCTTTGGAAGCAAGTTGACGCGATCGAGTTCAGCGAGCGGGATTGCAATTTTGGCAGCGTCGGCGTTGGTAAAGAATAGGGCGCGGGCTGCTAGATCGTGTAGATTACGTTGTTCAAGCTGGTCTCGCTCTGACGTGTAGCGACGCGATCGCCGAACAATGGCTTGGGTTAGGGTGGATCCGCGGATCACATGATCGGGCAGGGTTATCTTGGCAGCTGACCACAGGGCGTTTTCGATATCATCACAATGTTCGATCATTGCTTGAGGGGGATTGTAAGGTCTTTTGTTTGTCCTATTTGGACGGTGAGTTTCGCTGTCACGGTCGGTAAGGATTTTTGTTTTGGTAGAGGTTGGTGGACGACTGTGATGGTCTGTGGTCCGGGTGGGATGGCATCAAACAATACCTCTCCGCGGTGGTTTGTGATGGCATATGTATCGCTGGGGGTGATGACAATGTGGGCTTGCGCTTGCTCTTTGGCGTTTGTTCGAATGCGGAAGGTTCCGGGGTTGGGCAGTCGCAGGGCTGCGCTTTGACCCATGAGTGCCAACGAAAATACAGCAAAGGGATTTTTGCGGGCACCAAGTTTCTCGATGACAATGTTTTTACGAGTGGCTGCTAGACTTTCGAGCTGAAGTATCGTCCCGACATTGCCAACCGAAATGGCTGGCGTGGCGGAGCAGTCGTGAATCACTGTTGTGATTGGTGGAGAGGGAGTCCTCAACCTGTGGGGAGAAGGCGTGGCGCGTGAGGAAGACTGCGATTCCAAAATAACGACGGCGTTTTGCACACCCCCAAGGGTATGAAGGTTCACGGGGGGAGGGAGCAATGTGCGGCAGGTCTTTGATACGGCGGGCCGTCGGAGTTTGGCAGAGACCTTGGGCCATGTCACCTTCACTTTTACTCTGCCGGTGGTCTGAGATTTGGCGTCTACGGTGGCAATCGCAGCGTCGGGTGGGCTTTGTCGGGCGGCTGCTAGGTGAGAGAGACTTGCATCGCGGGCCGTATGAGGTTGGGGGGTCCTCAACTTATGGGGAGGAGTCGGAGTAGCTCGGTCCCCGCAGCCGGCAAAAAGCAAACTGGCAAACACCAAGCTGATCAGGGAAAGATGTTTATCCACGGGAAGAGATAGGGGGGGCTGGCTTTTGCGACAGCTCGCGTACTGTATTGACCATAAATCTGACTGCTTCGGGGTCTGTTGGGGGTAGGACTCCATGTCCTAAATTGAAGATATGTCCCGGGGTCGTTCCTGCGGCACGAAGGACTTCTTCGATGCGTTCGCGCAGTTGGGGCTGTGGTAAGAAAAGGCAGGTCGGATCGAGGTTGCCCTGTACCGCCACGTTTGAGCCCAAGGCCGCGCGCGCCTTGGCTAAATCGATCCGCCAATCAATCCCCAAGACATCGGCTCCAGACTGCTTGTAGTCCTGGAGATAGGGTGCGCAACCGTTCACGAAATAGATAATCGGGATCTGATTGTCACGCACCACTGCAGAGCTGCGCAGTTTGTCGATGACACGTTTTGCATAGCGCAGCGCAAATTCTCGAAAATCTCGGGGCGCGAGGATTCCCGCCCAACTGTCAAACAATTGTAGCGCTTGGGCACCCGATGCGGCTTGTGCCTCCAGATAGCTGGCTTGGCAGTCTGCGAGTTTTTCGAGCAGCTTGTGGGCAGCCCTTGGCTCACGAAACAGCAGCGATTTTGTCTTGGGGTAGCTCTTGGAACCCTGCCCCTCCACGGCGTAGGTTGCAAGCGTAAAAGGAGCCCCGGCAAATCCGATGAGTGGGACGTTGGTGGGTAATTGTCTGCGGATCCGCGACACCGCCTCCAGGACAAAGGGCATCGCGTCGGCTGGATCAGGAACGTGAAGGCGATCCACTGAAGCCTCATCGGTGACTGGATGGGGGAGGAATGGCGCGGGGCGGAATTCTAACTCAAGACCCATCGCCTCGAGCGGGATCAGGATGTCGCAGAACAGGATTGCCGCATCGAAGCCAAATTCATTGATGGGTTGCAGGGTGACCTCGCAGGCCAAATCCGGCGACTTGCACAGTTCAATAAATGAGACTCGAGAGCGGATTTCTCGATATTGGGGCATATATCGGCCTGCCTGGCGCATCATCCAAATGGGTGTGCGCTCGACTGGGAGGCGATGGCAGGCACGAATAAACAGTGGCGAAGAAGAGCTCAATTGGGCACTCACGATAGCAGACAATGGTATCATGTAGCGAACTCCAGCATGGACCATTCGGTTCCATTTTGTGGGTCATTCCTTCTCTTATTACTATCTGTTATGAAAGTTCCTGCCTTCACAGCCGCCGTCATCGTGACGTCACGTCGGGGCGCGCACAAGCGACTCAAATCCCTGCTCGACCTGATTATCTCGGCGGGGATGTCAGCGGAGTTGGTAGAAACTCCGGAGGATGCCAAATCACGTCTTGTGACTGTCGCAAAGAAAGCCTGGTGCTGTGTCTTTGTCGATGTTGCGTCAAACGAGGGGGTGGATTCCTTCTCGGCACATCACTTAGAGACGGTTGTACGCAAAATTACCTTTCTTAGACAGGGGCTAAGCAATGTTGCAATTCTTGCTGCGGCTCCCGAGACCAGCGGAGCACTCGTTATCGCTGCGTATCGTGCTGGTTGTCACGACTTTGTTCACATACCAGCGGAGACCGCACAAAGTTTCGCATCCATGTTGCAACGAGCCTCTGCGAAAGTCTTAATCGAATCGCGTCAGCAAAAAAATCTCCACGGATTGCGAGGGATTGTTGAGGACTTTCTGCGCGAGCTCGTCAAAACGGAAAGAAGATCGATTGATCTAGAAAACGAGCTTGCGCGTGGAAGGGGCGAAGAAGACGACGATGAGGAGCGGGCGCCCAGAGTGGTGATTTTGGAGGATGATCAAGAGGTCGTTTCCTTGCTGGTCGAGGAGCTAGACGCGGTTGGTCTGGAGTCTTGCGCATTTGCGACGGCGGAGGTGGCGTTGAGCAGCATTGATCGTTTGGCTGCTCAAGGGGAACCGATCGATTTAGCACTGGTAGACGCAAAACTGCCTGGGGCGGATGGGCTTGAGGCAATTCGTCGCATACGTCAACGCTATCCACAACTGGCCGCCATCCTAATGACTGGATACTCTGACATGCAAACCGCGGTTGATGCGGCAGATCTAGGAGTTGTTGGTTATGTTCTCAAACCTTTCAGTGATATTGCCGGGCTCGTTGCGCGGATTCGTGGACAGGCGGAGCATAATCGCGATCGGCTGCGCGATCAGCGTTATCTGACGCGGATCAAAGAGCGGCACGATGAGCTTCTGATGCGTTACCGTCGCCTTGCCGCAGATATCGATAGGGGACCCTAGAGATGATGGGGGGTCACGCGCAGCGAGGATGTGTTCCATGACCGCGGGCCAATGCCTGACGGTTCGTATCCGCTGCAGCACTTGGGGGCAGCTTGCCGCAACATACCGGCGGGATTTGGTGCGAGGTGTATTATTTTTGCGATCTTCGAATCCCCCAGCACTTGGAACACCAATTCGGATCAACGTAACCCTGCCTTCTGAAACGCTGATTATGATGACCGGTGTTGTTCATGATCATATTAAGTCCCCAGATCGGGGGGCGGGACTCGAGATCAAACTTGACCCCATCCCGCCCAGCGCCATGTGGATCATCGAGTCTGCATTGTCGTCGCTGGTAAAGCATACAGCATCACAGGTTACAAAGATGCCAGCCGCTCCAAGGGAGCCCGTGCTCGAATCGGGATGCGCGATCCCAAATGCAGAGCAGCAACTCGTCTCGGCATTGGCAGAAGAGCTGGATGCGTTGTCCCGTCTCAACGCGTTTCAGGTTCTTGGCATCGGGTATGTCTGTCAGGACCACGAAGTTCGCAGTGCTTTTGGTAACCTAACGCGAAAGTATCACCCCGATCGCTTTGCACAGTATCAAGACGCGCGCATTCGCGAGTACTCTTCGGAGCTGTTTATTCTGGTACGCGACGCATACCGCCAGCTCGGAACAGCGGAGCTTCGAGCGAAGGCTGTGGCTGCCATCCGCAATCGGTCGGAAACTCGTAACAGCTCGAGAGGGCGTGCGAATCCGGATCCACCCCCAATTCCCCCACAGGCATTCGACGTTCGGCCGCCTTCGATTCCCCAACGTTCCACTCACAATACTGAGGAAGTAAGCAAACAACACGCATCTCCCAATCTAAGTCTAAAACAAGCCCAGCGACTCCTGGACGAAGGTCGTTACGAAGAAGCACAATTGCTGTTTTCTCGAGCAACAAAGCAGTCGCCGGAACCCCCCCTAGCAAGGGCTGGTACCTATCTTTGTGACGGGCTTCGTGCCTTGGCCCGGGGAGATCGCTTTGCGGCTGCACAATGCTTCGAGGCTGCTTTGGATACGGAGCCAGACAATCAACGCGCAGCTCAGGAGTTGGCCGAGATGCGCCGGCAGGCTACGAATGACCGAAAGGGACACTTGGCCCGACTGCGTGGGAAGGAAGAATAGATCATGTCGCGAATTATCGGCATTGACCTTGGGACAACAAATTCGTGTGTGGCTGTAGTCGACGAGCGGGGGGGGACACGAGTGCTGTCGAGCCCGGAGGGCGAAAGAACAGTCCCTTCGGTTGTCTCTTATACCGACCAAGCAGAGGTCGTTGTCGGAGTACCAGCGCAGAGGCAAGCGGTTACCAACTCTCAGCGGACAATGTTTGGGATCAAACGGCTCATTGGTCGCAAGGTGAATACGGCGGATGTAGAATTGTTTGCAAAATTTGCTCCCTTTCCGATTGTCGCAGCGCCCAACGGGGATGCGTGGATCCGCATTGATGGCGAAAGCAAATCTCCTCAAGAGGTATCCTCTCACGTTTTGCGCGCGGTTCGGCGCGTTGCAGAAATCGCGCTTGGCGAGCCTGTGACGCGTGCAGTCATCACCGTTCCCGCCTACTTTGATGAAGCGCAGCGTCAGGCGACGCGGGATGCGGGGACGATCGCGGGGCTAGATGTGGTGCGCATACTAAACGAACCAACAGCAGCAGCGTTGGCATACGGCGCCCACCGCGTAAAGCAAGGGAGGCGTATTATCGCGGTATTTGACCTCGGTGGAGGGACTTTTGATATTTCTATCATGGCCGTGGAAGACGGTATTTTTGAAGTATTGGCGACGAATGGAGACTCTTCTTTGGGAGGGGACGATTGGGATCGTCGACTTGTCAATCACATTGCGGACGAGTTTTTCGACGAACATCGGATCGATCTAACAGAGTCTCCGGTATCGATTGGCAGACTCATGCAACAGGCTGAGGCCGCGAAAAAGGCGTTTGCAAGTGGGCGAGAGGCGGAGATCAAGCTGCCTTATTTGGGTCAGTCTGCATCGGGAGCAGCGCTTCATTTGGAGCGATCCGTGTCCAGAGAGGAGTATGAGCATCTCACCGAGGATCTGCTTATGCGACTTTCGTCCCCTTGCAAACAGGCTCTGGCGGACGCGGAGCTGGAGCCAAAGGACATCGAGGAGGTATTGCTCGTCGGTGGAATGACTCGTTACCCAGCCGTGCAGAACATTGTCCAGCGGCTATTTGAGCAAAAGCCATCGAAAGGAGCAAACCCCGACGAGGTGGTGTCACTGGGGGCTGCAGCATATGGTGCAATTCTCGCCGGAGATGTCGATGATGCTGCGCTTCTGGATGTCACGCCACATGATTTGGGAATTCGGGTGGGGGATTCAAATTTTGCTGTGCTGATCCCAAGAAATTCTATGCTGCCCGTGCGCGCGCGTCGGTTGTTTGCGACAACGCGAGATCAGCAATCGTTTGTCACGATCGAAGTATACCAAGGGGGTAGCGCAGATATTCGTAAGAACCGCAGACTCGGACAGATCACTCTGGAAGACCTTCCGAAGGCGGCTGCAGGTGCAATCAAAATTGAATTGACGATTACGATTACTGTCGAGTCGTTATTGCAAGTGACCGCTCGAGAGCTGCGTTCTGGAAAGCAAACCTCCGTAAGGATTCAACCTTCTGGTGGATTGAGTGCGAACGAAGTTGTTGAAATCATCCGTAGGCGGAGGGTGGAAGCGAAGGAAGGAGGCTAGATCGGGATGCATGATTGGCGACTGCGTGTCGCAGATGCGATTGGAAACCTGATGAAGTTTTGGGGATTCAAACGCAATATGGGTCGGATCTGGGCGCTGCTCTATTTAGATCCTGAGCCTATGACCGCGGTGAAAATTGCCGATGAGCTGTCCCTGTCAAGTGGTGCCGTCTCCATGACGATCAATGAGTTGGTTGAATGGAGTGCGATCCAGAAGTCATGGCGGCCGGGAGATCGAAAGGACTACTACACCGCCGAAACCAGAATCTGGAAAATGGTTTCCAGAGTGCTCCGTGAGCGCGAGCTGCGGCACATTGATACGATTATCGAGGTCTGTGAGCAGACGCTTGCGATTCTAGACCAGGCTGAGACCGAACATAACGTCTTTGTGCGCGATCGAATCGCAAACTTGTTGCAGTTGGCGAAGCTTGGAAAGACCCTACTCACAGCTGTGTTGTCCGGCCAATCTGTCGATGCCTCACCGTTACGGATCTTCAAAGCTTGAGGCAATTGATAGTCGCAATGAAATTGGGTTAGTGTCGTAGCGTGGGTGGAAAGGCTGGCGGATCTCTGCGCGTCTTGCAATCAAATATTGCCCGGTGCAACGTGTGCGTTCCTCATTTGCCCCTTGGCCCGCGACCGATTGTACAATTCTCCGCTCGCAGTCCGATTGTTATCGTCGGTCAAGCACCTGGGAAACGAGTCCATAACAGCGGGGTCCCATGGGATGATGACTCAGGTGATCATCTTCGCGAATGGCTCGGAGTCACCAAGGTGGAGTTTTACGATTCCAGACGCTTCGCGTTGGTACCGATGGGGTTTTGTTATCCTGGAGCCGCGAGCGGAGGGGATGCACCGCCGCGTCCAGAGTGCGCGCCCACTTGGCATCAGGAGATTTTTGCGAAATTGCCCACGGATGCTTTGATCTTGCTATGCGGTCAGTACGCTCAGCGCTACTATTTGGGGCGGACTGCGAAGAAAAACTTGGGCGAGACCGTTCGAGCATTTAAGTCCTATTTGCCGAAGTATCTCCCGTTGCCGCATCCAAGCTGGCGTTCGCGAATTTGGATCAAAAACAACCCGTGGTTTTCAACCGATCTGTTGCCCACATTGCGCCGCTATTGTACCCGACGTTGAAGAGGCCCCGTGATTTCGGGCCAGGGACTCAGTATGTTGGACACAACAAATGTTGTTTTTGATCTCGGAAATGTCCCGGGCCAACCGAGCCGATACTGGGGAGAGGCGGACGGAAAGGCTGGCCGTGGACCCAATATGAAAGCAAATGGGATAGACCCTACTGGGTGGACGTCAGCGAAACCGATCAATGCGATTCTTAAAGGCGTTGTATGAATGATGAGTATTACTAAGGGAGTTTGGGTGGAGGGCTGCCCGATGGATATCAAAAAAGGGAGGGCGAGCAAATTTGCTCGCCCTCCATGATTCCTTTGCTGTTGCCTAGATGCTCCCTGACTTCCATTGCGCGCGCATCAATGTTCGTGGCATTTGTCCCGGAGAAGCTGGATGGCTCTATTCAGGTCACCGGCGATTTTTATGCTCGTGCGTGCTCATGCTTCGAGTTTCCCTTTGAAACTCGCGCTCGCCACTGCACTCACTGGCCTTTGTGACGCAATGAAACCGCTATCCGCTCTCGTCTGGCAGATCCTGTTGTGTTGCGCTTAGAGAGCCTTCATGCCGCGGACCAACCGAATCAGCCTGCGGCGACAACAACCGGGTGGCGTATCTTCCAACGTTCCTCCCTTCATAGATTTCGGGTTGAACTTCAAGAAGCAAGGCCAGTGTACTCCTTTGTAGGGCGAATGCAAGCGACAAATATGCTTGTTGCGAAACAAAAAACGAATTTGTTCTGCGCATCCAGCCCGCTTCCGTCATCAGTTTCCTACTACGAGCGCCAATTGCACGAAATCTTGGCGCGTACTCGCGCTGTGCTCCTCACCGTATGTCCAATACGCTTCCGGTGCGCGCGCTACGTGCGCCCCAATCTTTCGCCCACTTGACTCTCTCGTCACAAAAACTGGTGATGGAAACGGGCTAGAAGATGGAAGAACCTGTGCCTGAAAATGAATATCCCGGCGTACTATTTTCTCGATGCAAATTGTCTGATTGTGTCTGCGGCAACGTGGAATAGAAATTTGGGAACGACTCGGGAGTAGCGAGGCCATAGTCGTTTCGGTTCGCTAAGGAGTCTGTAAAGCCACTCGAACCCGGATTGTTGAACCCATTTGGGCGCTAAGGGCTTAATTCCCGACAAAAAGTCAAAACCAGCACCGACGCCGATGAGTACAGAGGCATCCAAAAGTGGGCGAAATTGCGCCATCCATCGCTCCTGCTTGGGACAACCAAGACCGCACCAAACAATATTGGCGCAACTGGCGTTAATTTGTTCCGCGACCTCCTGGACCTCCTGTGCGGTAAGTGATCGAAACGGCGGGCATCTTGTCCCAACGATGGAAATCCCTGGATAGCTTTCCTCAAGTTTTTGCTTCAGAATCTCGGCGACACCCTCTTTGCCCCCATATAAAAAATGTACAAATCCCCGGTTGACGCTGGCGGAGAATACCGATTCCATGATGTCCGGTGCATAGACTTTCTCGATGTTGGGATGACCATTTAGCTTTCCCATCCAAACGATAGGCATCCCATCGGGGGTTGTCAGGCCGGAGTTGTTGTTAATCTCGCGGAGTTCCGGATCTGACTGCATCTCCACCACACCGTGTGCACCGGTTAAGACGACATAGTCCTTGTGATTGTTCTGGATCCATTGGTGAAATATTTCGACTACGTCGCTTCTACGGATTGCATTGATCTTCACACCGGCGATCTTAAAGGCAGGGGGAGTCTCCATCGGTTGACGACTCTCCATCGGTTGACGACTCTCCATCGGTTGACGACTCTCCATCGGTTGACGACTCTCCATCGGTTGACGACTCTCCATCGGTTGACGACTCTCCATCGGTTGACGACTCTCCATCGGTTGACGACTCTCCATCGGTTGACGACTCTCCATCGGTTGACGACTCTCCATCGGTTGACGACTCTGCGTGCTCAACGAGCTCCGTGTTCTCTCTCTGTTAGCAGGTGGTCAAGCTGACTCTCTATTTGTTTGGCTTCGTGCGAGGAGAAGTACCAGTTGATCGTCTCCTGGAGGCCTTCCTGGAATGAAATCCGAGGTTTCCAGTCGAGAAGCTGCTCACACAGTGAGTTATCGCAAACACGGTTGTAGGGACCTGTCGGTTTTGAAGGATCGAAAACGAGCTCAAGATCTTTCTTCGTAAACGCCAGAATGGCCTTAACCGCGTCGATTACTTTTGTGCGCTCCATCGTGCCGAGATTGATGGCGGTTCCATCATCGATGCGTTCTGCGGCGCGGAGAGTCCCTTCGACGATATCATCGACGTGGGTCCAGTTGCGAATTTGCTGCCCGGTTCCCCAGACTTCAAAGGGGTTTTGGTCGACAAAGGCACGGGCGATCATGGCAACGACGGCGTGGCTTTCCGGACACCGAGGACCATAGGCGGTAAAATAGCGAAGGGAGGCTGATTTCATACGTCCCTCTTTGTGGTAGGCACGCAGCGTGAGTTCCCCCATCAGCTTTGCCCACCCGTATAGGTTGTCGGCAGCATAAGGAGGAGCCACTAGATCCTCCGTCAGATAGAGAATCTCTTCGGGATTGGTTTGGATATGTTCTGGATAGACACAGCCAGATGAAGCAAAGATGACTTTGTCTACACCGGCTTGCTCGGCACAGCGAAAGATCAGTCCATCTAGGATCAGGTTGGTAGAGCAATTTACCTGGTGGAGGTCAATGTACCCACGCCCACCGTGATCTGCAGCATTATGAAACACGATGTCCATGCCTTTGGTCATTTCCTGCGCAACGCCGGGATCGAGCAGGTCGACTTCGCAAAATTCGATCTGATCTTTTTTGAGGGGATCAGCGAGGTTTTCAATTCGACCACTACTGAGATTGTCAGCTACGCGGACAACTGCACCGCGTTTTACGAGTGCATCGGTAAGATGTGAGCCAATAAACGATGCGCCTCCAGTGACCAAAACCTTTTTGTTTTTCCAGTCCATATGACTCCCCGAACGAATGTGGAACAAGATACAATTGTACTACCTGCTCGTGACTGTGAGCAACTTGTGAGTTTCATGTTTGCGCCATGGTGCAGAGCCCCACTTCAAAAACCTCGCATCGCTTGGTTCGATTTTTGAGATAGGCTCAAGTGTGATGTCTTCGTACTTGTGCCTTGGCCACACACATCTCTCCTCAATCGGAGAACAAGTCCGATATATTCGCTGACGAGGTTATTCTGACGCATTTTCTTTGGTCCAACCCAGTAGAAAACGGGTGAGCGCGTTTGCACGCATCTGCAACGATGATTTTTCGACGTACTCGTCGTGGGTATGGAACCCACGTCCTCTCGGGCCGAGTCCGTCAATCGTCGGGACACCCACTGCGCTTACTGTGTTTGCATCAGAACCTCCACCAATCAGATCGCTCTCATTGCCTCCTAGGCCATCGAGTTGTGCGCATGCTGCGTATCTCTGTTGCAGCTGCTGCGACGCTGGAGACCGTTGCAAGGGTGGGCGGCTGATCCCACCGGTGAGACAAAAGCGAGCCCCAGTGCTGGCTTCGATCCTCCGTGCGCAATGGTCGAGTTTGTTCGTAATCTTCTGACCGTCTTGAATAGAACAGAAACGGAAATCTATCGCGCAATTCGCGTTTTCTGGAACGGTATTTGCGCTGGTCCCACCGGAGATGACTCCGACGTTTACGGTAATGCCCTGCTTATAATCTGTGATCGATTGTGCAGCGGTGATAAATTGCGCAAGTGCTGCGACGGCATTCACGCCATCGGCATGGTGGTTTCCGGCATGTGCCGCGACACCTCGTACATGAGCGGCGAATTTCCCAGTTCCCTTTCGTCGCGTGATAATCGCGTCGTGTTTGCGGCCCGCTTCAAAAACCAATCCGCCACGGCAACCTCTTGCCAATTGCTCGGTGATCTCACGTGAGTTTGGCGATCCAATTTCTTCGTCGCCGACGCAGACAATACCGATAGGAAGGGTGGCCAGAAGATCAATCTGAGCGAGCGCCCAAATTGCGGTATGAATGATAGCCAGTCCCCCTTTCATATCCAACACCCCCGGTCCTCGGATCAAATCACCTTCCACCTTCCAGGATTCAAACGTTCCCGGTGGGAAGACTGTATCGTGATGACCAACAAGCAAAATTCGCTGGGTGGGCTGCGTGTTCCATCCAGGCGTGGTCCAGACCATATGATCTGGGCCTGAGCTGGATTGATGCCTATGCTCGATAAGGCCAGGCACGGCGAAATCCCGGCTTAGCAGATTGGCGACCTGATTGACTCCTTGGGTATTGTGGGAGAATGAGTTTACTAATACCCAGCGCTGGAGCATTTCCAGCATAGCGTTTTCGCGGGTCGATATTGCCTGAAGCGCACTGCTGAGGTGATCGTTCATATGGATGAATCTTACCCCAAAATAACTTTTGCCACTAACGTGTCGATCCTTTGAGGGATGTGACAGAAACCCATGCGACTCTGTCTCGATTGTGGTATGGACGCTCTGTGGGCGTCTCGCGAGCCGGGCTTGGTCCGACTTTTTGGTTGGCCAGTTAAGATGAACTCTAACAAGGATAGAGAACCGCGTCCCTTGGTCGTCTCAGGACGGGTAGCAAAGTTGTTGGCACGCCTTCGCAAGCAAGCTGGGGTATCGGGCCGGGTTGAGCTCGACCTTGATAAGGTTCATGAAGTCGAGTCTGCTTTTGCTGTCCATTTTGGCGATGATGTACTTGCAATGTTTGCAGCAGATACGCCGCCATTGTCTGATCAATATGCGATTCGCATTACAAAAGTGGTTGGCCATACTGGAGCGATGCTTTCTTGCCGTGGTGCGCGAGGAGATCTGGTCGCGATTGGCAAGAATGATCGTGACTATGTCTGTGTCGAGAAGTTGGATCGGTCGCCAAGTTTGGTTGTGTTCGTTCCCGATAGGCAATCCTTTTCAACTGTGTTGATTGGGGATTGGCTTGCCCAGCATGTGGATGACAGTGCCATAGATCAAGGATCGTCGCAGTTTTTTCCTAGTCTTTACAAAGTTCCCCCTATGAGCAGTACTGGGCAGCGTGTTCGGCATAATAAGTTTGGCGAGGGGCTTCTGCTTTGCGAGATTGGTACTGGTCCAACAAGGAAAGTAAAGGTCGATTTTCCGGGCGTTGGTCTAAAGGTGATCCAAGCTCGTTTTCTCGACGGATTGGATTCCTAGCCCGGATTTTGAGTCGTGGATGCGTCAGTTTCTGCCATATTTTTCTTGATTTCGCGACGAAGAAGGGCTGAAGTCAGCAGCGTTTGTGATCGTTTTTGCGGTTCGGAGGCTAGATGAATAGACAAAATCAAATCGTTCGGATGGCGCTGGCCTCCACTATGCTCATTGTAGGGATCACGGCATCTTGTGGACAAAAATCATCTTCGCCGGCGGTTTCGTGTCGCAAAGTGGCAGACCATGTTGGCGGCATCGTTCGACAAGAGTTAGAGCAGATTGATGGGGACGGGGCCAAAACTTTGCTCAGTAGTGTGCCGAGTTTGACAAAACGGATTCAGGAGAAATGCGAGCAGGAGGGATGGAGTGAGCCGCTGATTCAGTGTGTTCTCGATGCGAAGAATCAGGAGCAGGTAGATCGATGTGAGTCGCTGATGAAGCACGAGCGAGCAAATGCCCGTGGTGACAAGGTCCCAAAAACATCATTACAACGGCCCTCAAAGTAGGATGTGAGAGAGCTAGTATAATAGGAAAGATTATGAGATTTGAGTACAAACATTCATTGACGATAGAGGATGCTCGCGAGCGACTAAAGGCGTTGGGAGAGTACTTGAGCAATCGCCACGGAATTCAAGCGTCCTGGGTTGATGATGATACGGTTCGATTTTGTGGCAAGTATATGGTCGTCGAGGTAGAAGGAGAGATGCTCAACGCACCGGGCGCGGTCCGTTTTGAGGGCAAGGACCCTGGATTCCTGTTCCGCAAGAAGGCGACTACCTATATTCAAGGGAAGCTAGAAAGGTATCTAGATCCCGCGACGCCGTCAGATACGCTACCGCGCCAGTAAACTCGCAGAACACAAGCAAAAGCACGAGTGGCCTTTCACGTAGGTGGCCATTTCTGTGTGAACTCGCACCGAGTTATGCAAAAGACGCCGCAGATCGCCGAACTGTAGCCACAACTTTTGCGATTACCTTAGCGTCTGCATTCTCTCGGTCGACTCCGCAGTGTTCAAGCTGTTTTTGCAGTCCCTCGATGAGAAGCCAGAGACTTGTGATGTGTCTAGAATGGTTTGTATTTGCCATGATATAGACTCCAACGTTTATGGTTGACTCGGTGGTCTGCCGCATTTCAAAAAAAGTGCCGCAGCCATATCAACCAAACCGGCCCTGGACCTAGGATATTCCCGACTCGCCTTACGCGGTGTAAGTAGCTGAAACCAATGTCCACCTTTTCAGTCCCCACCGCATTGATGTCTCCTCGATATTCTCGAGATTACTGGTCGCGAAAACTCGCTTTCTTAGGCAAGACTGACTAGAGAAGTTAGAAGTCTGCGGTACGCCTGTCAAAGCGCTTCGCAGTCGGTAAGCTCTTCGCGCTCATCGCTGCCGGTCTCGATGACCTTACCAACACCAGCAGCAAAGAAGAATCCCTTTTTGTTTTTCTCGACTTCAACTTCGGCTTCGATTTCATAACGGGTGCGGATTAGATAAAGGCAATCGGCGGTGCCAAGAGCTGTTCGGCATTCGGCTTCGCTACTGATTACCTCCCAGCGATCCACTCGCTTTTCTGTTTTCACTTCAACCATCGATGCATCAAGTTCAATAGCATCATAGCGGTCTTCATATTCCGCCCCTTTAGTTAGGTTCTCCACAGACTCATCCACCCGTATCCGATGAGGAACATACTTTGTTGTTGTGCGCGGCTGACTCTCCCCTGGATCGAATTTTCGTTCCTCAAAGCGAATGACCTGATCTCCCTCAATGCGAGTAAGATGCTCTGTCCTGCTATTTGTTTTTTCCGAGACCTGAATAAACACTTCCCCATAGTCTGGATGTGTCTCGGATCTGTCGATTCGCAGCTGCTTGGGTTTCTTTGGCTCGCCGGTGTCAGAATCAAAGACTTGATATTGCCAAGTATAACCCTCTTTGAGTGGTGCAAAACTACTACCATCAAACCCACAGTCAAACGACTTGTTGCTGCCGGTACCATTGGTGCTAGATCCACAACCGGCGGCAATGAATATGGCGAGAAGGGGAAGTATTGGTAAACGTAAGCAGCGCATCATATTTCCCACAATCATATCAGCTCACCGGTTCAGCGACACGAGGTTTTTGCAAACGCACAAGTCACGAACAGTCGATTGATAGCTCACATGATATTGTGAGCTAGCGCTGAGGATTCGGGGGTGAGAGTTCCACCCACCAGTCGGTGTTTTCAGCTAGCAGTTGCTCGATTCGTGTTACATGTTTTAACACAGCGATGTTGTTTGCGTGTTTGGTCAGGATGTCGAGGACGAGTTGTTGCCCTCGGGGACGCAGGGCTAGTCTTCCCAGCGATTTGATCGTTTCAGAGGGCCAGATGTCGGCACAGTCTCTGCGAATCGTCCAGGCATCCTCGGTGTCGAGTCCGATCATGCTGCTCAACGCTTCCTTTACGGTGGCAGCATATTGTTTTCGCAACGACCAAGCTCGTGGATCATCAATGTCAACGAGCGTTGAAAATACGATCTTTGCCGCTCGCTCCACCATGGACAGGCGACAGATCCATGACTCCTCGTCTTGAATGCCGGCGAGGGACCGCAAGGTGGGAATGGGGGCAACTTCGTAGCACAGGCGCCGCAATTGTGACGCGTGTTCTCCTGCAACTCCCCGAAGCGAGTTTGCCAGAGTCGTTGCCACGCTACGGGTCATTGGTCCATCTGTGCCCCCGTGTTGTGCAAGGTAGCGTTCTCTCAGTGCCCATGCCCGATCGTTATTGAGTCGCTTGGTGGACGATACTGTTTCGCGCAGGAAATCGTCACAGAGGCGATCACGAATCGCCCAGGCGGTATCACTATCGTTTCCGTCGAGTGTGCTAATAACAGCTTTGGGCTCGACATCGATAAATCGCTCCCGGATAGCATCCGCGCGCGGCCCAGCAGTTGCCGCGCCATCAACCGATCGGACCACGAGATAGGGGGCAGCATCCGCGAGTTTCTCGCGTAACACCCACGCGCGCTCGTCGTCAATACCACGCAGGCCAAAGGCAATCACTTTTGGAGATATTTCTGTTAATCGGTTTCGCCACTCGAAGGCCGTGTCGTCGATGAGCTTTGCGAGTAGATAGGCGGCGAGGTTGGGCTCCTGTTTCGCCCGCACCTCGATTGCTTGGTAAAATGCTTGCTTGCCTTCAGCAAAACTACTTAGCGAAGGCAGGGTTTTCGGTTTCGGAGGCAAGCGAGCCGTGGCGTCGCGAATGAGCGCAGCGTTTGGTCTTTTTGCGATCAGTTCGACAATTGCGTCGCATATTGTCGACACTGTTGCATCGAGGCTGTTGTGAATATCGGAATTGTCCAATACGAGCCATAGATCTGGGTTCTCGGAAGCGATCGCGAGATAGCCCGAGCGCATTCGGTGTTGTAGACCGGCGCCACCCAGACCTTTGCGGCTACTGCCGTCAATCCGATCTTCTTTGCCTTTTCGGATGATTTTGCTCGTCCGGCGTCTCGCCCGAGCGATATGGGGATCAGCATCGAGCAGGACGACAAGGTCAGGCCAAAGGTCGTTGGCAATCAGGTCTAAGACGGCCTTTACCTTGGGTCGCGGCATTCCCCTACCGTAGTGCGATAAGACCTCGTAGGAGTAAAGGTACCGATCGGCAAACACAATTGCTCCCCGATCGAGCGCAGGGCGTATACATTCCGTTGCGAGTTGGGCCTCACGAGCTCCGTAGAAAAGGAGTTCTGTGAGGGGGGCCATTGCTACATTGCGGGTATCTTTACCAAAGGCACGCATTCTCCCGACAAAGGTCGAGGCGAATTTTCCGTCTTCACGGATGTGATCGATATCGATCCCGCGCTTGCGAAGCGCTTGCGCGACCCGATTTGATACCGTGGTCTTTCCGCTACCATCGATTCCTTCGAAGACGATAAACACCTACTTATCAAGATAGCAAAGTTTTCGGCCGAGGATCGAATGATGGGCTTTATACTTAGGAATGAATATCGCGACCATTGTCGCCCCCGTTTGGTGGTAGAGTCACCCACTTTGGGCTGCGCGCCGGCTGTGTGGAAAGGGCGGGCGGCCCGCGGGTTGCATTTCTCCGGTATTCCCGATTAGATTGGGCCGATAGCTGCATAATACGTTGTTTGGACGCAAAACTTTCCCTGGAAGGGAAAAACAGCGAATCGGTTTCAAATCCCTTGGTACGCTTCAGATCTGCGTGATAGAACTAAAGTATGATTCCGACTCAGATGTCGGAGTTACTGTTTCAGCAACTCCGAGAAAATGAAACGATGCGCGCGCGCGCATGCGAGGCGATCATTGGCAAGGTTGTCGACAATAGAGACCCAGAGAAGCTGAGCCGTGTGAAGGTGAGTTTCCCAACGTTGCCCGGCGAAGATGCATCGTGGTGGGCACCCGTCGTGTCGCTTGGTGCTGGGGAGCAACGGGGATGGTATTTTCTGCCCGAAATCGACGACGAGGTTGTTGTAATGTTCACCCATGGTGATCGGCGCAGACCCGTTGTGATCGGTGCGCTTTGGAATGGTGTGGATACGCCGCCGGAGCAAAATGGTGGTAGCAATGAGCGCAGTGTTATCGTTTCTCGGCAAGGGTCTCGTATCGAATTTGACGACGACAACGGAACCGTAACGCTGTCAGATGGAGCGGGACTGGGAAAGATTGTGATCAGTAAAGAAAATACGATCTCACTTGAGGCGAGTTCTGGGGATGTTTGCATTCAGGCTCCGAATGGAGAACTCAACATCGTCGCCAACGAGGTGCAAATCAACGGCAGCCGGAACCTCCACCTGGAGGCACAATCGGGAATCGATATGGGTTGTGGGGGGGATCTTTCCCTCAAAGGCGGGTCGATGCTGAAGGTTGCAGGACAGAGCGTCGATGTGAATTCCGGGGGTGTTACGGGCCCAGATGGCGGCCAAGCGGAATGTGAAGAGGTTCCTGATCCTCTAGAGCGGCGACCGGTTTGAATTTCCTATCCAACGCGGTGTTTCGAGTGAATTTTGGGTGCGTGAGGCGCGAGCACCACAACAATACTGAAGTATTGGGAGGAGCACAGCAACGAGCCCATCCAAAAGCCGCCGAAACAGCGTGCCTAGCCTAGCCTTTTGTAGGCCAGCTATTTGTTGTTGCCAAAGATTCGTTTGAAGAAACCCGGGCGCTTGTCTGAGTTAGGGTCATCTGAAGGCGGTTGGTCTTCTTGCGAAACTTGAGCAGCGTCGGCCTGTATTGGTGGGGGAGCAGGGGGGACTGCGAGTTCTTCGAAAAATTCGTCGAGGTCTTCCGCACCAAGTTCTATCTCGTCGTCATCGTCATCGTCATCGTCAATCGGGACAGGTATCGCATCACCAATGGGATCTATGACATCAGAATCTGGTGGATCGGCAAAAGAGGACAAGTCGGGTGTTCCATTTATAGAGCCGTACGAAGGAGTCAACCGTGTTAGCTGCTCCAAATCAGATGCGATGAGCCCATCGGCGTCAAGCGCCGCACCATCGAGGTTCATGGAAAGGTCTTCATCAATCGGAATATTCCCATTGGGGCGATTCGACTGGATCGCTACAGACTGGTCGCTCGTCACTGCAAGTCTTGCCGACTTGATAACTTGTTTTATTGGTGGGAGCGTAAGGCCACCGGCTAACAGGGTGTTGATCTGTGCTTCGAAATTATTTCCGACTCCGATGCTGCTGACCAGATCGTGTGCTCGGAGCATCACTGCAGAAAGCTCAGGCATTGGGCCAGAGAGTAGAGAATCGAGATTCGCACTCGAAATGGTTGGGCTTGGTCGGGAGACTTTGGGGGCGGTGGCGGTTAAAGCGGGCCGAACTGGTTCATTGGGGGGTGTTTGTTGCTGCAGCTGTTCTGGCTGTGGCTGTTCTGGCTGTGGCTGTTCTGGCTGTGGCTGTTCTGGCTGTGGCTGTTCTGGCTGTGGCTGTTCTGGCTGTGGCTGTTCTGGCTGTGGCTGTTCTGGCTGTGTTGTTTCTTGTTCGACCTGTTCTAGCTTGGGGACGGCTGATTCTGGGGGAGTACCGCTGGCCTCGTCTTCCTGAGGGTTAGGCGATTGTTGGTCAGACTGCGTGTCTGGCCTCGAATTAGGGGGCGTGAATCCCGGCGAACTGGTATGCGATTGAGATGTTGATTGGATCGGTTGGGATACGTAGCGGGCACTATCCACCTGAACGGGTTCCGAATTTTGTGGTGAAAGGTGTTCTGGAATCGCCGTGTCACTCCTTGTGTTTGCCCGCGCACGCAAGGGGATTTGGTCATTGTCCGGCAGTCCCCTGGCAAGTCGCTGCTGGATAATGCGCTCGAGTATCTCTTGGCTTGAATCGGTTAGATGTTCAAACTCGATTCCCATTCCATATGGGCGACGGGGTCGTTTCGGGTCGTACTCGCGAATCCACCTTACCGTTCCACTTCCCTTAATAACAGTTTCATTGTCAGCGAGCCGAAGCTCGAAGCGTAGTTTCGTTTCCACAGGTTTAGGGGATCGACTCGAAATGAACATACCCCCGCGGCTAATATTTGTCGCGAACTTTTCGACAAAACGTTCTATCGAGGGATATCTAAGTTTTATACGCAGAAGCACAGGAGCCCGACGATTCGTCCGTTTTTCCCCAGAAGCCATCTTGTTGACACCAATAGTGAGTATCTCGCTTCGTCGGCTAGTGTGTCAATCGGGGTTGGCTGGAGCTGCTCATTGGCTACCCACGTTTCGGATGTAGGTTTCTGCCTGCTGCAGTGCCGCGGAGACATTTTTCACATTTTTACCGCCTCCCTGAGCCATATCCGCACGTCCCCCGCCGGTTCCATCGACGACAGAGGCGACTGATTTGAGCAAATTACCCGCATGAAACCGCTTTGCCAGGTCCTTGGTGACCATTGCCAGGAGGCTGAGTCGTTCATTCCCTACACCGATAAGTAAGATAATTCCGGATCCGAGTCGATTTCGTAGGGTATCCCCTGTCTCACGGAGAATTTTAGCATCGGATACCTCTGTAGTTGTTGCGAGTACCTTGACTCCATCCAGTATTTTGACCTCGCTCATGAGGTCCCGGCCACCGCCACCAGAGGCGAGCTTGGCTTTGAGTGCGGCAATTTCGCGCTCGAGCTGTTTTCGCTCTCTATTGACTTTTTGGAGGCGAGCACTGAGCTCAAGAGGGGCAATTTTTAGTTGTTCGCTTGCACTCACAAGTTCGTCTTCAAGTCGTCTTAAGTACGTCACAGCCGCAGCTCCGGTTGCGGCTTCAATTCGGCGCACGCCTTGCGCAATTCCAGATTCGTTGATGATCTTGCACAGTCCAATATCACCTGTATGGCGTACATGCGTTCCACCGCAAAACTCCAGGGACTTGGTCCCGATATTGACTACTCTTACCGAGTCGCCATATTTTTCGCCAAACATGGCGACGGCGCCGCGTTCGCGTGCTTTATCGATGGGTAAGACTTCAGTCTTTGTCGCAACATTGGCACGGATTTGGGCGTTGACCCAGTCTTCAATCTTGCGGATCTGATCGGTGGTCAACGGTTCAAAATGAGAGAAGTCGAAACGAAGCCGATCTGGAGCAACCATCGATCCTTTTTGTGCGACGTGGTCTCCCAATATCTGTTTGAGTGCATAGTGGAGTAGGTGGGTCGCAGAGTGATTGGCACGAATCCGGTTCCGGCGTGTTTCATCCACGTGAAAATGAAGTGTATCGCCGACTTGCAGTGATCCTTGAAGCACCTCGCAGAAATGAACAAATACGTCGCGCGAGGGCTTTCGCGTGTCGTCAACGCGAAGCTCCGCTCCACTTTCGCTTGTTGCTGTCCCCCTGTCGCCCAATTGGCCACCAGATTCGGCGTAAAAGGATGTTTGATCGCATACGATGGCCACTCGGCTGCCTGCTTCAGCTTTGGCAACACGGTCCCCCTGGATGGAAAGCGCCAGGATTTTCCCCTGTCCACAGAGTCCGTCCGCTGCATAGCCAAGGAACTTGGTCGCTGGGACTTCGTTTGCAATTTCCGTATAGACCTCCGCAATCGTTGCGGCGTGGGCGCCAACAAAACGCGAGCGGTCTCGGGCGCGGTCGAGTTCGGCTTCAAAGCCGGCCATATCTGTGTCAAACCCTTGTTCTTGGGCAATAATTTGCGTGAGGTCTTCAGGAAAACCAAATGTATCGTAGAGTTGAAACACCCGCGAGCCAGGGACAACGGAAGTGCCAGTGGTTTTGAGGTTTGCAAACTCATCCTCAAGAAGGCCGAGACCGCGCTCCAGTGTCGCGCGAAACCGTTTTTCCTCCTCATGGGCAAGCTTGCCGATGATCGCCCGCCTCGTTTCAAGCTCTGGGAAAGCACCGCTCATTTGGTCGACAACGGTCTCGCAGACGTGGTGAATAAACGGCTCGGAGATTCCAAGCAAATGACCGTGGCGAATTGCCCGCCGCATAATGCGCCGGAGCACATACTCTCGTCCTGTCTTGTCCGGGAAAACACCATCAGCGATAAGAAAAGCCGTTGCCCGTGCGTGGTCTGCAATGACCCGCATGGAAACATCGTCTGCATCAGATTTTCCGTAGCTTTTGGCGGCAAGTTCTCCAACACGATGAATCAGGGGCAGGAAACCATCGGTGTCGTAGTTTGTTTTCGTTCCTTGCAAGACCGATGCGAGGCGTTCGAGTCCGGCTCCAGTATCGATAGATGGGGCCGGAAGCGAAGTCAACGGACCACCAGAGACCTTTCGCTCGTACTGCATAAACACCAGATTCCAGATTTCCATCCAGCTTTCCCATACGCTGGCGGGAGAACTACTGGTCGGCAGTGACGTGGGCGGAGTGTTCCCCGTGAAGTAGTGAATCTCGGAGCATGGCCCCATAGGACCGGTGTCACCCATCATCCAAAAATTTTCTGACTTCCCGAGCTCGACAATCCTCGAATCTGGTAGGCCGGTGACTCGTTTCCAGATACTACGAGCGTCTGTATCGGGGCCAAGTTGTAAGCCATCGTCACCAGCGAATACCGTAATCAGAAGATGGTCAGGGTGTAGCCGATAGTGATGGGTTAATAGTTCCCATGCCCATTGGATTGCATCCTCCTTAAAGTAGTCACCAAACGAAAAATTCCCAAGCATCTCAAAAAAAGTGTGATGCCTTGGGGTCCGACCGACTTCATCTAAGTCGTTGTGTTTTCCGCCGGCGCGAACGCATTTTTGAGATGATGTGGCGCGTGATATTTCTCGGGTCTCACGACCAGTAAATACATCTTTAAACTGCACCATTCCCGCATTAGTAAATAGCAATGTTGGATCGTTTGCCGGAACGAGTGACGACGAATGGACACGTTGATGCCCACGCTCTGCAAAGAAATCGAGGAATACCGACCGCACCTGGGTAACTTTCATTAGCCGCCAACCCTATCTCGAAACGATTGCGTTGGCTAGAACCCATCTCAAATAGATCACTCCGCCATTTTTGAGATGGGTTCTAGAGCTTAGCTCAACTGGTCAACCAAAATGCTGGCCCGAGCTTGGCCTATGAGCCGGAAAAAGACCTGGAGATGCTGCTATCAGAACAGGTAGCCGAGGGATGCTGTGAACCCCAGGAAGCTGTCAAACGCGCTGCGGACGTCTTTGGTTGCTGGATCCCCATCTAGCCCGTTGGATAGCTCGCCGGTTCCATCAAACTTTAGAGAGTAGGCTGCGTATCGTCCGGAGACTTTAACAAACAACGACGGCAAAATTTGATAGCGTATACCGGCGCCACCCTCAAATCCTAGCGCTCTTGCTGCACCATATTGTTCCGCATTGGTAATTTGGCCGGCCTTGAGCACGAAAAGAAATTTAGCCTCCGCGTGCAGGGTAAGCCTAGAAAACAATGTCCAGTATATGCCAATGCCCGGATCGATATACGTATAGGTAACGTCGGGTACATTTGGCACTACACCTGCGGGAAGTCCTGTCTCGTCGAGGGTAAACGTTTGTCGATTGAACAGGACGCTTCCTTTTAAGACTGGACTACTTGTTCGGGACCCGAATCGGTGACGGTAGACCAAACCTGCGCCCCAACGCAGTTGGCTTGTTGGCAAAGTGAACAGAGTGGGGGTGCCATCTTGGTCCAAAGTCAGCGATGAGTCGATTTTGAGCGCTGTCTCAAATATACCGACGATGCCGAGATTAGATAGGAAACTTCGGGACCGCGCGAGGGGGTAGGCTTCCGCGCCGAAAGCAAATCCTGCCACAAAGTTCCCGTCGTAGCCCGCGGGTCTGCCGATTCCATCTGCTGGGGTGAATTTGAGTTTTCGCTTGCTCGCAACAAGCCCACCAAATACGCTGAACATTTCCTTTTTTGCCGGCTTGGTAGAGGCCTGTTTGTTCCGACGCCCTTTTTTGCGTTTTTTCGCTTTTTGCTTCGCGGTTTCGTCATCGTCATCGTCATCGTCATCGTTGTCGTCATCGTTGTCGTCATCGTCATCGTTGTCGTCATCGTCATCGTTGTCGTCATCGTCATCGTTGTCGTTGTCGTCATCGTCATCGTCGTCATCGTCGTCGTCGTCGTCCCTGTCTCTCTTCTTGGGTTTCGTTTTGGGCTTCTTCTTGCGCATCTTTTTGGGTTTCGCTTTGGGCTTCTTCTTGCGCATCTTTTTGGGTTTCGCTTTGGGCTTGGGCTCATCGTCTATTTCTAACTCGTCTTCTAACTCCGAAATCTTGTCTATCAGTGCAAGCGTTCGCCGGCGAAGCCGTTGTCGGGTACGGGTTCTAAGCCGTTTGCTCGCCGAATGAATCTCCGTAGAAGCGATGACTTCACCCGTTTTAGCGGATCTGATGCGCAGTGTAAGCCGGTAGCTGCCTGATTTGCGTTTCACCGAACCGGTAAGAACCCCGTCGGCATCAAGCGCTTGCGCAACCCTTGCAACATTTTTTGCATTGCCTTTTGTTGCGTCTAGCTCTTTGGCTTTGTCACCGTACTCTTGCGAAGGGATCAGAGTATGTTGCGACCGGATCGCACGTGACACGACTTTTTGGAATCGAATTCCTTCAGGCCCGCTAAAGCTGCGCAGGATAATTGTGTCCGCGGAGACGGAGTGGGACAATGCGCCAAGGACGAGCACACACATACAAACAAAGAGAACGATACCACTGGGTTTATTTTGCGAATCTATCAATCTCGAGGCCACTGGCGTTTCCTTGAATCGGTTGAGTTTGTGAACTAGGATCGCGGGATCCTGCACTGCCGCCTGATACACCGCGAAACATCAATGCAAAGTCGGAGGGGTTGGTTGAATATTTAAGAGCGTTCTCATAGGTGACGAGCTTGCGTTTAACTAAGTCTGCCAGGCTTTGATCGAAAGTATTCATCCCGTAGGGGTGCAGTCCTTGGGCAATCGCGTCGGGGATCTCTCTCGTGCGATTTGGGTCTTCGATGAGCTCTCGGACACGCTCTGTATTGACGAGCAATTCGAGACTGGGAACCATTCCTTTCCCGTCTGCACGGGGGATCAAGCGTTGAGAAACGACGCCTCTCAAAATAGAGCCGACGGTGAGTCTTGCTTGCATTTGCTGATTGGTGGGAAACATCGAGATTATACGGCTGATGGTTTCGGTTGCGTCAACCGTATGCAAAGTCGAGAGAACGAGGTGACCGGTTTCGGCCGCGGTCATGGCGATCTCGGTGGTTTCTAGGTCGCGCATCTCGCCGACAAGAATGACATCTGGATCTTGGCGGAGTGCCGCCCGTAGCGCCTTTGCAAAAGACAGTGTATCAAAGCCCACTTCCCGTTGATTGACGACAGAACGCTTGTCTTGGAATGCATACTCAACGGGATCCTCTACGGTAACGATGTGGCATGCTTTTCGTTGGTTGATGTAATCAACCATGGCAGCAAGTGTTGTCGATTTCCCCGAGCCGGTGATTCCGGTTACCAGAACAAGTCCACGGTGATTGTCTGCCAATTGAAGGACAGTTTTGGGCAGATTCAGCGTTTCAAACGAAGGAACCTCTGGGGGAATGAGCCTGAGAACCATCCCCACCACACCGCGTTGTTGAAACAGATTAGCCCGATAGCGAACCCCATCTGGGGTCTCATAGGCAAGGTCTACATCCCAGGTTTTCTCAAATTCTACGCGCTGTTTGTCGTTCATCATGTGAAGCGCAAACGCCGCGATCGATTCGCGTGTGAGCGCAGGAACATCGCGGACGGTGCGAAGCTCGCCCTTGATCCGAAAAATCGGTGGAAGCCCTGCTTTGAGATGAACATCCGAAGCGCCGAGCTGACGTGCGGCGGTTAGGACCCGATCGAGAACCTGAGCCATTGGGAATTAGTTAAAATCGTAACACATTTAGGTAAAGTTGATGGTGACAGGGACGTTTTGACTTGCCTTACCCAGACCATAAAGTGGTACATTCGGCACAAAGATGGGATGTCCACAGTGCAAAAGTCCGGTCAAAGAAAGTTCTCGATTTTGTGGGATCTGTGGAGTCAGGCTAAACAAAGGCATAAATGAGAAAGTTGCACGTGGCACTGCTGTAGTAGATCAGACTACCTTTCCTCCCCAATCTAAAAATGGCCGTATCGTCAGGCTCGTTGGGCTTGTTGCGTTAAACTTGGCCTTAGCGGGAGCAGGAATCTTTATGATCGCATCCTACCTGCTTGGAAGGTCTGCGGTGAACAGTTTAGAAGAACCAGTTGGGATCACATTTTCTCCGCAGGGCAACACGGATCGAGCTAGAACCCATGTCAAAAATAGTAGAGGGAGCGACAAGTGAGTAACCCCGATAAGACACCAATGTCGATCATGCGAGAGTTGATCGGCGCAGAGGTGTTACTTATCGATCAAGACAAACAAGTTGCAAAAGAGGTTACTCGGACGCTTTCCGCTGCGATGCTGCACGTCCGTACAGTCTCAGTCGCGAACGACGCGTATCGGTTGTTGGAATCGGCGCTTCTTCTGCGTTGTCATTGTCGATTTGGATACGCCAAACACGTCAGCTGGAATCGAGGTTGTTGCGCAGGTCAAACGTCACTCTCCGACGTCGGCGATTATTGTAATGATGGGGCGTCAGTCCTATCCAGATCTTGTTGCTGCGATGCGAGCTGGGGCAGTGGACGTGATACTAAAGCACCCCAAAGCAATGATGTACTTAAAGGATCGAGTACTTGAGGCGGCCGGTAAGTTGGTTGGGAGTCAAGCTGCCAATTCTGTTCTTGCTGAGGTTCGCGCTGTGCAAGAAGAGTTTTTCTATCGCTTTGTGGATGCAGAGAGACGTGCTCTTGATCTGGGGGATCGCTTGCTCGGGGGCAAGAATAATCGTCCAGTCACCGAAGAGGTGCGCGTGCTCATGGTTGACCCGAGTGATGCGTTGATGCGGGCCTTCACCGCGCAATCCACCCCTGGATACCAATTTGAAAATGCGCTATCGGGTGGCCAGGCACTGGATCTTTGCGGAAGTAAAGCGTTTCAAATCGTTATTGTCTCAAAAAGTCTGCACGACTTGCCTGCGAGTATGGTTGTTCGTAGCTTAAAAACGCAAAATCCCGCGATGATCGCTATCCACTACAGTGGGCCAGAGCCCGCGGGGAAAGTTGAACTCGTCGAAACCAATCGAACGGTTACGATCGTTGAAGAGTTTAAGGAAGTGCAGCAACTCGTCGATTGTCTCGACGACCTGACGGCCGCATATCGCGAAAAAGCAGAGCAGCGTCGCTACGCCGAGGCATTTCGTGAACGTCACGCTGACTTTATCCGCAAGTTCGTTGAGCTGAAACTGAAGATTGACCGGTCGTTGGCTTAGGAGCCTGGTATGCCCTGTCGTTGTGTGACTTCGCTGACGCAACGACCACAGTATATGTTGATGTATCTTTTGTTGATCGGTTTTGCCTGCGTCGGTGAGGTCGGTCCAATTGGCGCTCCGGGACCGTCTGGAGCGCCCGGGAGCGTAGGTCAAATAGGGCCCACGGGGAGGCAGGGATTCCCGGGCGCCGCTCATGGTGTGGTTTGGGTGGATGCGAATGAAGTTGAAGTCGGCAGCATTGAAAGGTTTGCGTTCTACGACGCCGAGAACCGAAGGGCAGAGAAAGGCTTTTTGCTTTTTAGTCAGCTTGTCTATACAGATGAACAGGGGATTAAGTGGCCCATTAGTCCGACGACTGGCCAATTGCAGAGAGACTTGCCCGTGATTGAAGAAGACAAGGCGTTCTTTTTGCAGCGCACTTGTCTCGAACGAGGAAAGCTATACTATCCAGTCACCTCTGGTTTTGCGTTTCGCGTGAATGACACCTGGTATGTGACTCCCAAAGGTCGAACTGCAACCAATAGACGTCCCTTGTCTTTTCTTGATAAGGGAGTTTGCAGAGAAATAGTAATTTTCTCACCCGTTTCCGTTGTTCCTTGTAGACAGTTTGGAGATCGTAACGCCTCCATCGGTTTCATTCCGAACCCCGCTACGTCCGGTACAGCGCTAACTGCTCAAAAGCTCATCGAGACGTTGAGGTGCACAATGCCGCGACAATTTTAAAAGTTCGATTTTTTGTCTGGTGCGAGCACACCGTCGCACGTGATCTCTCGATGTTATCCCTCGCTTTAAGGGGTTGGGTCCGCTTAACGTTGTTGCTATCGATACTTTTTAGAAATGTAGGCAGGATCTCATGGGAAATAATGGGTAGTGGCCATACCAAAAGTATGGTTTGATTCCCCGGCATGGCAACGATGTTCGGCGGGTCTTCTAAAACCAAAAGGTCTCGGTGAAAGCCGGTGGAAGGGAGTTCCCATAATTGGAACTGCATTTTCGCCCTAGCGTTTTTAGGCTGGATTGGTTGCGTTGGGCCAGAAGGGCCGGTGGGGCCAGCAGGCGAGCCCGGGGAGGTGGGGCCCAAAGGGCCACAAGGAGAAGCGGGGCCTGTTGGCATGCGAGGGCCGAGGACTGTTTGGGTTGATGCCGACGATGTTGAAATCGGAATGATTCATAAATTCGCCATTTTTGATATCCGTCCACGACACTTGGAGCACAGCTATACAGTAGTCGAGGAGCTTGTGTATGAGGACGAACAAGGTATCAAGTGGCCCATCAGTTTGATTAGCGGACAGCAAGGAGCGGACAGCCCGGCACTAAAAAATGGAGAGATCTTCTTTGCAAATAAAGATTGTTCTTCGCAGGAGCTTAGGTATTTCACAGCAATTACTCCTGGATTTGCATTTTTCGTTGACGATGGATGGCATACAACGCCAAAAGATTTACCACCTTCGTCGGTGACGATTCGATCAAGGTTGAACAATGGGGTTTGCCACAATGTTGGCGGTACCAGCGGCGAGAAGTATCAGTTGGTTCCTGCCGATGCAGTGCAGGTCGTTGTTCCACCGGATGTGTCGTTCAGGCCGCCCTTGCGAGCAGTGTTTCGGTGAGCGAAATGATGTATGCGAGGCATCCTTCTATTTTCGTGCTCGTCATCTGTTTTGCATGTGTTGAGGTGGGTCCATCTGGTCCGGTGGGGCCGGCGGGGCAACCCGGAGCTCCCGGACCGACTGGGAGTAGGGGGCGACCAGGGGCTGTGGGTCCTGATGCTGGGGGTATCATTTGGTTAGACGCTGATGATGCCGAAGTGGGAAGCTTTGAAACCTTTGCGTTGCTCCTCGACAATCGAGAGGATGGGTACCGATGGATCGATGAGCTTGTTTATACGGATGACCAAGGGGTCAAATGGCCGATCAATTTGAATACAGGAGAATTACAACAAAGTAGTGCAGAACTCATAGAAGATCGTGTCTATTTTCTAGAATCCGATTGTTCGGGAAAGAAATTGTACAATGCAGTAAGCCCTGGACTTGCATTTCGTATCAACTTGACGTGGTACGTGGTTCCCGAAGGGGTAGTTCCCTTCGTCGATGTACCAGCAGGAAGGTTGCTTTCCAGTAGATGTCTCTCCAACCATCAAACGCGACAGCTCGTGTTTGTCGATGAGTTGGAGATCGTCGACCCGCCATCAGTATCATTTAGGGTCCCATTACGTCCTGTTTTGAAGGAATAGCCTTGGCAAGTAAGCCGCGAGTCGTAAGGTGTATTTTATTGTTGAATACGGTCTTGATCGGTCTCGCCTGTGTTGGTGAGATCGGTCCGGCTGGTCCTCAGGGACCGCATGGCGAGGTTGGAAGCATCGGCAAAAGGGGGGGCACTGGGAGGCAAGGATTCACGGGCTCCGCCGATGGTGTGATTTGGATGGATGCGAATGACGTGGAAGTAGGAAGCATTCAAAGGTTTGCTTTCTACGACCCAGAGGGCGCAACGACCGGAAAAAGATTTTTTCTTTTCAGTCAGCTTGTCTATACAGATGAACAGGGGATTAGGTGGCCCATCAGTCCGGTAACCGGCCAGATCCAAACAGACCACCCCATAATCGACGAAGAAAAGGTTCCCTTTTTGCACCACAGTTGTCAGGAAGCGGGAAAACTATACTATCCAGTAACCCCTGGTTTTGCGTTTCGCGTAAGCGAGACCTGGTATGTAGCTCCCAAAGAGCGAACCGCACCCAATCAGCGTCCATTGTCTCGCCTCGACAGTGAATCTTGCAAAGAAACCGTTAATCTCCCACCGTTTCCGCTATTTTTTGTTGAGAATTTGGAGATCGTAATGCCTCCACCGGTCTCGTTTCAAATCCCTTTGCACCCCGCACATCGATAAGAGCTCATCTCAAAAACCGCGCCTCGCAAGCCACGCTCGGCCCGGTTCTAGAGAGCTGAACACGTAAATTCACTTTCCGACGCTACCCCTCGAAATCGCTGGCTACGTTGTCCTCCTTGACGGGACCCCAACCCCGCCCGCCCACGCCCAAATACGGGCGAATCTATGTTGGTTGCGCCTGATTTTCGCCTGGAAACAGACGGTTGCATTGGCAGTGTCCGCCTCGCCAACGATTCCGATCCTTTACCGTCGATAAGCAACTTTACGTGTTCAGCTCTCTAGGCGCCCGCGACTACAATGCGATCTCGTCCGCGGTCTTTGGCGGCGTAGAGCGCATCATCAGCGCGCTTTATCAAGGTAGAAACCTCGTCACCCTTTTTTTGCTGGGCGATTCCCACCGAGATTCGCACGTCAATTTGGGTGTTGTCAGCTGGGATTTTGGGATTCAGTTCGTTGCGCATTCGCTCGCCAATTTGGGCAGCGTTTTCCATATCGGTATTGGGGAGCAACACAATAAACTCTTCGCCCCCGTAACGAACAAGCAAGTCATCTTGGCGAATCGCCCAACGCAGGCGTTTCGCCACCTCAGCGAGTACTCTGTCACCAACTTCATGGCCAAAGCGATCGTTGATCGTTTTAAAATGGTCAACGTCGATCATCGCGACTGATAGAGGTTGAGTCAGTTGTTTGGCGATTTCCATTTCGACGGGTAATCGTTGCTGAAGAAACTCCCGATTATAAGCGCTTGTTAAAGGATCGGTGACAGCCACTTTGCGCAAGCGCATGTTTTCGACGTCGAGTGCAATGGTTTTAGCGACAAACTGAAGGAGTTCGATTTCTTCCTCGCTAAACGCCGCGATTCGGTCGGAGGTAGCAGAAAGAACACCGACGCGGTGGTTCCGTGCGATCAGTGGGACGCTGGCCATCGAGACAATGTTGGTGGATGAACTCGCGACGAGAATGAAGCGCGGATCGGTGGAAACATCATGAATGAGTGCGGGCTTCCCTTCTTGAACGACCCATCCTGCGACCCCTTGTCCGACACCAAACGAGAGTTTGCCAATCCGTCCCTCGGCGAGCCCGTGGGCGGCTTTGGTAAAGAGTTGTCGCCCCGAAGCATCGAGGAGCATCACGGAACAAGCGCAAGCGTCGAGCAACTTGCAGATCAATTCTGATATATGGGAAAGCAGTGAAGACAGATCTTCATCAGATCCGATTGCCTTTCCGATCTCAAATAGGACTTCAGGAAGAAGTGAGCGTCTCTGTGGTTTCATGTGCGTCGGTGTAGCCAATAAAGGGCATATTGCGATATTGTTCTTCGCTGTCGAGTCCATAGCCAACGACAAACTTATCGGGGATTGTGAATCCTAAGTAGTCGATAGGGACTTCTCGAATGGTTCTCTCTGGTTTGTGCAGCAAAGAGCATAGGCGGAGGCTTGCGGGTTTTCGTGTGTTGAGATTTTTGAGTAGATAGGAAGCGGTAAGTCCTGTGTCGATAATGTCTTCCACAACGAGTACATGTTGGTCTTCGACGGAATGACCTAGGTCCGAAGTGATTTGAACGACGCCAGAAGAAACCGTGGCGTTACCGTAGCTGGCGATTCTGATGAAGTCCAAGCGAAGAGGCAAGGCAATTGCGCGAATAAGATCGGAAAGAAAGAGTATGCAACCTTTGAGTACACCGATCACAACAAGATTCGATCCGACATCTTTGTAGTCCAGGGTGATCTTTGCTCCGAGTTCGGCCACCCGGGACGCAATCTGCTGCGTCGAAATCAACTCATGGAAGGGGTTATGGGAGCGGTTAAACATTGGCATACGAAACCTTCTTGCACGGTAGCAGTCTCGCTCAATGTATTCAATGAAACTTAACCCTCCCATCAGGAAACTAATGGCAGACTGGGTAGTATAGCAGCCGACTCGGCCCCTGATGTGCGTTTGTTGTATACTCCTAGGTGTACAAGTTTTGCGACGTCGTTTCGGGTTGTTGTAGAGGAACGGAGTACAATGGAGACATCGTGGTCGTAACAGGGAAAGAAAACGAAGCGCAACTTGCCGAGCTCATCAGCGGGGTAAGAAGCGAAATGGATGTTTCGAGTCGTAGCCGTGTTTTTTGCAATCGAAACCTGAAGTTGGAATCGGTAGAAATGATCGGCTTTGACATGGACTACACATTGGCTCTCTATAATCAGGAACGAATGGAACAGCTCTCGATTGAGTTGACTCTTGGGAAACTGATTGACAAGTACAACTATCCTTCTGAGATTCGCGATCTTTCGTACGATTCACGATATGCGGTTCGCGGAGTTGTTATCGATTGCAAATTGGGCAATGTCTTTAAGATGGATCGCCATCGTTATGTCGGGCGCGTCTACCATGGGAAACGATTGCTTGATACAGATGAGCGCCACGCGCAGTATCGAAACTCTAGGATTCAACTCAGTCAGGAACGCTATGCGTGGATCGATACGTTGTTTGGACTGCCCGAGGCCGTTATGTATATCACACTGGTCGACTATTTTGATCGACGTGGTTCCGGACCCTCTTATCGAATTCTTTTTGATCAGATCCGTGCGAGCATTGATGAGGCGCATCGGGATGACAGCCTCAAGTCAGAAATTAAGGCAAACTTGGCTAACTACGTGGTAAGAGACCCACGCCTAGCCGAGTGTTTACACAAACTTCGCTCCTCGGGGAAAAAGATATTCCTACTGACGAATTCGTATTACGCGTATACCAACGCTGTAATGACGTATTTGCTGAACAATGAGAGGGTCGCGTATCCATCTTGGCGTAACTACTTTGACGTAATTGTGGTTGGCGGTCAGAAACCGAGATTTTTTACAGAGGGAAACCCCTTTATCGGGATCGACCCGGTTACAGGAGAGAAGAAGCCGGATATTGTGACGAAATTTGGCCGCGATCTTGTTTACGAGGGGGGCAATATCCTGGCTTTCGAAGAGCTCACGGGCGTTGGTGGTGAGCGCGTCTTGTACGTCGGCGATCACATCTACGGCGACATTCTTCGTCTCAAGAAGTCTCATGTGTGGCGAACGGCAATGGTGGTTCAGGAGCTTGAGCAGCAGACCAAGACGAGCGAGAGGCTCGATGGCCAGATCCGAGATTTAACCCTATTGGATCGCAGGCGGCGGAATCTTGAGTCAGAGATCGATTTTCAAGGGGGACTGCTCAAGCGTCTCGAGCACCTGATTCAGGGTGCGCAAGAGCGAGGGCAGGGGAATATTGCTCCGAGGCTTGAGGAGGCCCGGCAGCAAGCGAAGAAGACCTTGGGATCGCTGCGGGATCGGGCTAGGCTGATTGCCGAGGAAGTTGAGGCGCTTGAGGCGACGATCGAGCGAGCTTATAATCCCTACTGGGGGGCTATTTTTCGCGAGGGTAATGAGAATAGTCGATTTGGCGAGCAAGTTTCGGATTATGCGGATTTGTACACGTCGCGGGCGTCAAACTTTGGTCTCTATTCTCCGCTGCGATATTTTCGTGCGCCGCGTCGGCAGATGCCTCATGAGTTATAGGTAGGTAGTCTCGCCTGAGGGTAGGGGTCGAGGAGCGGCGACGTCGTGACTTCTGTACGGCGAGCAGGTGAACGTAGTAGCGCGCTCACGTAGGGGGTTCCCCGTGCTTCCATGAGAAGGCCCGTCGGTGTCAAGTCTTGGGTATCATATTTTGTAAGTTTTTATCGTATAGAGTCTCCTGGCGATCTGTTTGTTTGTTTGGGTTGTAGCGACTCAGACCGCGTTTCTCGCCGATGCTTCCATTCGCACTGTTTGTGCAGCGTTAGTGCTGCTGTGCATGTTGGGGGGGTCAACGCGCCCCAATCTTGCAAGCAGCTCTGCATCGGTTTCATCGTTCTTATTGTGATTCTCGGCGATCAGTAGTACCCGGCGCGGGTTGGCGACGATGACCTCATGCTTGAGCTCTTTGAGTAGGGCGCTCACCCAACGAGAATGACCGCCCACCTCTATGATCACTCGCATGGGTTCGCGTAACCTAAAATAGGTTTGCATCCCTTGCTTCGTCGTCCGGATTCGTGTCTCTTCGAGGACCTCGCCCTCCTCGGAAAGCACGCAAATCACACTATATTTATCTCCGAGATCCATTCCAGCTGTTTTTGTGGCATTCTTATCCATGGTCGACCTCCTTCTTTTG
>CBDCWZ010000085.1:0-30706 GCA_965223575.1 Kofleriaceae bacterium
TGGTAGCACTTTTTCTGGCCAAGCCTAGGATGAGATTCGCGTCCCCTCGAGAATTGATGGTGGATTGGCTCCCATGCTAATGTGTTTGGGTGCGCCTGCGAACACTCATCCTGCTAGAGCTTGTCGCTGGAGCTGCGATTGCCTCTGCCGTTGCGCTATTGGCTGTGATTGGGCTTAATGAGGCGCAGTCTTTTTGGACAGAGCCGCCTAGTGCACTGGCGAGTTCGATCCGGACCGTTCCGAGCTCCATGCAGAACGTCCCGAGATTACAGGAGCTCCCGGCACCATCAGCAATCGTGCCGGAGCCGGCGGAATTGCCGGCCGTGCTTGAGCCAGAAGAGTCGTCCGTCGTCGCGTTGCCCGAGCGCCAGTCGACGGCGACGATGTTTGACGGTATCGAGGATGAGCTCTTGTTGTCGCCGTTACGCAATTCTCCCATATCAAAGATCAAATTTAATCGCGGGGGCTCATCCATCTCGCTTCGCATCGACTTTGAGAATGGTTCGCGAGCGGCATTCAAACCGCGGCAGACCAACTATCAAACCATTCCACGCAAGGAGATTGCGGCGTATCGGATCAACCGATTGCTAGGACTGACCTCAGTGCCACCTGCAATTGGTCGCAAGTTTCGGCTTGAAAGAGTTGCTTACCGCGATTGTCCCCAATAATCGTTGGCGGATCCCGCGGATGCGAGAGGAAATACTCGTAGAGAGAAGCGGTTGGGTCGTCGGTCAGTTGTCGTTTTGGATCCCGGCGATTGTTCCTGCTCAGGTGGGTCGTTACCGTGTGGACTCAACGGACGGCATTGTTACCTGGAAACGCTATTTGTCTGTAGGGAAGCAGATTCCCAAACGAAAGCGACATGTTGTCGCCCAAATCAGCAATATGGTGCTATTTGATTTTTTGATCAATAACCCCGACCGCTGGTCGGGGGGAAACGCGTACCAATCGCGAGATCGCAGTGTCGTCTACTTTATTGACAATACTATGTCTTTTGGTGCTCGTCCGGTTTCTCACCGGCGCACAAAGGTTTACCTGCGTCGCGTCCAAAAGTTCTCGCGAGCGCTTATCGGCCGCTTGCGCACGTTGCAGCTTGCGGACCTACAGCAGGCGCTTAGCTCCGATATCGCCCCTTTTGAGTATGTCCTCACCAAACAAGAGCTAGATGCCGTTATCATAAGACAGAAAAACGCACTTGCCTATGTGGATGACCTCATCGCTCGGCACGGTGAGCAGGTTGTGTTAGCGTTTCCATAGCCAATGACTTCCCATTGCCCCCACTGTCGGTCCGCATTGGATCCGACCCGCGCACCTGTTGCCCGCGTGCATCAAGGGCGAGTCGTCACGTATTGCTCAGTGCAATGTGCAGAACAGGGGCCCGCGGAGCAGGGGGTTGCACCAATACCAACACCACTGGGACCACCGCCCATTCCGGATGCTGATGGTGCTTCTGATGTTGTTGACCATGAAGACGCCGAGGCCGATTTTGCTTACGATAACCCGAGAGAGTTTTCGGGAGCCACGGATCTAACACCGACCACCCGACGACGCTGGCTGGTTGTGGTTGGATTCATCGGGTTAATTGCTGGGGGGATTCTTGCCGTCAAATACTTTGGCTTTTTGCGTTCGTCAAAATTGATAGAGTCTAAGCCAAGCTCTCGCGCGGCCGAATCAAAGGCCCCGTCCGTCGCCCCATCAGCGGAGTCGCAGGCGCAGAAACCAACACAGCGCAAGCCTATCGATCCCTATGATGCGGCGATCACTCGACTGACTGAGCTTATGGGTGGGCCCTCTCCCCGGATTCGCCAAAAAGCCGCGAGCGCATTGGCAAGGACTGGAGACGAAAAAGCGATTCAAATTTTGGATCACGCGCTCACGGATGAGACCAACCCCCTTGCACGAGTGGTTATTGCATATGTGCTTGCCCGTGCTGGCGTAGACCGTGGAACCGCCGAGCTCACGTCTTTGCTCAACCACAAGCGTCGTGATGTTCGTCTGGATGCCGCACGTAGTTTCGTGCAACTGGGCAGCGAAAAAGGAGTCAAGCAGCTGCGGCAGATGATGAACCTGCGCAATTATCGCGTCAGCGCCGTGCGTCTATTAGCCCGGCTTGGTCACGAGGACGCGCAAGAAGTACTCCACGGGATTGCCACTTCGACGAACAGCACGGAGGAAAAACGGATGCGTGCCATCGTTGCCCTAGGCACCGCTGGCGATTCATCCGTTCGGGACCAGTTGATCGACATTCTCAATAATCCCGGTTTTAAAGTAGGAGCTGCAGATGCGCTTGCAAGACTTGGAGATGCCGCCGCGGTTCCAGCACTAGAGGCACAGCTCCAGGTTCCAGGCGTCCGAGTCAAAGCCGCCCTTGCGCTGCGTCGTCTGTCCCACAAAACCGACATAAAGCCCCTGGTTGACATCATGGAAAACGCCCATGACATCGCCCAGGTCAGCGCGGCCGAGGCGATTTTAATCCTGACCGGACCTGCTAAGATCGCTACGCGTGACTAGCCTGGCTTAGAAGCAGAAAAACGGTCGATGGGCAAGATTAGGCTATTCTCCGAAGCTCTATCCTGTCAGGATTGCCGGTTTTCATGGGATGGATATGTTCATGGTTTTTCTCGCGGCCATTCGTGGCATGCCCCAAGTGTGGAGGACGGAATCTATTTCCGCCTCAATATGAGCAGAGCAATACGACAGAAGTCGAGTGCATCTACTTTGACAAAGATGATTTGGAAGAAGAGAGTGGAGCCTGGTATATTACCGAATCTGATAGAAATAAGCTGGATGGCCAGTTGGACCGTCAATCCTTGCCCCTAGTTTAGTCCATCAAAGTAGTCGAGCTTGATATGCGGTCGGATTATGGCGTCTTGTCTTTTGTCCAATTTTGGCATGGAAGAAAGGTTCAAGTATGCAGGTGGGGAGCGCGACTGGATAGTTGTCTTCTGGGATAGGTCGAACTTAATCCCCATAGACCGAGAGATGTTTGTACGCATAGCAGCCGGAGCAACTACGGTAATATTGCTGGTGCCAGAAAATATAAGTTCGTCGCCAATCCATTCAATCTGTTTTGACTCGTTGCTGAAGCCTACTGTGTTTAGTGGAATACCCGCATCGCCTTCTGGCCGCAATTTGGGTTGTAGCTGATTCCTTATCCAGGATCTTGATTGTACTGGAACCGTTCCTTCTACACCGTCAGTGAGTATGCTTGCATTGTGTGTCGCTGAGGCTTTACTAGGGAGTTTCTTGCCGAATCCCCAAGGGAGCTTGGTCGCTAGAATTCTTCGTATCCATCTGTTCGTCTTTCCGATAAGGTCCATGGCGTTTCTCGCCCATGGGCCGAACTTGCTTAGTCCCTTTTGAACGATGGGCAGGTTCTTTATCGGGCCCAAAAATCTCCCGAGCAAGGGACCTCCCATCGCAAACGTTTGAAAGGTCGTTTCGGCACCAAAGTCGATGAAGCTGCGACTTGCTTCAGCCACGTGGAGAGGATCAAAGCCTGAGCCGATGACGTTTTGAGTTCTCTGTAGGGCAGCAGGTAAATTGATGCCAAGAATAAATCCGGAGATTCCCCGCGGACCTATTGGCATTCGTATCGCTGTATCAGACGGGCCAACTCGTCCAGGTGGGATTCCCGCAACCGAAAATTGGACCGCTCCAGTATCAAAGCTGGCAGCCGCATCCTGCAAAGACTCTGTATGCTGTGTTCGCTTCGCTAACCCCAGTGGATCGATAAACTTGCATGGATTGTTTCCGACATACGCATAGCGATTTGTCCCATCAACAAAGCCAAGTGGGTCTTTTTGGTAGAAGCGGCCGAGTTTGTCATCGTAGGTGCGGTTTCGGTAGTGCCAAAGCTGAAGCTCGTGGTCCCAGCGGCGTCCGGTAAATCCGTAGGGGTTGCCGATTGGGCTGCGCTTGTGCTCTTTGTTGCCGTTGTTGCTCCATACGGTCATCGCTCCGTAGGGTGCGTAGTGGTAGGTTTCTTGTAAGGTGTTTTCGATATACTCATTTGGTGCGGCGAGGGCCAGGACGCTTGCTTGGTGGTCTTTGAAGTAATAGTAGTGGTTGCTATCGGTCGATAGGATGAGTGGGTCATCGATGTTTGGTCCATTGATGAAGCTTCGCAATATTGTGCCGCGGCCGTTTCGCTCTTCGATGACTTGTTGGCCGTCGTAGATATAGCGGACATTGCGGCGGCGGATGGCGCCCGTGATCACCGTTTTGGTAACCCGCCGACCGAGGGCGTCGTAGGTGAATTTCACCTGTGGGCCTCTGGTGTGGCCCGTGATCATGCGGTTATCCCAGTCGTAGGTAAACTGCCCGAGTTGGCTGCCCTTGAGGTTGCCGCGGTCATCGTGCCTGATGTCTGCGTGGGTATATTGGTCGTGGTCATTGATTGCGCGGGTCTCGTCTTCGCCGTTTTGGTTGGTTTCTAGCCAATTGCCAGTGGGGTCGTAGGACCAATAGAGATTGTCGCCATCGTCTGTTTGTGCATCGGTGAGACGGTCTGTGTCGTCGTAGGTATAGGTGTACTGCCAGCTCGTTGTATCGGCGGCGTGGGGGGTGAGGTTTTTGACTTGGCGATGGACGATATTGTCGATGCGATCGTATTCTAGGGAGGACGTCATCAGCTTGGTGGTCTTCCCACGTGATCGATGCGAAAAGCTGCGGTCTGTCTCTCTTCCTTTGTGATCGCGGGTTATGTTGGTGATGTATAGATGGTTTGCTTTTTGTCGATGCGCGGTGATTTCAACGCGCCTTGTCTGCCCACGGGCGTTGTGCTTGTAGCGGATGGTGTGGTTGCCATCGGCGTCTATCAGCATTATGGGCCGTCCGCGCGCATCGTATTTCCATGTTAGGTCGACCCGCGCATCGGGGTAGACGATGCCGGTGCGTCGGGATGCTTTGTCGTAGCGGTATTCGATGCGTATGCCGTCTTGAATCTCAGCAGTGAGCCTGCCGATTTTGTCGTACTCAAACTCGACGGCATGGGTGGCGCGGCCCTCGTTGTGGTCGATGGCGAGGGTCATCCGGGAGAGGTTGTCGTAGGCAAACTCTTGCTCGGTGCGATACTGTGATTCGCCGGGGGCGAGCACTTCTACCAACCGGAGTTGGCCAAGGGGGTTGTAGTGATACTTTGTCTTAGTGCCGTCGGCGGCGATAAACAAAGCCGGCAAGTCAAGTCCGTTGTATTTGGTGGTTTCGCGGTGGTCTCTTGCATCGCTGGCGACATCGGTTTTGGCGGCGATACGTCCCATTGCATTGGGGATAAAGTTTTTGGTTGCACCTTTTGCATCGATGAGCGAGCTCGGCTCGCCAAAGGGCGAAAATTGTGTTGTCATCGGATTGCCAAGGGCGTCAAAGGACTCGGATTGGAGAGAATCGTGGGATTGCTCTTGCTTGCGGCCGAGGGGGTCGATGACGAGGATTGGCCGGTTGATTTCGTCATACCAAAAGGTGGTTCTGGATCCGAGGGGATCGATGTGCGCCGATAGGTTACCGGCGCGGTCATATTCGTAGTGGGTCTCGGCGTTGGTCGCATCGATGGTTCGCTGCAGGCGTCCGCGTGAGTCATATTGATAATGCGTGGTGTTCTGCAAAGGGTCGATGATTTGGGTCATTTCGCCATATGGGTTGTAGACGCGCTGAGTGACATGGCCCAGTGGATCGATGGTGGCGGTGGGTCGCCCGGCTGGGTCATATTGAAATTGGGTTGTATTGCCGAGGCCGTCTTTGATTTGGATCGGGTTGCCTAGGGGGTCGTAGTCGTACTCGGTACGGGTGCCATCGTCGTCAATGACTGCGGTGATGCGACCTGTGCCATCATATTCAAACTGTGTTTTGTACCCCCGGCCATTGATTTGCGTGGTGACGCGGTTGTTTTTGTCGTATTCGTAGGCCGTATACGAGAGGATTTTTAGTTTTGCATTGGTGAGTACGGCCAGCAAGACATTGCCGTTTTTGTCATAGCTGCGATGCTCTTGGTAGCCTGCCGGGTCAATGTGCCGCGTCAATCGCCCAAAGCCGTCGTATTCGAGCTGGCTTCGGCGTGCGTCCTTTGGCTCTTTATCAGTTGGGTAGGCGAGTGTCTGTATCACGAGGCCGCGCGAATCGGTGTGGACGGTGGTGGTGAGGCCGCGATGGGAATTGGTGCGCTGGACGTAAAACCGGTCCCGCACGCGGCCGCCCTTTGTGATGTGGTGAAATTTTTGGGTGCGGCTCTCGCGGTACTGGGTAGTGGTTTCCTGATCGAGGGGATCCACAGTCCGCAGGATTCGGTTCACGGCGTCATACTTGTAGCGTGTGGTGCGGCCGGCCTCATCGATATGGGTGATTAGGTTGCCGTTTCCGTCGTAGTCAAAGTGTTGTTCGCGTCCGAGCAGTTCATCGCGCTGCCAAACCAAGCGGTCGACGAGGTCGTAGGCGCGTAGTGTCGCGTTGCCCCGGGTATCGAGGACCGATGTCAGATTCCCCACGGCATCGTATTGATAGTCTACGCTGGTGCCTGTGGGCCCCGTGATGGTGGTGGGTTTTGCCGCGGTGACAATGTCTTTGGCTGGGCCGTATTTCCAGGTGGTTTCCTCGCCGCGGGCATCGACCAGGCGCCGAAGTTGTCCATTGATATGGTAGAAGTAATCTGTAGAATGTCCTTCTGCATCGGTGGAGCGACTGATGCGGCCCGATGCATCGTATTCGAATTGGGTTGCGCCACCTTCGGGGGCCAGGACCGCAATGAGGAGACCCTCTTCGTTGTAGCGAAGCTCGGTGACGTATCCCTTGGGATCGGTCGTGGTGGCGAGGTGGACGCCGGTAGGGTCGTATGTGAACTGATATTTGCGAGTCAGGCCAGTGTCATCGCTGTCGACTCGTGTCCGTACATTGCCAAACGCATCGTACTCCTCAAAGGTCGATGTGACAAACGCGTCCTGGGTGACGAGTGCTGCGCCCGTGGCTTTCACTTTGCCCGCTTGGGTGCGGATAAATCTCGGGCCGGATACGTGTGACACGGGGGCCCCAGGGACAGATATCGTTTGATCTGTTTGAGGTTTCCATTTTGATAGTACTGGAAGGTGGTGACGTGCCGGGTGGGGGCAACGTAGCGGGTGATGACGTTGTGGTTGGGATTGGTGTAGTAGAAATTGGATACATCACCGATAGCATTTTTTTGATAGGCGAGGTTCCGCCGGCGACGGTGATCGGGATTTTTGGTGTCATACCGGAACTCGCTGCGATTGTGATTGCGGTCGATAAAGACGGTCATATTGTGGTAGTCGTCGTATTCGCGGGTTTCGCCGGTGCCGTCGGCAAAGGTTCTCTGGATGATATTGTTATTGTCGTCCCAGACGATTTTCTCGTGTGGTTCCTTGCGCTCATTTTCGATCTCTGCCTGGTTGTTGACCGGGTCATAGCGAAAGCGGAAGCGACGTCCTTGGTTGTTTTTGTGATGGCGAACGGTGTCGTTGTCGTAGTAGGAGATTGCAAGGGAGTCGCCGGAGGGGAGCGTATAGGCGATCATGTTGTGGTTCAGCTTTGGATTGGCCTGGCCGCCGAGGTATTGATATGTTGTCCGTTTGTCATCCTCGCAATCCGGCTGCTGATCGAGACTGCAAAAGGTGACCAGGTTACGATCCTCGTAGGTATAGGTGACCGTCCGGCCATCATGGTCAGAAACTTGGGCGACGTAGCGGCCGGTTGGATCATAGGAAAACTCGAGGTATTGGCCAGCACGGTCGATGAGTTTCGTGAGCCGGTCGCGCTGCTCCGGATTTCGGTCTCGCTTCCAGTCCCGTGTGTATTCCAGTTTGATATAGTTGTCGTTTTTGTCGCGCTTTTCAAGGAGCATGCCGCCTTGGGCCGAAAAGGTTTTGGTCATCCCATTGGCAAAGACAAAATGAAAAAATTTGATATATCCGTGGGCGTTGTTTTCTTCTACGACGCGATAGGTGACCCCCAATGGGTAGTCGTACTTGCCGTCTGTGTCCCTTGGAAGCTGGTGGGTAATCCCCCGTGGGTCGCGGTAGAGTAAAACGGCTCTATCGCCGTCTTGTTGATAGGCAATCGACTCGCCGTGATTCCACGTCCACCCGTAACCAAAGATGCTGTCGCGGTTGAGGCGACTGCGATAGCCACGGCGCACGGCCAGATCCATGCCATGCGATTTGATGCGCAGATCGGGCAGCTCTTCGGTGTAAAACTCACCCGTAATCAAATTGACCGGGTCTCCAGCCCACACCGTTTTTGCCGCGACCTGGTTTGGGGGCGAAGGGGGGTTGCCAAGGGGGAAGCCGTCTCCATCGGTTTCTGGGGGCGAGTTGTTGGACGGCTGCGGGTGAAACGGCAGCTTTCCATTGTCGCTGATCTGGGTGGTATCCGGTTGAGGGGGTAGGTTGGTCGATGGGGTTGGGATGGTTGGCGAAGATGCTGGTGGCTCTGGTGTGTCTGATGGAGCGTCGGGGTTGGTTGGTGCACTTTGGGGAATCTCAAAGGTGATCGAAATGTTGTCGCCTTGTCCTGTTTCCTTGGAAGGAGCATGGCTTGGAACCAAATCGATGGCGACGGGGACACCGTTTTCGACTGTGATGGTGAGCGCAAAGGTTTCGGGGACCTCTGTGGCGAGAATCTCCGAGTCGTCTCCGCCGGGAGTATTCAGATCAGACACGCGAAACTCGACTGTTCCCTCTCCAGGGCGAAGCAGCCCGAGCCCCGTTGATACGACAATCTCTGCCTCACGGTTATCTCGGTACTCGATATAAATCTCTGCCACCGCTGTGATTCCATCGATGGCTACCTTTCCAGAATTGGTTACGGGGTTGATATCGGTATCGTAGATGGCATTTGACGCTGTAATTTCTAACGTTTCGACACCGTTTAACGCGGTGTCTGGGGGCATGCCTGGGATACCGCGTAGAGTGATCGCCTGCCCGGTCCCAAGAGCATCTCCGTTCCCAGGACTAGGATTGCCAGGATTGGTAATAGAATCCCCAAGGCCAATAAAATTTCCGTAGCTGGCGATTTCTTGTGGAGTGATATCGAGAGCCCAGGGGCCGTTTCGGGAGTCGGTGACGTAATGGGAGGCCAGTTGTGGGCCATAGATCTGGTCGCCGCCGATGTTTCCATCAATGGAGTTCGAACCTTCGCCCCCTTTGTGGGTGTTGACCAAATACAATGCGCTTCCCCGGCCATGCTCGCCATAGATGTAATAGATTTTGTTTGGTAGGCCGGGTACCGCAAAGGGGCGCTCGGGAATCAGGAGCCACTCGTAGGTGTTTGGTGTATTGCCATCGACTCGGATATAGTTTTTGATTTTGGTCCGGATCTTGGAGCTGTAGCTGTTGGGAATCTTGTCGATGTTGTTTTTGTCCAAGCGGATTTCGCTGATACCAAGGGCTCGTGCAGCGTGTCGTGCAGAGATCGTGCTAAACGCGGGGGCGAAGGTCCAGGTCTCGATAGATTCGGATTCTTGAAAGGAAAGATCGTGCCAGACGAGATCGAGGAGAAACGTCGGCAACACTGCGTTACGCCCTAGCAAGTGGCTGTCTTGGAGGCCTGCATAGAAGGGCTCTACGTTGGTTCTGCGGAAAGCGGGGCCAGAATTGTGAGAGATATGGACTGTCCACTTTGGCAAATAGCCATGGGGAACCGCTTCGTTTTGCAGTAAATCCAGGCACGCAACAGAAGTATCGGGAGGTCCGTCACAGGGGTCTGGGAGTTGCGTATAAACCCATAGCGAGCTTGTCATGGCAGGCGTGTAACCGGAAACGGGGGCATGGTCACTGAGGGTAATGTGGGTCAACGCAGCGGCGCGAAGCCAATCTTTGTGCAAGCGCTCCAGATAGGTGGCAGCTATCGTTGCACCGAGATGACCGAGCATCTCAGACCCAGTCATCGAACGCTGATTTATGGTTCGGTCGGAGATCCGATGGGTGGTTTGCGCTGCCCCCGTGAGCACATCGATGGCAAAGGCCGCGAGTCGTCCAGGTGGCATCTCGAGCCGGTGCTTGGTGCCAAATTTTGGATCGCTTCCTATCGGTGATTCGTTTGCGGTTTGGATATGGAGTGTTTGCTGTCCTCGTACCGGGTCTCCAGACATCGTCGTGCCGTCTTCCAACTGCAGGGTTGGAATGACTGCTGGAGCGCCATTGATCACGCTTCGTTTCGACTGGACATAGGTTACGCGACTTGCAAGTGCTGCTGCCGGGACTGACCAATCCGCTACGACGTTGTCATTTTGATCCCAGGCTCTGATTTTGATTTTGAGTCGGCGACGATCCAATAAATCATCGGGGTAGTAGTGAATCTCTCCTGGCGGCAAGTCTGCAGGAAGTGCTGTGGGGATGCCTGTAATGGCTCGGGAGTGGTTCCACCTCCGCGGTACATCATCGATGTCATATCCTGGGTGGTGGCTGTCTAAATAGATTTGCAGCTCTTCTTCAAAGCGCTCTATGGATGTTTTTCCGCCGGGCTCATAGAGATAGTCGATGACGAGTTTGGCGATCTGTGCAGGCACGGTTTGCTCTTGTTCTTCGCCAAATACTGGCAAGCCGGCTTGCACTTGCTGGCCTTGCTTAAACCACGGGACAAAGGGGTACCAAGTCCCGTTTGCGCGCACGCCGGGACGATAGGAATAGGGGCGGATGGCCAAATCGGTCCCGAGCCAGGCTTGGACAATCGGGTACTGGGTATTGCCGTCGACGTGGGCGAATCGCGCTGGGATCCCCGAGATGCGAAACAGTGCAATGAGCAGTGCACAATGGTCCCATTCGTTCCCGTTTTTGGATAGATAGGTCGCAAGGGCGCCTTTGCGTGCTGCCCAATGGCTATACGATTGATGCGTGATATTCTCGTAGACCCAGCGGTAGATGGTGAGTGGATTGTAGTTGAGCTCATGGGCAAGTTTGCGCAGTGGCAAATCAAAACGGACTTCGGGCGAAGTCCCAAGATAGCGCGGCGCGAAGGGGGACTTGTTTGTCTGCGGGTGTCGCTTGTTGTTATCTACTTTGGAGAGGCCATTTTTGGTATGTAGCTCGAGCAAATCCGACCATCCGTCCCCGTCGGAATCGAGGCCCGGGTTTCGGTAAGCGCGCGTCCGCCGGGAAGCAAGGGTGCCCTTGCCAAGGTGATAGTCAGCCCGAGACAGGCGATCGGGATCGCCGATATCAAATGGAACGGCGCTAGGGGGTGGAGAGCTTTGGGCGATGGCCGCGTGACTTGCAAACATCAAGGATGCGATGACAAAGCATGCGCTGGTAGAGAGGATTGGTTGCATCGCTTACTCTCCGCTCCCTGATAGCGACGACAGCGGGGACTCGCGATACAGCTCTTCAATCTGATCGTCGCTGAGCGCGATCTGGTACACGCGAACGTCGTCTATGTGGCCATCAAATCTCTGGTCGGGGATGCCGGTTGGCTGACCAATTTGTATTTGGCGAATGTCCGTTCCGGCAAAGGCGACACTGGTCATGCCAGGTGGGCGGGCGACGTTGTACCAGGTCGGTTTGCCGTTATAGAAAGTCTTGGCACGATTGCCGTTGTAGACAACAGCCAGATGCATCCATTGGTTGGCAACTGGGAGATTTTCTTTATCCTTTTGTGGTCCTTTGCCTGCCTCTTTGGGGTAGCCAAAATATAAATTCCCTCCAGGCAGGTTGAAGAGAAGCACATCGGAATCGACTCGATTGTCAAAAGCTACTTCTAAGCGGGAATTGGTAGACCACGTCAGCGGATGCATAACGCTTTGCCGATTTGTATGGGGGAGTCGAACCCACAGCGCAATGGTGTAGCTATTTAGGGATTGGGTAAGGTCGCTTTGGTCAGCAAGCGGAATGGTCAGGTTTTCGCCCTCAGAAAAGGCGACTGCCTTATTGCCAGGGATCCCGGTGGCGACGAGGTGTGGTGGTGGATTGGATACGATTCCCTGGGAAAGGGTTTCAAACTCTATGTGTAGCAGCAGGTCGTCTGTTTTGGGCGCGACTTTGACGCGGAACGCTTCTGTATATGTTTTTTGAAGAGCAGTAACGCGACACTCTAGTTGGTAGTCCCCGGGGGCATCGAACTGGGCTGTTGTGATTGCAGCATGTTTTTTGGTAAACGCCACTGGAGCTGGACCCCGCAGCGTTTTCCATTCCAATTGCGCTTGCGCTGGGCTGATGTCTTTGACAAACACAAAGGCAGTGAGTTGTGTCGTTGTGACGAAAGGCGCAGGGGCAGCCTCAATGCGCCGGTCCCCGCCTGTCATAATTTGAACCGATTGGCGGTGCGCGGGTGGGGCTGTGTCTGGGGGAACCGCGCTAACCATATAGCGGCGGTAGACGGTGTGCCGATCGCGCCGATCCACTTGCGAAATCACGTAGCGACCAGGGACGGAAAACGCGATCCACTGGTGCGGGTTGCCGGCGGTTTGCAAAAAGTTTACCGGGCCAGCGCTGTAGGTCGCCTCCCATACCGCTGCTTCTTGAGTCGCGTCACCGTCAAAGAAGAACCGCAGATCGACTGGCACTACAAGTTCGTCCGTGCTGTCAAACACCTGCTGCGGGTCGACGCGAACCAGCAGAGCACTGGTGTGAATAGTCCCCTCGCGCTCTGCGCGTACCAGCAAGCGGTAGGTACCGTAGCTTGGGAATATCGCTGTCGCTTGCGCCCCTTGGGGATCTATCTCCATGGCGTCGCTATTGTCGGCGATGCGCCAGGTGTATCGGGTCTCAGATTCTGGCGAGATGGGGGCTGGATAGGCGGAGGTCGGATAGACGGGTGCTTGGATCTGAATACGAACCGCCTCGTTAGCGAGCTGAACGAGGCGGTGGGTAAACAGCTTTCGTCGCGGCGACTGGAAGTCTGGTTGCGGTAAGGACACCACCTTTGCGTCTCGGGCGGCGATGGATGTCGGATCGCCAACAACAACGGAAACATGGGTTTTTTGTCTGTCCCGGCGCTTTCCCTGGATCGTCTGGAATTGGTAGTCGCCGGGGCGAGCGATCAGGACTGCGGCATCGACCGTATTGTTGGACGAAAAGGATAGGGATTGATAGTACTCTTCGTCTGAGCGACGCAATTGGATCGCTTGGCGTGGCCTGGGAACAAACGCAGCGACCTTAAGTCCGTCTGGGTCGAGCTCGGACGGGGTGTAGAGTAAGTGAACGTTTTTGTCAGCGGTTGTGGAGACGGTTGACGAGGTGGTTGAGGGGGCGGCCTGGTTTGTGGTCTGCGTTGCTGTGACTTGCGGCGCAGGAAGTACTGTAACGCGCAGTGGGGCGCGGATCGGCCGGTCGCCGCTACTCGTTGCCTCGATGTAAATCAGATAGTCTCCGGGCGCAGTAACAGTCGCTTCTGTTTTCCACCGGTTTGCGGAGGCAAAACCTATCGATGTTGTGTTTCGCGCATGCCACCTTGGCGCGTACGCTGCCTGCGCCTTGTTTGCGAGTGGTATGTCCTCTTGATTGCTCGGGTGAAGCGAGGCTTGCAGGTGGAGGTGCGCCGGGTCGCCTCCCTCGGGCAATGAAATTTCCAACGAAGAAACTCTTACCCCGTCAGCGCGAATGATCGCGATTGGCGGTGTCTGTTTCGCCAGGTTGAGGTCGTATGCGGCAAGTCCCTCGATCGCCATTGCCGTCAGCATGATGTCAGTGCCAAAGCTGCCGCCCGGGTGTTGGCGCTCGAGTAAAAAGCGTCTGCACCGCTTGCTCGCAGCGCGTTTTGAGAAAGGGAGCCAACGCAGTACGGCGGCTGTTGTCAGGATGGAGTTGCCAAAACATGCGGTGGGGGATTGTCGCTGCTGGATCCACTGATACGCGGCCGGCTCGACGTCGAGGCTGCGATAGACCATTAACGATGCGTAGATGGTTGTCGGCGCATTGGCGTGAGCCCCGTAACGACCCGGCCATAGCAAATGAGACCGATCGCCCAACGCAAGAAGGGCACGTTTATTATCGGCGCCTGTGATCAGGGGTGCGATGCTCCAGCGAAGCGCACTGGTGGCAGCCGCAGTCGATAGCACGTCGGCGTGATAGAACGGCCGGCGTCCCCAGGTGTGATGGTTGTGACTTTTGGCGAGTAGCTCGGCGGCGCGTTGGGAAATGTCGTGGCCAAACAAAGCGAGGGTTTCGCTGGCGAGGGCTAGGTCATGGTTGTCGGCGCCGCGGCTCGTTTCGAGGAATTGTAGTCCGCGCTCTATGGGCCAGCGCATTCGCTTTTGCGCTGGTTGTGTCGCGGCGACTTGCTGGTGCATCTGTTGGTAGTAGTAGAGCGCACGTAAGGCAAGGGCAGTCTGATGGGTCCGGCCAGCAACCTCAGTGCCCCACCATCCCGATGTATGTTGCTGGGCGAGCAGCCAGTCCACGGCTTGGCGGAGCGCCTTATCAGGAGATCGCGCAGCTGCGGGGCGGGATGCGGGAATCGCAACGGCGATGGGTTCGCTCACGGCGCTCTCGCGCCAGGTGCCATGGACCGCTGATACGGCAATCCAAAGCTTGCTGCCAGGGGGATAGGGTGAGAGCGGCAGCTGGAACCCTGCGGCGTTTCCTTTTGCGGTGGTAAACGGAAGTCCTGCGGGGGCTGGGTGTCCGCTTGTATGACTTGCCCGAAGCATCTCGAGCTCGATTGCGTTGACGGTTTGGTAGACACGGTAACTGGATGGCTTGGGATTGGACGGTCGCCATCGAACAAGACGGTTGCCTCCTGGGCCTTTTTTGGCGGTGACGTCGGTCGGTCGCGCGAGACTCTTGCCAAACAGGTATGTGGCCTTGCGCAGTGTTTCGCGGTTGCCATTTTTGTCTATCGAATAGAAGTGCAGGACGGTGTTTCGTGACAGCTTGATAACGTGGACCTGTTTACTCTTACTGAGCAATGTCGTCCCGGTGGAGCCATCGCCCGGGACGGGTGGGTGACCATCTAACGAGTAATGGAGATGAGCGGGCTCTGAGACTGAGAACGAGACTTCGATCGACCCCTCACGATAGATGCCGGGTGCTGGCGACAGGGTGGTAATTGGAATCGAGGCATCGACAAAAAAAGTTTTTTTTTGCTCGACCGAATTACCCTGGGCGTCGCTAACCTTCAGGCGATAGTCATAATGGCCCTCAACGACGCGGGACTTTTGAAACTCTAGACCATTGTCAAACAGAGTGATCTGATCGCTTAGATCGCGGCCGGTTCCATCGGTGAGTTGGGCGCGAATCGGCCCTGACTGGTTGTCGGTATAGCTGGCGTAGAGGCGAAATGGGTCGCCAAAGGTCGGAATGGTGCTTCCATTGAGAGGACCAAACGCAGCGATCGTCGGCGGGATATCGTCTTCGGTATCGGGTGCCGTGTTCTCGTCGGGAGTCGCACCAGTGATGCCAGATACCTGCTCCGATGCCTCGTTGGTCGTTGTGTCGCACGAAAGGCTGAATACGCAACAAAGTATAAGAACTAGGGTTCCCTTTAAGGGCATGCCGAGAGTAGTAACATTAAAATATTACAACATGTATGTGACATTTTTGTCCCTCCCCATTACAGGGAGACAGTTTTCATAATTTATTAAATAAATTGAACTTATCTTTGTTTGAGGGCGCTACCAAGGAGCTTTTAGTGCAGGTTAGAATACATTTTTGGTCAAAAAATAAGAATTCTCCATTTAAACTGACACGACTCGCGTCGCCGTTCGACGCTCGGCCAGTTGGGGCTGGCAGTTCTCAATTGACATGGGAACCGGCCCCGAGCAGACTCCGCTGCGATGGATCTCCAAACGAGCCCCCCGACGAATGTGTATTTTGTGTCTCTGGGGTGTCCAAAGAATCGCGTCGATAGTGAGGTGATGCTTGGACTCATCGATCACGCTGGATACAAGATCGTCGCGAAGCCGGATACTGCAAACGTCATTGTTGTGAATACCTGTGGATTTATCGAGGCTGCCAAAGAGGAAAGCATCGATACGATCTTAGAGATGGCCGAGTTTAAGGACAGTGGCGTGTGCCGTAAATTGGTTGTCGCGGGATGTCTATCGCAGCGTTATCCCGAGCAGCTCGCCGAGGAGATTCCAGAGATCGATCACATTCTCGGTTCGGCCGATTTTGCGGATATTGTGTCAGTACTTGAGCAAGAGCACAAGCCGACGAAACGGTTGCCGATTGTCTCGGTGAGCAAGATGCCCAGTTATATTTACAATCATGATGCGCCGCGAATGCGTTGGGGGCAGGGGCACTCGGCCTATGTCAAGATTGCCGAGGGGTGCGATCGCCCGTGCTCGTTTTGCATTATTCCCGCGTTGCGCGGGCCGCAGCGGAGTCGATCGATCGATTCGATTGCGTCCGAGGTCACGGCACTGATCGAGCAGGGTGTGCGTGAGGTCAATTTGGTCGCGCAAGATCTGACCCGCTACGGCGCAGATCTGGCAAAGCCGCGGCCGACGCTTGCGACTTTGTTGGAGACGCTTGCCCAGCTGCCCGGGCTTGGGTGGCTGCGGCTTCACTATACCTATCCAACGGCGTTTCCGGATGCGTTGATTGAGGTGATTGCACGGCAGCCCAAGATTGTGAAGTATATTGATGTTCCTCTGCAGCACATTGACGATGGCATGCTTAAATCGATGCGTCGTGGTCACAGCGCTCGGGTGACCTATGAGCTGATCGAGCGTTTGCGCAATACCATTGATGAGTTGGTGCTTCGCACAACGTTTATCGTTGGGCACCCGGGCGAAACGGAACAAGCATTTGCGCGACTGTGCGACTTTGTTGCGCAAAGTGAATTTGATCACGTAGGAGTGTTTCCGTATTCGCAGGAGAACGGGACGGTATCAGCGATGTTGCCGAATCGTGTCGATCCAAAAATAGCGCAAGAGCGGCGCGATCACTTGATGGAGATTCAAAGGCAGATCAGCCGGCGCAAGCATGAGGCAATGGTTGGTCGTGAGTTAGAGGTTCTCGTCGATGGGGTGTCAGATGAAAGCGAGTATTTGCTCTCGGGCCGGTGGTATGGTCAGGCTCTAGAAGTGGATGGGGTTGTCTATCTTGCTGATGGTTCAGCGTCGCCCGGCGATATCGTAACGGCTCAGGTAACTGACGCGGCCGACTACGATTTGGCGGCGACGATTGTTGGGGGCTAGTAGCAAGCAGTAGATGACTGGGGGTCAAATTTGGTAGTCTTGCCGTTGTCCCCAATCAACGCGCGTCCACGCCCTCTCGTGAAAGAAATAGAACACAAACTTTAGCATTGTATCCACGGATGCGATGCCCAGTGATTTTGTCGTGTCGCCAGTGAGAATATAGGAGACAACAAGGGTAGTCACCGTAGCCACAATTCGCCAGCTAATCGTTTTGTAAAAACTTCGCCGCTTTGTTTCCATAACGATAGCCTTGTACCTGATTCAGGGTACGGGGGCAATCGCGGGCTTTCAGAACACTGTCTGTCGGGGAACTAGCCCGGAAAAATCACGGATGCGTGCGAAAATCGCCAAAGGAATTGGTTTCACACGGAGATTTTCAATCGCAGGCGAATACTGGTTGTATTTGCAAGATTGAAAATTTTTGTGTGGGGCCAAGGACTTTGGTGAGGGTGCACGCAGAGCGTGATTTTTCCGGGCTAGGCACAATGCCGTTCAGATAAGCGAAAACACGGATCATTTTGGAGTGTTACGAGCTGTAGAATTCTGTTGCCGATGCTTCTTTGGATAGTTACTCATCTTGATTTTGACGACTCGAGGATAGCTCCGGTTGGAACGCCGTTTTGGGAGCACAAACAGACTGACTTGTTTGCGCAGGTTTCTCAGATGGCGGGGGATGGCTCCGGGGGAAGCAATGGCACACCAGAGCCATTCGTCGCAGATCATCCGAAACACACTCACAAAACTGATTCGTGTGGGCGCCACACCAGCCTCTTTGGCCACGCGCGACATTTCGAGTCGTATCAGATTGTAGGCAATCAACAGTCCCCAAATTTCCTGGCGAACTCGATCGACAGATTTACTCCGCAGCGGCTGCTGGGTTGCATCCAGCAGGTCAGTTTTGAGCTCGCCATACCCGAGCTCAATTTCCCAGCGCTCGTGGTATAGAGAAACTATCTCTTGTGCTGGGTATCGTTCGAAATCGAGCATAGAGGTGAGAAGCCGTTGCGGTCGAAATCCCTTGCGCTGGTACGTGATGACACGAACACACCAGGTTTTTGGCAAGGATGGGTCTTTACGGCGCATCTCCCGCGTAACGGTAAACTCAGCGAGTTCATCGCCCGGACCATACCGCTTCACACGCTTGTACGTTGCATTGCTTTTCGCCCGAAGCAGCCAATGTTTCTCATTGCCTTCCTTCCCAAATCCGATCAGGACATCGGCGGCGAAAAAGTTCCTATCGACAATCACGAGGCTCTGATCAGGCACACACGGCCACAGGTCGTTCGCATAAAAATACTCGCTTCGGTCATAGGGACCAAAGGAGGCGGCAACCAACAGGTGAGAGCGAAGAGCCATCAGACCCGTCAAACGAACCAACGGATAGCCACTCAAACCACGATGTCCACCTGAGGCCAGGCCGAAATGTTCACGGTTTTCCTCTGTATCGGGAACGCGAAAGGTGGTGCCATCCACCCCATATAAAGACAATCCCCGCCACCGATCCTGCGAAGCACTTTCGTGTCCCCAGCGGTGACCGGTTTGACCGAACAACCAAGCCATCGGGGCTTCTCCCAAGCGATCTCGAGCTTGCACGATCGCACTGGGCGCAACCGTGGGCGCCAGCGAACTAGGCATCACCAGATCCAGCTTATTCACGACATCGGTGATCGGACGATCGCGGTACAGCGCCATTCCAATGACCAACCAAGGAACTTGCTCCACAGGAAGACGACGCCTGCGCAACGTTGCCGTTCCCGTCGCTTGCAGCGATTCCGCTATCCATTCTGGGCAGATATCTTGCGAAAATTGCGAAAATTCCGCCGGCGGCGGAAACGATGTAAGACAATCCAGTGAGGAACCAAGCGGCATCATGACCTCCAATTTGAGATCACCGCATCATGATCCGCCTAACCTGCCATGCAACTTCTTACCGCCCCTTTTTTCGTTTCCGAAACAGTTTCAACCTCTTAGGAGCTTATCTGATCGGCATTGGGGCTAGGCACGATTTCGTGGTTTTGACGGTGGTGTGCTAGGCTGCCCCGCGTTGATTCGTCCCGATGACGACCCGATTGACTCGCGCGAGAGGCTTGGCCTTGGTCAGTGGTTCACGCCGCCTGATGTCGCCGACCTCGTGTTGGGGCTGGTGTTGCCTGAAAAAGACTCCCAAAGGGCCGATCCGAGACTGCGTGTCCTGGATCCGGCTTGCGGTGAGGGGGTATTTTTGGCTCGCGCGCGGTCCGCGGGGGTTCGCGGGGAATGTCTGTTTGGATGTGAGATTGAGTCGCGCGCCCTGCAAGTGTGCCGGCAACAGCTCGAGGACATGCATGTTGTGGAGGCAGATTTTTTTACGTTGCGTCCCGAGCAAGGACTGTTTGATGTCGTTGTCGGGAATCCTCCTTATGTGCGCCAGGAGCGACTGGATGATGCGACCAAGCATCAAGTGAAGGCGTGTTTGTCGCAAGATTGGCTCGATCATGCTGACCTGGTAGAGCAGTTGGGCGGTCAAAGTGATCTGACGACTGGATTTCTCTTACACAGTATTCGGCTGCTGCGGCCAGGAGGGCGTCTGGGTTTTGTCGTATCGGTAGCTACGCTCGATGCGAAGTATGGCAGAGGTTTGTGGGACCTCGTCAATCGTGTCGCCCGTGTTGTTGCGATTGTCGATGCGCCGAAAGAGCGTTGGTTTGCCGACGCAGCAGTGAATACAATGATTGTTGTGATTGAGCGTGTCGACGATCAAAGCGGCGATGTTGCGGTTGCCCGTCTTACCCAAGCGACCAAGAGCGCCGCTCGGATGGTTCGCGGTATCGAAGGTTTGGCCGGCTGTGCGGAGGTTACTTCGGTACCGATAGGGGCGCCGCAAACCTGGCGAAGAGCCTTGCGTGCATCCAGCGTCTGGAACCGGTTTTGCGAACGTGCCGGCGACCGATTGGTTCCCTTGGGCAAGGTGGCGAAGGTTCGACGCGGTATAACAAGTGGTGCAAACGATATTTTTTATTTGACCCGCAAGCAGGCAGCGGCACATGGGATTGAACAGGAGTTTCTGCGGCCGCTGCTGCGATCGCCACGAGAGCAACGCGAGTTGCCAATCATGGTCGATTCTGAGCAGACTTCCCATGTTGCGATTGTTTGTTCGCTAACGGAGAGTGAGATGCAAGCCTATCCTGGGATTCGGGCCTATTGGGCGGGGCATTTGCGACGTTCGGAGCAGCCCACGCTACGCGCGAGGACGCCGTGGTACGCACTTCCTGTTACACCATCGCGAATATTTTTGACTAAGGCCTATGCGGCTCGTTTTGTGCAGTGCTGGGCGCGGTCACCGGTGGTGGCCGACCAGCGTTTGTATTCGGTGCATCCCCACGGCGATGTAGACGAGGCGACTCTTGTTGCGATTCTCAACTCGACATTTACGGCGTTTGCGTTGGAGTCATTGGGACGGGCATCGCTTGGGGAAGGGGCTTTAGAATGGACCGTCGGCGATGCTGCGAAACTACCGATCATCGATCCAAGACGATTTGGGGCAACCGAAAAAGGTGATGTGCATAGAGCACTAGAATTGATGGGCGATCGTCCCATTGGTGCTGTTTGGCATGAATCTACGCAGGATGATCGACGCAGGCTGGATCGAGCTGTATCTGGTGCGCTCGGTGTGGAGAATAGATCTCTAGATGAATTGCACCAGGCGCTGATTGGTTCGGTTCGGAATCGCCACACCCGCGCGGGATCGGTCTAGGAGGCTTAGAGGAGAGACGTAACTATGCGTTCTCGCGTGGTCACAAACGCTTGTCATTCAAGGTATTATGCTATTGTGAGTTTGGTTACAGTACTATCCCGATGCTTGGACGATCATAGGAAGGTGAGGAAGTTTTTCTCAGGTGTTTGCGGGGTAGCCCTCTATGCCTCCATTGTGTACAGCGGTCCTGCGGTCGCTGAGGTCTTCGATATGCGGCTCGAAGCGCCGGCGCCAACGCGTCCGTCGGTACACGATCGCGTGGATTTTCTGTCCCAGACGGTCGCTGAGCACATTAGCAATTTATCGCTCGATACGATGAGCATGGGCTTTGATAGTCGCCGGCGCAAGATGTGGCTCGGAATGGATGCTGGGACACCAGAGACCTTACGGCTGCGGATCAACGCTGATGTTCAGTTTGTTCGCGGCTATGCCCGCGTGAGCACGCAGATCCGTTTAGGATCCCACGGTAGCGAGATCCATCTTCGATTGCCTGACATCGATTTGGTTCCTCGAAGCATTGCCGGGAAGCGAACACTCGAAGTCAGGTTGCCGTTGATTCGCGGCTACTTTTAGTTTCGGCTAGTTTCGGCTTGGGTCGGGACGTCTGCCTACATTGCACCGAGGTGGACGAAGAACTGCTGTAGTTCTTTTTGCTTTGGTCTCGATATGAAATGGGTAAAGGCCCAAATGGGTGCACCGGCTAAGAGATAGATTGGTTGATTGCTGAACATGGTCAACATGATGGCAAATCCAAGTCCAACACCGCCGAGGATCCAACACAGAGATAATCTTTGAAAGTAGCGTTTGACCAGTAGCCCAAGCAGCAAATCAGGATAGTTTTCGGGAGACGCCCCCCATGTGTTCTCGAGGCGACTGCGGTGACGTTTGGACATGATATTCTCGAGTTCATCCCGGGTTGGGGTGGCGAGAATATGATTGGGGTGGAATAGGAGTTTGCGTAGCGCGATGCAACACAGAATCGCAAACCCACCGAGGAGTCCAATGATTGTTGTCGTTGGATGGGTGGCAACGGTCGCGATGGATGGGTCGTGCCGCAACGCATAGTAGGTTACGAGCGTTGCCAAGGGGATCCCGGGAACAAAGCTCGCCCAGACAATCAACAGAACGCTACGGAAGCGTTGCTTTATGACGATCTGGAAGTCGCTCATGAACTAGTTTGGTGGCATTTTGCCCTACTGCACAGGAAAAAACGTGAATTGGGCATCCTACAGGCGTTTTTGTGGGTTTTCGTGGTCGTCTTTGGGCTTGTCTGCTACGCTTTACAAGCGTTCTACGTGTAGTTGGCTGTTACTTTGGACATCCTTTTCCAATCGATTTTCCGGCAGCTTCGAGTGCACGGCTACGGAGCTGATGACCGGTTGGTCCAGAGCCGAGCTTTTTACGAAACTTCTCGCCATGTCCGGGTCCGGTGATGTCGCGCAGATACGCTTTGAAATCGAAAGTATCGGAATGCTCGCTGTTATGGCACTGGATGCAAACCGTTTCTGCCGGGGATAGAATAACTTTTTTGGGGGTCTCTGTTCCCTCAGCATCAACATGCTGAGAACCGGGGCCATGGCATACTTCGCACTGCACCGATTTTAATTTGTCATGTTGACCGAGCGTCGCGCCACCGGGTTTTTGCCAGCCTGTTACATGGCAGGAGATGCAGTCGTAGTTGTACTGTTTTCCGAGTGCCTCCAGCGTGCTGTAGGCTTTTGCGTGTTTGGTCGTTTGCCAAAATTTGGTCGCTTTGGCGTGGCAGTAGCTGCACTCTTCAAGCCCGGCGTAGCCAGAATCTCCGGATTTGGGCGCGGGAACTTTGTCGTGTTTTGCAGCGGCGAGATTGGCTGCTCCGGCGGCTTTGTCAAAGGCACGTTTTGCCGCTGTGACCTTGGGATCACATGAGAGGGATTTGCGGATCTTAACTTGCTTTGCAATAAACCAGCTGCCTTTTGTGGGGATGCGAAGTGGGTTTTGCTGGTAGTCTTTTTTTGCTGCCCGCAATGTCGTAAGTTCTTTTTCTTTGGTCTTGATAAACTGCGGATCCCCTTTGGGATCTGCGCGCCATTGGTTGAGTTGACTCTCTAGATCGGTAATCTGGGTCGCGATGCGTTGTTGTTGCTCTTGTGCCTGGTATTCTCCTATCGCGTCCACAATCGGACCAGTGCCTCGGACGGTTAGGTCGACCTGGGTAATGACTTGCCCCCGATTGGCGGGGCGCAAAAGCCAGGTGTTTCTTACCTGGCTGAGAATCGGGGCGACCTCTGATGGTTCTGGGGCATTTTGACCGATGAGCAAAAAGTCGATGCCGGGCGCGGCTTTGGCCAGAGCGATCGCTTCGGCACGGACCATGTGCGCGATTCCAATTACGTGCGTTGCCCCTTGGGCTTTCAATTGAGCGATTGCCGTTTTGGCGGCGGTGATTGGCGCTGTTGGGCTCAAACCAAGCGAAGTGACTGAGGCAGGCGCTACCACGCCAAAGACGCCAACGCGGATACCGGCCAAGACGAAGACTTGAGGTGGGTGGGTGATTTTTTGGGGTCCGCTAAGGTTGGCGGCGTGGCGTGGGGGCGCTAGCTCACGGAATCCAAATGCGAGGTCATTGGGACCCAAGCCAATCGCCACGTTGCCGAGGTTTTGCAAGGTGTCGCGGATGAGTTTTGCCTTTAGCAATTCTTGGGGGCGGAGGTGCTTCGGGATGTTTGGTTCAGAGAATAGGGTGGAACCGCCGTCGACAAATAATACCGGTGTTCCCCGGCCGCGCTGGGCCTCGACCAGGGCGACAGTGCGGGCGAGATCTCCAAGCGGGTCACTGGTGCACCCGCAGGGTTCAATGGTTCCGCGTAGTTCGGTCGAAAAAAACACAGAAAAGGAGGCCCCAGCATCCCTGGGGGGTGGTTTTCTATTGTCGCCAGAACTTGAGCAGCCCAGCCCTACGGCCATGATTAGAGAACATGCTAGACAACATGCCAATCGAAAGCTCATGGGTCCTGGTATAGCACGCTTGACAGCCGGTTTGGCCACGGGTAGATTGCGTCCTTTCCAGCGCTAAGCGTACAAATATACAATAGGAACAAGTCTATGGCAGTTGCAATCCGTCTCGCCCGGCAGGGGGCAAAAAAAAGGCCGTTTTATCGCATCGTGGCAGCTGATCGTCGGCATCCGCGAGATGGCCGTTTTATTGAGCAGCTGGGTACCTATGATCCGCGTGCGAAAATCTTTCGCATTGATCACGATCGTTATCAGCGTTGGGTTGGCAATGGCGCGATCCCGTCGCCAACCGTGGCTCAACTTGCAAAAAAGGACGCAAAAAAGGACGCAAAAAAAGACGCAAAAGCAACGCAATCCGCGTAGGTGCGTGATGGCAACCTGCGTTGGTGATGGCGCTATTTTAAGGTAGGAGACATGGCAGCAGACGTTTCAGGATTGATCAGCTATCTCGCGACCAATCTCGTCGATGTTCCAGACGAGGTCCATGTTGAGCTTGTCGAGGAGCGGAACGCCAACGTGTATGAACTCGAAGTGAACGAGTCTGATTTGGGGAAGGTGATCGGTCGCGGTGGTAAGACCGCTCGCGCGATTCGCACTCTGGTTAGCAGTGTCGCTCCTTCTGGGGCTGGAAAGCGTACGTTGGTCGAGATTCTCGAGTAGGCGTGGATAGCTCTGATCGACGCATCGACATTGGCTATGTTGCAAAGGCACATGGCGTACGCGGCGAAGTTTTAGTCGTTCCCTATCACAACGAATCGACCGTCTTGCTTACCGCGAGCTGTGTATTTGTCGACGGTGATGAGCTTGCAATCGTTGGCAAGGTGCGCAAAACACCCAATGGTTTTTTTGCTCAGGCTGGAGGGCGTTGGCGATCGCGATATGGCTTTGGCACTTCGTGGCAGAGTGATTGCGGTTCCACGTTCGATGATCCCAATGGCTGCCGACGATGTGCTGCTGGCAGATCTTGTAGGATGCCAAGTAGTGCTGCCAGATGGTTCTCCTTACGGTAGAGTCGAGCGGATCGAACTGGGGCCCCAGGATCGCCTGGTCATCCATCACGGTGAAATCGAGCGGCTATTGCCATGCGTGGACGAGTTCTTGCAACATATTGACCTACCGGCGAACAAGATCGTTGTCGATCCCCCTCCAGGGTTACCGGAGTCCTCAACCGGTGGGGAGTCCTCAACCGGTGGGGAGTCCTCAACGGAAGGAGCGTCCTCAACGGGTGGGGCGTCCTCAACCCATACCGAGTCATTAATCGATAAGGAGTCGCGCCAAATCGACTAGCTAGGGGGTATCTCGATTATGAATGTACCACCAGATAACCCCCTGAAACTGCAGGGAGCGTTGCTTGTCAGTTACGTAGAACAACTCCTAACCAAAACATCTCTAAGTCGCTGTTTTGGCTCAAAGATGTCGACAGCAAAAGCTGGCTTAGGGCTATGCTCCCTCCTCGCGCCTTCCCTGGCTGGTTTCTTATCAATATCTGGCCATGTGCTTATCTGGAGGCACTGGCACAATCGGGACACCCCCTAGTCGATGTTGGGTTCGGGGATGCGGTTTACTGTCGTCACAATTTTCCCAGAGATGGTCTCGCCCGCTCTATCCAGAGGGGTCGTTGGTAATGCACGTGCCGCTGGGATTTTGCAGGTAGATTTTGAAAACCCGCGCGATTATGCACGAGACCAACATCGCTCGGTTGATGACAGTCCCTATGGCGGTGGTCCGGGAATGGTGATGCAGGTTGGGCCGGTGATCCAAGCGATCGAGGCGGCGTGTGGCGACGTGCCCTCGCGGCGCATCTTGCTTTCTCCGGCCGGGCGGCCCTTTACGCAACAGCGGGTCCGCGAGCTTTCAAAACAGACTCATCTCATTTTGGTGTGCGGGCGGTATGAGGGCATTGATGAGCGAGTTGCGCAGCTTGCAATTGATGAAGAGGTTTCGGTTGGTGATTTTGTCCTTAGCGGTGGTGAGCTTGCCGCTGCATGTGTGATTGACGCGGTTGCGAGGTACGTCCCCGGCGTGCTTGGGGAGGAGATGTCTCTTGCAGAAGAGTCGTTTTCTGAGGGGTTGGTTGAATATCCCCAATACACGCGTCCGAGCCACTTTCGCGGGATGGGTGTACCCAACGTGTTGCAAAGTGGCAATCATGAGCAGATTCGTCTGTGGCGTCGTCAGCAGTCCTTAGAGCGCACAGCGATTCGGCGGCCTGACTTGTGGGCCGCCCACGAGCAAACGGCTGAGGACGAAGAGCTGCTGGCTGCGTCTTTGGTAAATCTCGCAGAGCGTACCTACGTAGCTCTTGCACACTATCCCGTCTATGACCGCCAAAACGAGGTGGTAACGACGTCAGTGACGACTCTCGATGTTCATGATATCGCGCGATCTGTCGCGACCTACGGGTTGGCCGGCTATTTTGTGGTTAGTCCGATTCAGGTGCAACGTGAGAAGGTGGAGCAAACGGTCGCGCAATGGGTCGAGAAACGCGTATCGCTTTCCGCAGGGGGCGTGGGTTCGGATGACCATCGCATTCATGCGCTAAAATTTGTCCATACGACCGATAGTCTCGAGTCGGCAATGAGCCAGATCGAGGCGGAGCATGGCCAAACTCCATTTGTGGTAGCTACTTCGGCACAGGATGGAAGTGCACCAAGGGGGTCTGCAAAAGACTTGTGGTTGCGTGCGGTGTCTCATCGCCAACCCGTATTATTGGTATTTGGGACCGGTTGGGGGCTTGCTCGAGAGGTTGTGGATTGCGCGGATTTTGTGCTTGCACCGGTCCGCGGGCGGACCGCATTTAATCATCTCAGCGTGCGTTCGGCGGTTTCTGTGGTTTTAGATCGCTTATTTGCAGCCCGATAACTACTTAGAATTAAATGATATTGTATCCGCGCAGCCGCAATGTCTTGACCCTTCTGGGTACCTTGGGGCACATATTCGCATTCTGTGTTTGCCTGGGCCGAGCTCGTTTGACCTAGGCGTGAGTTGATATCCTGTATTTTGCTGTCGCCGCTTTGATTCCGTAGAGGGTTCCATGTCCACACCTGTTCCATTAATCCAGAAAATTGAAAACCAGTTTCTACGTGAAACGCCACTTCCGGATTTTCGCGTGGGCGATACGGTCAAGGTGTGGGTCAACATTCGCGAAGGCGAAAAAACGCGTTTGCAAGCGTTTGAGGGGGTTTGCATCCGAAAAGAGCGTGGCGGAAATCGGGCTACTTTCACGGTTCGCAAGGTGTCCTATGGGGTTGGAGTTGAGCGTGTATTTGCCGTGCATTCGCCCAATGTCGATCGCGTGGAGGTTAAGTCACGCGGTAAGGTTAGGCAGGCGCGCTTGTACTATCTCCGTGAACTTTCTGGGCGCGCCGCTCGCATTAAAGAGCGTTCGTTTGACAAGGACGAAAAGCAGGCCAAGAAGCCGTCGCGAAAGGCACGTCGCAAGAAAGCGAAGGCCGAGGGGGCCCTAGCACAAAAGCAGGCTTAAGCATTGTCACCCGATCGGCGGGTTGTTACCGGGAGACGCGGTGAGGAGATGGCGGCAAAAGAGTTGGTGCGCCAGGGCTATCGGATCCTCCATCGAAACTACCGGTGCCGCTCCGGAGAGCTTGATCTTGTCGCGATGGATGGTGATTCGTTGGTGTTTGTCGAGGTGCGGCGACGGTCCAGTGGTCGGTATGGAAGCGCTCTGGAAACGATTAGCTACTCCAAGCAGCGACAAATTGCCCGCGTGGCAAACTACTACTTAGCAACGAAGCAGCCGCGGTTTCGCAATTGTCGTTTTGATGTGGTGGGGATCACCGGGGAAGAGCTGGTGGTTGTGAAAGACGCTTTTCGTCTGGGCGAGCTTGCGTAAGTGAGCAACGCTCCGATCGGTGGCGAGAACCAGCCAGATTCGGTCGAGTGAAACTTGCGGTGGTCTAGAGAGCTGAACACGTAAAGTTGCTTATCGACGGTAAAGGATCGGAATCGTTGGCGAGGCGGACACTGCCAATGCAACCGTCTGTTTCCAGGCGAAAATCAGGCGCAACCAACATAGATTCGCCCGTATTTGGGCGTGGGCAGGCGGGGTTGGGTCCCGTCAAGGAGGACAACGTAGCCAGCGATTTCGAGGGGTAGCGTCGGAAAGTGAATTTACGTGTTCAGCTCTCTAGATGCCTTGGTTTAGCGCGGCAGCCCGGGTAGGGTGAACCGCGCTCCGGGATGAGAAAGTTATAGTCGGGGTCAAATCCCAGAGCATTCGCCGCGGCCAGGCAGGTTGCAGCAAGTATTTTTTGCATCAGACTCGATGCAGCCAGGCGGCGTCGCAATTTGACCGTCTTCAGCAAGGTTTAGGAAGTCGCGACAGATGCACTTTTTTTGACAGCAGAAAGGTCCGACGGAGGTTACAATTCCGCACGTAAAGCCAGTTTGGCACGTCGTCACAGAGACGCCATCACACTCTGAATCTTTAGAGCAGTCAGCCGTGCACAGTGCGGTTTCTTCGCTGCCTGCTGGTAGGGCCTTTCCGACGTCCGTTGGATAGCTCAGACATTGCCGAGAAATGCAGTCCAAGGAGGGAGAGGTGATTTGGGTTTGGGTGATTTCCTCGTCGACACCAGCATCGGCAATAAAACACTTATTTCCGACGGGATTGTCATCGCAGCCACCAATAAGCGCTGCTGAGGCAAGTGAGATTGTGAGTAATGAGACTCGGAGAGCAAAAGATGCCACAAGCGTTCCTTTAGTTGGTGTAATTGTCCCGAACACCAAATAAAATCATAAACGTACCAGTACGGGTGTCAAGTAAACACGATCAATTCTGCTGGGAATCTACATCGTGGGTGTAGGACTGGGACGGATATGTACTGTTTGTTCCTTGTCATACCTTAGCTTGACAGCGCCCCAGAGCGGAAGGATGATCAAGATCCAATTCATTTCCCTATGATCCGTTTCTCTTGTACACCGATGGAGGTGTTGTGATGGGCCGCAACCTAAGGTCTTTCGCCGTATTACTATCAATTCTCGCTCTTCTCTTTGGATCTTACGAAACAGCAGACGCCAAAAAGAAGAAGAGACGGCGAGGCAAAAAATCGAGTAAGAAGGCCCTAAAAGTGAAGCCGTCCAAAAAGGACGCAGGGAAACCTTCAAAGAAATCGAGCTCTAAAACCAGCTCGAAAAAGAAAAAGAGCTCGAAAAAGAAACGGGTCAAATTTCAACCGTCCAAAAAGCGCACCAGCAAACCCCGTGGGACAGCAATCGAGCAGGCGCTCAGCTTGTATAAGCAGGGACAGTACACAAAAGCGGCCATTGCGTTTCATCGGATAGCGAGCAAAAAAACCAGAGCCAGCGAGGAGACAAGACAGCGAGCGACCTTTTCGCTTGGCAAGACCTTATATCAGATGGGGTACTATGCGGGATCACTCCATTACTTTGACGAGATTGTCGAGAGAGGGCCGAGACACCGGTTTTACAAACCAACCCTAAAATGGCTCGTTGCTCTTGCCCGCGTGTTACCCGAGTCCTCGGGAATCCTCGATAAGGTTGGCCAATATGGCGTGTCTGTCGTGGACGACCCTGCTGCACAAGAGGTTCGAAACCAATTACTATACCTGATGGGGCGGTACTTCTTCAGACGGAACAAACTTGATACCGCGATAGGTTTACTTTCGCGAGTTGAGGAGACGCATCCATTTTTCCTCCAGGCAAAAATGTTGGAGGGAGCAACCTATGTTCGCAAGTATGAGCCAAAGCCGGCGGTGGTCGCATTTAAGGAAATCCTGCGGATTGCGGCGGATCGTCCAAAGCAATTCTCGTCCTCGGAAATCGATCGATTCGAGGAGCTTGCGCAGTTGCAGATGGCTCGGGTCTTTTATTCAACCAGACAATACGATACATCCATTAAGTATTTTGAGAAGCTGACGCCGCGGTCACCGGATTGGGCTGAGTCTTTGTTTGAAGCAAGCTGGGCCTATTTTATGAAAACGAACTTCTCAAAAGCACTGGGCAATATTCATACGGTAAATTCGCCGTATTTTGAGACTGAGTTTTACCCGGAGGCACCGCTGCTCAGCGCAGTGATCTTTTATAAGTATTGTCTTTACGATCGCGCGTTGGAGATGGTTGCCGGTTACAATGCGAAGTACAAGCCGCTGAGGGCGAATCTAAAACAGGTTGTCGCCAAGCATGAGGATGATGCCGAATTTTACAAGTACATTCAAACCATTGTAGATGGTAAGGCCGGATTAGATGATGATACCAGGCGACTTGTTACCGGTGTCCTGCGAGATAAGACTCTTAAAAAGAGTTTCAATTGGGTCAAAGAGTTAGCCAAAGAGCTAAGCATGCTCGACAAGTCCGGCGCGGTATGGAAGAGCAGCCAGATCGCGGACGCAGTCCTAGAGACCTTAACACTGCAACAATCCCTTGCAACAGAAGAGGCAGGCAAGCTTGCTCGCGAGCGGATCACGCGGCAGATACGTGAGCTTCAAGAGCACACGCGAAATGGCCTAAAAATCAAACTGCAAGTCCTGGAAGAGAAGGCTGGGCACTTCACGAAAAAGGCCCGTGGGGAAAAAATCTCTGGGAACCACAAGGTGGATCCAATCATCGTCGATGATGAGCACTTTATGTGGAAATTTGATGGCGAGTATTGGAAGGACGAACTCGGGTTTTACCGATTTCGTATCCGGTCGCAATGTGCGGACCAAAAGACGAACTAAGCTTGTTGGGAATAATTGAAAATATTGGAAGAGCAAGCATGTTCGCTAGGGGGAAGTGAAATGAGCAACAAGACTTTGTTAGGGGTGGTTCTCGCGATGATCGTCGTCTTTGGTTGGACACCGATCGGGTCCGCGCAGGGACCCAAATATCGCAGGACCGCCAAAGTGAAGGTTAAGGTCAAACAGACAAAGCGAACCAGGCGG
>CBDCWZ010000086.1:0-42834 GCA_965223575.1 Kofleriaceae bacterium
AGGGACCGTTTGTTGTCGCTGTAGTCGATCCCAATAATTACGTTGTTGAGTCTGGCGAGGCGAACAATCAAGAAATTTTTAGAGCCGAGGGGTTTGGGAAGGTCAGGCCAGACTTTTCCCTAGACAAGAAAACCCTCGCTGGGGTCATCGATGACAATCATTTGACGTTCACTCATACGGTCCGAGATCTGAGTGGTAACAAAGAAATTCCAGAAACGGCAATTGATGTCTACGTATCGCCAAACGAAACCGGCGAACCTCGCACGCATGTCTGCACTCGTTCATTTTCGACTGCTGCAGCAGGCCCATGGGACTGGGTTCGGTCAGAATGCCAGATTCCCTATGGCTCAGAGGGACCATTTGTTGTTGCGGTCATCAACCCAGCCGATAACGAAGTGGATAAGACCAACAATCAACAGATATTTCGAGCCCTGGTCCCCGGGGAAGTCAAGCCAGATTTGCAGCTAGACAAAGAGCTTGTCACTGCGTCTATCCGTGATGACAATCATTTAGTATTCAACTCTGCGGTACAAGACCTCAGTGGCAATGAGAACATTCCAAACACCAAAGTCTCTCTCTATGTATCCCCCAACGAAACCGGAGAACCTCGCGTGTGGGTATGTAGCCCGGTATTCTCAACCAGTAGGGCCGGGGCGAGTGGTTGGATTCAGTCGTTGTGCCGAATCCCGGACGGAACAGAGGGGCAATTTGTTGTTGCAGTCGTGGACGAAGCGAATGTCGTCAATGAAGTAGATGAAACCAACAATCAATTGATCCGTCGGGCACTGAGATCAGACGAAGTCACACCAGATTTGCAATTGGACAAAGAGATTTTCGCTGCGATTATCAAAGATGACAATCACGTTACCATCACCTACGCGGTGCAGGATCTAAGTGGCAACGAGAACATTCCAGACACCAAAGTCTCCCTCTACGTATCTCCCAGCGAAAAACCGGCGAACCTCGCGTGTGGGTATGTAGCCCGACATTCTCGACAATGGATGCTGGCCCAAGTGGCCGGATTGAAGCGGGGTGCAGGTTTCCTCATGGTCCCGAAGGCCCCTTTGTTGTTGCAATCGTGGACGAGGCAGATGCCGTTGGCGAAGAAAATGAAACCAACAACCAATTGATCCGTAGAGCACTCAAACCAGACGAAGTCACACCAGATTTGCAGCTGGATGAAGGGATTGTCACAGCATCGATTCGGGCCGACAACCACATCACGTTCACCTACGCGGTGCAGGATCTAAGTGGCAACGAAAACATTCCGGACACGAAGATCTCGCTCCACGTATCCCCCAACGAGACTGGTGAGCCTCGCGTGCGGGTATGTAGCCCGACATTCTCGACAATAGATGCTGGCCCTCAGGGTTGGATTCAGTCGCTGTGTCGGATCCCGGATGGGATAGATTGGCCGTTTGTTGTCGCTACCGTGGACCCCGCCAACGTCGTTGACGAAGTGAATGAGACCAATAACCAGTTGATCTTCCGAGCCGACACCGAATGACCCAGTTTGGGCGGGGGGAGCCTAGTAGACACTAGAGCTAGCTCCCTCCGTCCAACCCCGAGTACGATTACAAGGTTTACTCGTAATACATCCATCGTTTTGGACACATCGACGATGCTGTTTACATCGCCGCCATAAAATCGCCACATTTTCTCCACCGCGATTCCATCTTCCCTTCCCTGCAGCCTTCGCACGGGAATGGTCTTCTTAGGGACACCAAACAAGGAGGATAAATATGCGCGGGAATTCCAAACTGATTCGACCCAGTGACGTATTGCTGGCAATCGGCGGCCCTGTGGCAATGGGGGCAGTGATCGGAATGCAGTTCAATCTGTTCTTTCTGGTTCGCGAAGCAGCGATCCTGCCATTGATTGTTTGTGGGGTGGCGATCATGATGATTCCGGTCCTGTACATCGGGTTGAATCTCGTGGATGTTGCTCCGTCTGTTCGGCAAGTCGCAATGGCTGTATTGCGAGGTGCCCGGATCTCCGGCGTAGTACTGTTGGGCCTCGTACCCCCCACTATATTCTTGCTAGCGACCACTCAAAACGGGGTGTTAGTGAATTGGCTCGGCGCCACGCTACTTGCCACTGCAGCATGTGCCGCGCTTCGAGTTCTCTATATGGATCTTTTTGGCGGTCAATCAGTATCCATACGAGCTGCATCACTGTTCGCCGCCTGGTCTTTGGTTTCGATGGGAATCGGCGCGAGCCTCTATTTTGACACGCTCATTCGATAGGAGACAAGATGACGACCTCTGCAACAACAATTGACTCTCGTCTAGATGAGAGGCCACTGAAAACTATCGATGAATTGTTACGCGATCGAAAGGCTCTTCTTAACCGAGTGCAATCAGGAGAGCATCTGACGACGTTTGTTCGATCGATGCTCCTCAGCATTTTCGTTTGCGGAGCGATATTCGGTGCCGCTGTCGGTTTCTATCGGGGGGGGATTGCAAATCCTCTATGCGGGAATCAAGTTTCCTTTCCTTATGTTGCTCACAGCCGCGATTTGCACCCCGGTTTTGACGACGCTAAACGTAGCCCTCGACCGACCGGCTCACCTTCAGAGAGATTTAGCGCTCGTGCTCGGCGCACTCGCAACTGGAAGTTTGGCTCTATTTGCTCAAGTACCATTGATCTTTCTCGCGATTCGCTTTGATGCCTCTTACCACCAGGTGATCTTGCTAGCGGTCTGCTGCAGTACAGTTGCTGGCGCAACCAGCCTGGCCCTACTCTACCGAGGAATAGGACTCGCGAGTCGGGATTACGCGAAACTCACGGCTACGGCGCTAGTCGTCGTAGTCGCAATCGTAGGCGCACAGCTTGCATGGACCTTACGCCCCTACGCGATTCGCCCCAGGACCCCGGATATTCCCTTTCTGCGAAATATTGAGGGAAACCTCATCGAGGCGGTCACTCAGACAGCAAATTCTGCGCGCGGTATCTATTCAAGAGAATCTGCACCTCTTCCCAGTGCCAATCAGGTGGCACCATGAACTTGATCGAGCTTGCTATCCTATACGGAGTCGTCGGAATCGGCTGCGCCGCGGCGGGATACCGCCGGACGAGCATCGAGAGCAATTATGGGGTCAACGGGGGACATCGTGTAGTAGATGCTGCGATTCTCGTCGCGTTTTGGCCGCTCTACGGTCCATTCCTATTATTTTCCATGCACACCCAGAATCGCAAACGAGACGACGGTGAGGCCCCTTTTCTCATCGCCTTGCGGCAAGCGCGAAAAACGGCCTTAGGCGATATCTTGCCAGACGAAACCACAGCCACCGCGCTCGCAAACCGGCTTCGTACCGCATCAGACAAAACAAAGGAAATCGACGAATTATTGCAACGGTCGGAATTTTCGGAGCAATCTACGCGTTTACGAATCGACGCCCTACAACAACGCGGAGCTTCCCAATATGCCATCAAAACCGCCACGATCAGGTTGCAAAACATCCGCCGACTTCGAGCCATACGGGACAGGTTTGCCCGAGAACTGGAGGAAGTCCAAGAACTGCTAAGCCAACTCACAACCCAGGTTGAAGTGGTGCGACTCGCGAAAACTTCCGACGAGTCGATGGGCGACTTGGTCCGTGAACTTGTCTTTCGAGTCGAGGGCTTGGACGAGATGATTGACGATGACCCTCACATGGCCAATATGCGACGTGATCTCTCACCGCAAATCGAAGCAAAACGCTAAAACTCGAATCTTAGTTGTCGACGATGAAGAGCACATCCGAGACGTCGTCCACTACGCTCTCACGCAGGAGGAATTTCTGGTAGAGACTGCAAACGATGGCCGTGAAGCACTCGAACGTGTTCGAGACGGCGGAATCGACTTGGTTGTTCTTGCTATACTGATGCCCGATCTCGACGGTCTCAATTTCTGTCGAATTGTCCGCAAACATCAACAGCAGCTGCCAATTATATTCTTGTCATCACGAGGGGAAGAGTTCGATCGGATTCTTGGCCTAGAACTCGGCGGCGATGACTATCTGGCGAAACCATTTAGCCCCCGCGAACTAACAACACGGGTAAAAACCGTACTGCGACGGGGAAATTTGCGAAGCGACAACAACCCGCCACGCACGATACGTCACGGCGACTTAGAGATAGATCTGTCGAGATTGGAGGCACATGTTGGCGGGGAAAAACTAGACTTTACACTGACCGAGTTTCGCGTTTTGTACATACTCCTAGAACGACCTGGACGCGTGCTGACCCGCTCGCAGCTAATCCAACAATGTTACGAACATGACAACCATATTACAGAACGTACCATCGATACACACATTCGTCGCATTCGCGCAAAATTGCGGCCTTTTGGAATATCGCCAGTAGAGACAGTCCACGGTCTCGGTTATAAAGCCAGTGGGTGAGGAAATCGCAAGGTGGCCGAAATGGATTCGCAGCGTCGGGCTTCATCTGCTCCGGATTCGTTATCGGCTTCTGCTCGTGAACATCTTGATCGTCGCAGTCCCCCTAGTAGGAATTGGTTTTGCCCGATTCTATGAAGGTGAGATGCTACGCGGTCTAGAAAAAGACATGATCCACCAAGCACAATTGCTTCGCGAGGTTATTCTTAACGATCCGGAAGGCCTGCGACTCAGCGAGAGATCACCCGTATTGGTTCGCGCTGCACGACACACTCGAACCCGAATTCGACTGCTTAGCGATGCAGGGCTTGTCGTTGCAGACTCGCATAGCAGCGGCCCCCCAGAAGGACCAGAAGCAACGCCACCCGCATCCCTAGAAGCACCTAGCAACCCCAAACAATCGCGCGAAAATGGAACCCCTGACAATATCACGGGCCGACCCGAGATTATTGCGGCGGCTCGAGGGAACTACGGATCCGCGACTCGGCTTTGGGAAAGCCAAAACCGAGTCTATCTATTTTCGGCGATTCCAATGATCCAAAACAACAAGGTTTTGGGGATTATCTACGTTACCCGATCCACTACGCCGGTAAAGTTTGCGATGTTTCGTCTGCGAGCGACATTATTGCAAATTCTGATTGGTGCAATCTGTGCAACCGTAGTTCTTTCTCTGTTTCTTGCTGGCACAATCTCACGCCCCCTCGTACAGCTCATCACCGCATCGCGACGTATTTCTGAAGGTTCGCGAACCGAAGATCTCCGCCTCTCCCGAAGAGACGAAATAGGCGATCTCGCGCGCACAATCGACAAGATGGCACGCAATCTAGATAAAAGAGCGCAGTACGCCACCGAACTGGCCGCTAACGTAAGTCACGAGTTTAAATCGCCACTCACGAGTATTCGAGGGGCTGCGGAGCTTCTTCTCGATGGAGCGTCTAATGATCTAAATGCGCGAAGGCGATTTCTCAAAAACATCATCGAAGACTCAAAACGGCTGGACCGATTAGTATCGGGTCTTCTTGCGCTATCTAGAATGGAATACGACGTCCAGTGTGTTGAAACATTCGACTATGAGGCAGCTGTGCGAGAGGCGGCACTCCGCAACCGAGGGGCAGCTTCCATCACGATTCGGTACAACTGCTCAGCAAAATATCTGCAAGGACGAAAAACGCATCTTCAAACCATCCTTGACAATCTCCTTGACAACGCACAACAGCACGCGGCACCAAACAGCTCAATTCGTTTGCACGTTTCTGACGGGCCCCAAAAAACGATTCGCACAAGCGTAACGAACATCGGCCAACCAATTACCGAAACGAATCTCAAGCGAGTATGGGATCGTTTTTTCACGACACGTGCAAAAAACGGCGGAACAGGTCTCGGACTCGCAATCGTAAAAACAGTCGTCGAAGCTCACGGAGGCTCTGTAGACGCATCTAGTTCCAAGTGCGGCGAGACAATCTTTTCTTATTTGCTGCAGGCTTCATAACAATCCACTAATAACGTCAGTGCTCTAAAAACGGGTCAGTCTCTTGATGATTTCGCTGTGTTGCGGATGCTGCGCAAGCAGGTGTTGTCGTGATGGCAATATAAAATCACTGAAATCAAAACCGGGAGCAACCGTACAACCTCCTAACGTGTACGAATTAGGCTCGTCCACGCATGCTCCAAACAGCGTTCCACCAGGAACAACAACCTGTGGTTGTTCCCCTCTTTGGGAATTCACCCCCAAACGAGCGGGCACATGTTCTCCAGAGGGATGAATCATGTGAATCGTAAGTGGACTGCCATCGTAAAAGTGCCAAAGCTCATCTTGGTGAATACGATGAAACGCGGAGAAGTCGTTGCTTTCAAGAAGGTAGTAAATGGCAGTTGAGTAAACGCGTTCGCCTTGATATTCCCCTGGCAAGCAACATCTCTCAATCGTTTTGGCAGACCGATAGGTTTCACGAAAATATCCCCCTTCGGGGTGCTCACGAAGCTCTAGTGCGTGAACCCAATGTTGCGCATTCATCTCTCGACTATACAGCAAGAGACGATCAGACGCCCCGGGCGACACGACTTGCATTCACTTGCGCGACGGCCTTGGCGGTGATCGCGCCCAAACGGACAATAGATCTCGGACCCACCATTTTGCTAAAAAATACGGGTGACATCATTCGTTTTTTCGTTGTTGGCTGTCCCATGGGACAGCTGCCATGTCCCTGGGACAGTAAATCACTCCGGCGGAGTAAGAATACGGATTGCGATACTCTCCAGGTATTTGGCGGGTGGCATCAGGATTGCTTGTTTCAAGCATCATGAGTACACATCACTTGTCCAGTTTCATATTCGTGTTCAGTATCGCCGTGTGGATCGTATCCACGACAATCGGCTGCGGTGCAATCAGTGGTGAGGCATTGGATGGTGGCAGTGAACAACGGCCTGCTGACTCCAACGGAAAGAAAACAACGAACCCGAGTAACAAGAGCGAGGAGAATACGGTATCTGCTCAGTTGTCCCGTGCACATGCACTTCCCGCGATACTCATCAATGAATCAGACACTCTTAAAAAGTTGGCGGCACAAATCGTTTTTGAAGCGAGTACTCGCGCCAGCACAAACAGTCTCACGACCACGGGAACACTAACCGAAACAAACAATGACTTTATCTACAACGCAACCCCAACAGATCGCTTGGTATTCGTATTATCCACCGGTGCCAAATTGGAGTTCCGCATTACCACCATGAACGGCGATTTCTCCTCAGATGCTGATACATTTATCGACGAATCTCATCAGTTCGAATATGAGGTCTCTCTCCCAGGCAAGGAGGGCATGCGCTACCGCACGTTCCACGACAATGGCGCAACGACAAATAGTGCGTCCGGTAAGATGACTATTGAGAACACCGAGTATCAAATTGATATCGTCAGTAAAGGCACCCACTTCTTTGAAATTGATTCTTCCGGGTCGGAAACGGAGAACAAGCACCACATAACCGGAACCGTCACAGCAACAAATTACTCATTGGCTCTCAACGAGCAGTGGTATTTTTCGCTAACAACCAATAAAGACGACTCCGCCACAGTAGTTGTTAGAACCATTAATAGTGCCCTCACCATTGCGGACAGCGATTACCGTTGGAACAACGTAGAAATCGCGAAGTCATACAGACGCGGACTTCCAAGCCAAATCGATACGTTCTGGCGAGCAAAAGGGGCCATTACAAACAATGGCGAGCCCTACGGCGAATACCAAATGCGTCCACAGATCGTCGACACAAAAAGAGGAGGATTCTTGATCTTTGAGCTTGTACTGCCCAATGAGACTATCGAGATAGAGCGAAATAACGCACACACAGCGCGCTAAGTGCAGAGATTTTGCTCCCCTCGACTACCGCAAGTTTCACTCGACCGAATCTGGCTAGTTCTCGCCACCGATCGGGTCGTTACTCGTCGGTTACGTAGGGCCACCCTAACCAAAACATCTCTAAGTCGCTGTTTTGGCTCAAAGATGTCGACAGCAAAAGCTGGCTTAGGGCTATGCGCCCTCCTCGCGCCTTCCGCTCGGCGGAGATCCCTGCGCCGGATTCAATCGAGTGAAACTTGCGGCGGTCTAGTCTAGTCCTTCACGACTGATCCCAAACCCCTTCATCCAACGATAGATCTGCCGACGTTCCCGTTGATAGTGCTTGGCGGCTGCGCGGATACTGCCGCGAACCTGCCTGAGAACAACAATCAGCTCTTCTCGTGATGGTGCGGGCGGTTTTCCCTCCACAGTCGACGTTGTTCTACAAACTTCGGGTTGACGACGAGATTCTTCCTGCAGTCCATTATCCATCCAAGTGGACAGTGAATTGGGAAGCGGAGTCCCCTTCCGCCCCAATGCACCAAAATCATGAACGAGACGATCGAGTGCACGTAGATTTTCCGACCAGGGATGAAGCAGAATGTCTTGCACTAAATTCGAAGTCAGGGGCAGCGCGTCGGGAAGTGACCGGTCGTGTTGGCGGCCATACCACTGTGAATAGAACCATCGAATCCACCCCAAAATATCAGCTCGCCGGTGTCGCAGTGCGGGAATTTCGATAGTACGCATACGCAACCGTGCAAACAGATCCCGGCGAAACGTCCCTCGCTGGACCTCTTCCTGTAGGTTGCGATTGGTCGCAGTGATCACGCGCACGTCAACGGGAACCGTTTTTGTGCCTCCAACGGGATTTACCTCTCCCTCCTGAACCGCTCGTAGTAGTTTGGGTTGCAGGCCTGCGGGAAGCTCGCCTATCTCGTCCAGAAATAGACTTCCAGCATCAGCGGAGCGAAAAAAGCCCGACTCCGCCGCTGTCGCCCCCGTAAAGGCTCCCTTCGTGTGCCCGAAAAGCTGGCTTTCCACGAGCTGAGGATTTAGTGCAGCACAGTTTACAGACACCAGGGGACCACGCCGTTCGCTAAGGCGGTGAATCTCTCTAGCGATAAACTCTTTCCCGGTCCCCGTCTCTCCAGTGACAAGTACGGGGGTCACGCCCTTTGCGGCTTCGCCCACATTCGCACGCAATCTGCCTGTCTGCTTCGCGATTCCAGGAATCGAATCTGTAGATACGGATGGGTCATCTAACCACTTGTCAGCCGTGTCCGATTCATAAACAGCAAGAACATCTCCAACTCGAAGCAAATCGCCGGATCGAATTGGTTGCAAAACTTCTCCCAGCAGCATGCCGTTCAACCACGCCCCATTCCTACTCCCACACTCAGCAACCATATGCATTGCCGCAGATGGATTCCATTCGATGCGAAGGTGCTGGCGAGAAACTGTTCCATGTGGAATGCAACCCAGACCTTTTTGCCGTCCCACAACCACTACCGGCTCATCAAGCGCAAGCGTCGCTTCCACATCCGGGGGGAATACAATCAGTAGTCGCCCCATGGCGGGACCTTTGTCGCGAGCGATAGATTGCGCGAGTGAAACCGTCGAGCTCTGCGTCAGTTCAGAGTCCTTTCCATTGGTCATCGCAATGTCCCATCACAATCGCGTCGCCACTCTAATTGAGACATGCTGAAGATACGCGCCCGCCGTTTAAGTTGTCAAAGTGACTCGAACCAGGCGCGGACTCCTCCTCGTAGATACCGCTGCCCAGTGTTAGTCTTAGGTCGTCTACAAAACCAGGTGAGTCATCGGAGTGGTAAATCTCCCAAGCACTTCCGTCCACCGAGGTCTCTGCATACCAGCGACCGTCTTCTTCTCGTAGTCTCCACCAACGATGTACCTCGGGGTCATAGTCCAATGTCGTCGCTGACCGCACGCCGTTCACGGTTGCGCCCAGGTAGAGGAGTCCGCGAATCTGTTCGATACTAAGAAAATTCTCGGAGTCATCGATGGCCTGTAGATATGCTTCCGCATTTGTATTGGTGTTGACCATAGTGGGAACCTCGACAGCAAAGTAGCTACTGGTCAGCGAATATGAATCCACAGTTGTATATTCAGCCACTCCCTCCGTTGCATTTGCAGGCAACGTGATGATCAATTGCCCTGATGCCTCTCCAATGGTCGTCAGTTCGTCTGAGTTCGCGCCCCACCTAGAATCTGAGCAATCATCTTCGAAGTTGTCGACCAGGCTTTGGGCTAAACGACAGTTGGGATTAGGCTCCGCAAGACAGCCAGCCAAAATCGCGAAAAATGGGTAGATGAACCAATATTGCACTGAATCTCCGTAATCCTGACCTACAATAATAAGCCAAAGTTGGATGGTTACCATGCAAGGAATTTCCATAAATCGACATTTACAGGTGACAACGATGAGGGCAAGTCACCTAAATTTCATGATGTGATCCCAACAAATCCAAGCTTTGCCGACCAGTCTCTCGTCAAGTACCATATGATTATTGATGCAGTATGCAACTTGGATCCTAGGATTTCTCCTACTATCAGCGCCTCCGGCCGCCGCCGACTCAGACGCAGCAAGCAAGGCCGAGGCGCTTACCGTAGAAGGAATCAAACTCGGACGCGCTGGTGAATACCGCAAAGCGATCGCAAAGTTCAAACAAGCCGATCGCATTCAACTTCGTGGACTCACGTCCTGTAATATCGGCCTAGCCTATTCGCGACTGAAACGGTTCCATCAAGCCTATTGGTTTCTGTTACGCTGCAAAAAGCTCTGGCCCGTCTATGAAACATCTCCCATCGATTCTTGGGTTCTTGACCTGATTGGGATAACCGAAAAACGTCTACGTTGGGGCAGATACGCCCAAGTCACCATCGACATAACCCCACCAGATGCAACCATTTCAGGTGTCGGCTTTGCCGCTGACGAGGTGATCACGGGCGAGAATCCAATTTGGCTCCCGGTGGGACATTTTGACGTTGTTGCTCGCTATCCAGGCTATTCTCCAACGACCCGCACGATTCAGATTGCACAAGGCAAGTCTCTGCACCTATCGATTGCGATGGCCCCCACCCCCGACCCTTCCCTGGCTGCTGGCACGCGCCCCCATTTACCATCTCCACGTTCCAAAGCGATCTGGGTTTTCGGTGGAATCGGTGGTGCATCTCTGGTTGGTGGCGGAATATTTCACGTACTCGCTTCGCAGGCGAAGAAGGACGCCGAGCAGTTAGGTCTCGGCCCCCAATTTGACCAAAAGCGGAAAACCTTCCGAACACGGCGCGCCATCACAATCGGTCTGTATGGTGTCGGTACCGCAGCCGTCGCTACAAGCTTGTATTTATGGTTGCGAAAAAAATCAAAGAACAAAAAGGATTCTAGGACACTTCTTCCTTCCTGGACGATAGCCGGTACCGCAAATAGCCGCTTCCTACAAGCAAACTGGAGCATGTAATGCCGGAGGGCCGCAAAGACGATCTCGTGGACCTCTCCAGCGTCGAACTCTATTGTCCCGCTTGTGATCGGTCCTTCCCCGAGCCTCACGATGTCTGCCCTAACGATGGAATACGCCTTACACGACTCACCACCGCCAAAGACCCATTGATCGATGCGGAAATCGATAGCCGATTCACTATCCAGGAGTGCCTCGGCAAGGGTGGCATGGGAGCGGTTTATCGTGCCGTACAACACTCCGTCCGTCGCTCGGTTGCAATCAAGGTGATTCGACCACGACTTAGAGAAGATCGTGTAGCCAACAAACGATTTCTCCGCGAAGCGCAACTAGCGAGCCAACTCATCCAACCCAGCATTGTGACCGTATTAGACTTTGGACAAACGGAGTCCGGACTGTTGTATCTCGTAATGGAATTTGTAGATGGCATAACGATTGCCGAGTATTTCAAGAGCCAGGGGAATTTTACCGTCGAACGAGCTGCCCACATTGGCATGCAAATATGTGACGCGCTCATTGCTGCACACAATAAGAGTATTATTCACCGAGATCTTAAACCTGCGAATGTCATGATTTTGAACGACCCACCGGGGCGAGACCTCATCAAAGTTTTGGATTTTGGCTTGGCCAAGTCTTTGGTCATGGATAGCGCTGAAGCACAGATCACCCTCAGTGATACCGTGATTGGGACCCCGAGCTATATTTCACCAGAGCTTGCGTTGGGAAAAACGGTGGACGCTCGCACCGATCTATATTCTTTGGGTGTCCTTCTGTACGAGATGATTAGTGGGGAGCTCCCATTTGACGCAAAAACAGTAGATGGCCTACTCGTACAACATGCCCACCGAGCCCCCAAACCATTTGGAAACCTGTTTACAGATGACATTGAAGCCGTAGTTTCGCGACTGCTTAATAAGCAACCCCACAACCGCTATGCAAACGCATCGGATGTTCGCAACGCGCTAAGCGCTGTCTATTCCGACAGAAAGGCCTCAGCCAAACATCCTGTGCAAACAGATCTACTATCGACTACTCGTCCCCTGTCTCAACACATATCGACAAGCTTGGAGTTGGTATCCAGCCCGCACCAGACGACATTGGCGAGCCATCCTTGGAAGCGAATCGTGCTGTATCTGCCGGCGATCGTAGGCATTGTTTTGCTCGGCTACGGGATCGCGCAAAGGCAGCAATCTGCAACAAGGGAGCCAGTCCCCGTTGCTACAGATTCACGACCAAATTCGCAAAAACCGCCGCCCTACCGATCTGAGTCCCCAATGAACGCTGGCGAGACACACCCTCCAAAGCACATAACGCTAACGTTTGTTTCAGATCCGGCCGGGGCAACCGTTCAAGTCGATGCACAAGATGTTTGTACAACTCCCTGTGAGATCCAACATTCTAGTGGAAACTATCCCAAACATGTACGAATGCGAAAACAAGGTTTTGTTGACTACTACGCAACTGTGCACTCGGCAAGAGACACCCGGGTGCAGGCTCAATTGAAAGTCGAGCACAAACCTACGGTACGACCACGCAGGAAAAAATCGATATCGCGTCCACCTGCCGATTTTATAGATCCCCGTACGCGATAAACAGAACTCGGATCAACACGTTTACACGCCGTTTGCCAGCCTGTCTCTTGAAGGAACTATGGACTCAAACCAAAATGGCGATCAACAATTTATCGCGTCTGGCGACGTCATTCTTCTTAGTCTCGGAATCTATCACAACTGGCAGAGACGCTCGAACCTCTGATTCAGACAGGGGCTCCATACCGTGAGGAGTAACGATTGAATTGGTCGGATTTCAGCGCGAGGGTCAAAATCCAAACAAGCGTCCCCCCTGATAGACAATAAAACTCGCAAACCAAGCGAGCACAGTCATATATCCAAAAAGGAATATCGGCCAGCGGTAGCTCTTGGTTTCTCGCCTAACAACGGCCAGAGTACTCATGCATTGGCATGCCAACGCAAAGAAGATCATCAACGAGAGTCCAACGAGCGGTGTATATACGGGTCGACCATCATCGCGCGTTTCCGAGCGAATATGCTGCCTGAGTGTTGCGCTGGTTTCATCGACCCCCTGCCCTACACTATAAACGACGCCCATCGTTGAGATAAATACTTCGCGGGCCGCAAAAGCACCGATAATTCCCACTCCGATCTTCCAATCGAATCCAAGCGGTTCGATCGCGGGTTCGATAATCCGACCAATGCGACCTCCGTAACTGTTTCGGAGCAGTTCTCCCTGCCGTTCGCGCTGTAGCGATTGAGCGACCTGTGTCGATGACGCACCTGCGATCAACGTATCGTAGTCTTTGGTGGGGTTCTCAATATGGCGCGGAAAACTGACGAGCGCCCATAGCACAATTGTGCACACAAGAATCACTGAGCCAGCCTCTTTAAGAAATACACTGGTCCGTTGCCACATCATCCCGATGACATCACGCAATCGCGGTCTACGATACGGTGGAAGCTCGATCACGAAGGGCAAACGTTTCGCTCGTAGGGGTTTGAGCGTTCGTGACAACACCCAGGCGGCGATCAGGGCGATCAGAACACTAAACAGATACATGAACACCATCAGTAGACCTTGGACAGGGAATATGCCAAGAACATGACTCGCCGGAAACAAAGCAGCAATCACAAGTGTGTATATGGGCAAGCGCGCAGAGCAGGTCATCAGCGGAACGACAAGCATTGTCAGTAAGCGATCGCGACGCCGCTCTAGGGTTCGTGTTGCGAGAACTGCTGGAACCGCGCACGCAAATCCCGACATCATCGGAACAAATGCGCGTCCGTGAAGATTCATCGACTTCATAATACGATCCATCAAATAGGCAACCCGGGCCATGTACCCGCTATCCTCCATAATCCCGATAAAGAAGAACAAAAGGAGAATCTGCGGTAGGAACACAACGACGGATCCGACCCCGGCGATCACACCGTGAATCAGAAAATCTGCCAAAACACCTCGCGGCAACACACGCTCCAATGTGCTGCTAATCCACGCGAAGGACGTTTCAATGATGTGAATTGCGGGGTCAGCCCAAGCAAACAATGACTGAAATAACAAAAACATGATCGCAAGAAACACAGCAAACCCAGCAACGCGGTGAATCAAAATTCGATCAACCTTCTCTGTACGACTGCGGTCCACTCTCTTTGTCTGCAACGGTGCGATGTAAGTATCGAGCCAACGATAGCGCGCGCACACAACTTCATTATCAACATCACATCCGTCGAGCTGTTCTGCAACAACAGATTGCCGCAAAGCGTTGGGAACACCAATGAGCTCATCACCGATATCAATGCTCATTAGCGCCCACAAGGCTATCGCATCTTGGTTTGGCCAGGCCTCCGGCAGATGCGCGCGTACCCGCTCGATAGCCAGTTGCAACGGCTCCGACGGATGCCAATGCCATTTCGCAGTGTCCTCACCACCTTGAACTGCAAGACTGATAGCATGACGGAGACTTTCAATCCCTTGCCTCCGCGGTGCGACAACGGGAATCACCGGGCATTGCAATTTTTCGCTGAGCAAACTGGAACTTGGTGCGGCATCTCCTGCCTCATCCACCATGGTAAGCGCAACAACGACGTTGGCCCCTAACTCGAGGATTTGCATGACCAAGTAGAGACCACGCAGCAATTGGGTTGCGTCGACACACACGACGACAGCGTCAGGCCTGGGTGAGTCCCGCAATCCCAGCAACGCTTCGACCGCAATCTGCTCTTCGCCAGTGCGTGCCAGCACAGAATACGAGCCGGGAATATCAACCACGTCAACGATACCGAGGTCATCTATTTGGGCCGTCGCCGTATGTTTTTCAATGGTAACACCGGGATAATTGCCCACCTTCGCCCCGCTTTGCGTCAAAATATTGAACAGCGTTGTCTTCCCGCTGTTGGGATTCCCGGCAATCGCAATCAGCGGTGGAGAATGATCAGTCATGGTGCGACGGCTACCTTTGCCGCTTCTGCCCGCCGAATCGATAATCGACCTCCGCGAACCTCAACCTCGATAGGATCGCCCAATGGAGCGACATTCACCGGAGTAATGGGAGTCCCTGGAACCAACCCCATCTCCATAAGCCGACGCCGAAATGACCGCTCCCCTACAACACCCGTAATTACCACGGTTTTATGTCGTGGTACGGCATCGAGAGTGGTCGGTTTACGCGAAGTTTCGCAAGAGGAAACCATATCATAGCTCACTGAGAAAGAGTCATCTTTAGGCACTTTGACACGCCCAGAACGGGTTGTAGGCGCATGCTGAAGGCAGCATTGCACTTTGATAGACCTAACGCAATCTTGACACCGGTCCCGGCAGGGGCGACGTTGGGACGTGAATTATGTCTTATCTAACGGTTAAGGCCCTGCACATCATCGGTTTTACAGCCTGGTTTGCTGGGTTGTTTTATATTGTGCGTCTCTTTGTTTATATCTCTGAAGCGCAAACCAAGCCGGCCACAGAGCGAGACATTCTGATTCCCCAGCTGCAACTCATGGCCCGACGGTTGTGGTTTGGCATCACTTGGCCGGCAATGATCGGGACGGTCGGCTTTGGGGTATGGCTACTGGTGCGTTACAATCAATTTCAGTTGGGTTGGGTCCACCTGAAGCTAGCTCTTGTCGCTGGTCTTGTCGGCTATCACTTTTGGTGTGGAAACCTGCGACGTGGTCTCCAAAACGGGAAATGCAAGTGGAAAAGCGATACGTTTCGTGTCTTCAACGAAATAGCCACGCTATTTCTCGTGGCGATTGTGTTTGTCGCCGTTCAAAAGACACTACTGGATACCGCTTGGGCACTCGGTGGTTTCGCTTGCTTTGCTGTGCTGTTGACCCTTGCAGTCCGAATTTATAGACGTATTCGTCTTGCACGGGCAGAGTCTCCGACTAGGTAGTACTCCAGAGATTTCTACCTAGGATCGATCTCCAGCCGACCTTGTCCAGGGCTCGCTGCCAACCATCCCTTGCAGCTGGAGGTATGGTTGGGGCCTTAAGTCATTGATAACAGGTTATTTTCCTCTTTCGATAACGAACCCTTGATTTTAATTGTATATACATTTAATGTACATGCATGTTTTTAAACACATTCATTACTTTCCTGACGCTCTCCATGCTGGTGAGTGCATGCTCTCATCGAAACTATCGTCCTGATTCCGTACCTAAGCCAGGATCGGTGAACTCGGAACTGGAAGGACTAAAGGTGTTAGCCAGGATGCCTGGGGCAACGGCTCAAATTCAAATTGCACTGGCCCAGCAACAGTTCATCGCTGCGGGACGAGAATGGGATGGATTGGCCTACTTTCGTTCTTACGACGAATCGCAAAGCCCGATTGCTTTGGCGATGCAAGGATTGATGATGGCGCAAGTTGCCAATGACGTTCCGTTATTAAAACGAGTTTCGTGGGTTAAAGACGCGCTTCGTCGGCTCGATCGATCAGCCAAATCAAAACATCCACTGTCTCGATTGTTTTTGGGTATAGTAAGCGCGGCAGTACCAAAACGTTTTGGCCGTAGCCAGCTGGCCGTGAAGGAGCTGACATGGGTGCTTAAGCATCCCAAAGCATTTCCTGTGTCCGTGCGGCGTGGTGCCCTCTACGGTCTCGCGCAAGCTTATCATAAGCTTGGCGTACCACTGCAATCGAAAAAAGCATTGCGTCAATCTGGTCACAAAAGCCTTCGTTCAGATCGACCGGTTTTCTTTGATGACGCAATGTGGACGAGAAAAGACGGGTTTCGATTCACCTCGCCCCCGCGGATTGACGAAGTCGCGCCGAATGTGTTCGCTGCAGTGGGTTACGATTTCGCTGATCAAATTTTTATTGTGACTGGCACTAGGGTGATAGCAATTGATGCCTGCTCCTCGCCTGAGAATGCACGAGCAGCACTGCGCGCACTCAGACAAAAAACCACCGCGCCGATTACGCATGTCATTGTCACCCATGCCCACCAGGACCATATCGGCGGGTTGAGTGCATACGCTAAGAAAGGAGTGGAAGTGATCGCTCATCATCAATATCACCAGGTTGCGGGACGTCTGGCAAACGCTCCTTCCATCCGAAATTTCTGGCCTGGCGGTTGGGAAGCCCAACGGCCAAAACCAACCCGTTTAATCAAAGAACGACAGACAATCGTCATTGGCGGTCGTAAGCTCCAACTCATTCCGACGATAGGTAGTGAGACCGAGGATGCCATGATGATACTCGATAATGCAACATCGACGCTCATCGTCGGCGATGCGCTAATGCCGTTTTTTGGCGCCCCCTTTGTCAACGAAGGTTCCCCGCAGGGAGCAATCGAGACCATCCGTACGATCCGCAAACTCGCCCCAAAGCGATTGCTACATGGGCATACGCCACTCACCCGCTTCTACACAATTGACGTGATGGCCGGCCTTGACAACGCGCTTTCGTTCTTAGTGCGAGAGGCTAAACGCGAAATCCGTGCAGGAAGATCAGAGGCACAAGTGATCGCCAAAAACATCATTCCCAATTCGCTACGAAATTCTCCAAAGGCACGTTTGCCGTATCTCGTAATGAGAAACCAGCTGATTCAGCGACTATTTCGCCAGAAGCAAGGATACTGGGGCGGAGAAAGAAACGGATTAGAGCCGCAAACACGTACAGCTTGGACGCAGGCGCTTGATCTCCTTGCAGGTGGGAGTCCAACCCGGTTTGAAAAGACAGCATTGGCCCTTCTGCGTCGCGGGGATTTGACGCTTGCGTTTGAGATTGCCGATTTCGGTGTTCGCAGATATCCTAAGCATCGGCGTTTACTCACGCTCCGGGCTCGCGTGCTTGGGCAGCTTCGCTTAAAATACCAAGTTATCAATCCATTCAAATTTATCATCTATTCAGCAATATCTGGGCAAGAACTACCGGGGTTATGACGCGAGCAAAACGAGGAATTGTTGATTTAAATCTGTGCAAACAGGTAGCGAGTCTCTGTCCCGCCATGGCACTAAGCAGCACGTCACGCAAGATAGAACGTTTGTTTGGACAAGCCTTTCATGGTCTTGAAATTGGCGGAAGACAGTTTTCGCTATTGGTTGCATTGGCGCTGCTTGGCCCTTGTACTGTTTCGCGGTTGGCGGACTCAGTGGGGCTATCACCAACGACTCTCAGTCGCAATCTCATTCGTCTTGAGCGCATGGGAATCGTGCAAATGGTCAGTGGAACAGACCGTCGCCAGCGGGTGGTATCGTTGACCACAGCGGGCGAACAAGAGCTTGCACGCGCCCTGCAGGCCTGGCGCAGTGCCATGGACGAACTTGAAGACACCATTGGCGTGCAACGTCTAGATTCACTGCGAAACCTACTATCACAAATGCGCAACTTGATAGAGGGATGAGCGAACCTGGCCGTCTGCGGCGCTTCGCTACCCGCTGTATTCTGCTGAAATTCCTATTTCGTAGATTTTCTACGACTCTATTTGAGCATTGGGACGAGCGGATGCTAACCTTTATAACGTTTAGATAGAGATCCATAACCAATGAACTGGCCCAAAAATCGCTTTCCATTCGCTGTCATCGTCTTTGTGTTCATTTTTTCCTCTTGCGGAAGCTCCCTGCAGCAGTCGAGGTCTACGAACTCGCCCTACTCGGCAGATGGGAGTTCTGGACATCATGACTACGAAAACACCAATATCCGAGTGTTTCAGAAAATGGCACCGGCAACAGTATTTGTAACACCAAAGCGATTGGTTCGGGATTTGTTGAGCCTTCGGCAGGCCGAGATAAAGTCCGGAACGGGGTCTGGGCTCATCTGGGATCATCACGGCCACATCGTAACCAATTTCCACGTCGTCGCCAACGGAAGCTCTCTAATGGTGACATTGTACGATGGATCCGATCACGCTGCCCAACTCGTCGGTGGTGATCCAAATCAAGACATCGCAGTGCTAAAAATCGATCCGACTCGAGTTCGCTCGCGCCTCATCCCCGTGGTCCTTCCAAAACCCAATGTACAACTCCGTGTTGGACAAACCGCCATTGCGATCGGAAATCCATTTGGCCTCGACCACACCATGACCGTCGGGATCGTGAGCGCACTGGGAAGAGAAGTTAAGGGATACGGAGGTGTAACGATCAGAAACATGATCCAGACCGACGCCTCTATCAATCCAGGAAACTCAGGTGGACCGCTTTTAGATCGCCATGGCCGGCTGATCGGGATGAATACGATGATCTACACAAAGGTGGGTCAATCGTCGGGTATTGGCTTTGCAGTCCCCACAACAACCCTAGCCCGCCTCGTCCCACAGATCATTCATTACGGTAAACCGCGACGGGTGGGTCTCGATATCGAGATCGTTCCCGACCGCCTCGCCCGCCGCTTAGGAATTCGCGGTGTTGTCGTTGCGAGGGTTAGACCTGGCAGCTTGGCGGCAAGGGCTGGACTAAGAGGGCTTCGCCGCACCACCTCCGGAACAGTTATTGGAGATGTGATCATCGCGTTAGACGGGAAGAAGATCCGAAACTATGACGATCTGTACACGCAACTGGAAGAGAAGTCACCCGGTGAAAGCGTGCAAGTTACAGTCGAGCGCAACGGATCTCGTATCGAGATTACGGTCGCTCTGGTCTTGATTCCCTAAGCTAGACCGCCCACCGATTGATCTGATCCTATCTGACTTGTTTTCTCGGCCGATCGGAGCGTTGCTCTCTCGTTGCGTAGGGCCACTATGGCGCCTCGTTCGCGCCTTCCGTTCGACCAAGATCCCTGCGTCGGATAGGACCATTTCAACCGGTGAGCGGTCTATTTGGGGAAGATTTGTCGTAATTTGCCAGCAGTATCAGGACAACCATCGGTATCCTCGTGGCCGTTTGTTGTCTCGGCTTGAGAGGGACAGCTGTCTTGCGAATCGTAGAATCCATCCTCGTCACTATCGAGTGGTTCGTACCAAACAAAACTACCTAAAGAGCTGGTCTTACGAGTCGATTCTGCTGGCATTTCGATACGAATACCGCTCACAAAGCGCCAATCCGGAGCCCCAAAACCCTTCTGAAATCCCACTCCCACCGGCAAGAAAACCACTAAACCGAGACGAAAACGCGTAAGAGGCGCCCATTAGCACTTCAGCGTAGTTCCCATTAAAATTATCAAAAAAGTCGTCGGCTACCGTCGCGAACTGCAATGACATTCCTGCCTCTACTGGCTGCTGTTTCGCACCGACTCTACCAAACCGGTACGCGATACCGAACCTAGCGAACAACTCATCATCAACGATCAGATTTACAGTCCGGTTGTTCGTTCGTGTCCGGTACCCAAAGTTCGCCGCAACTCGAAGCATCCCAAACTGTCGCGACAATGCCAACTCGGGGGGCGACACTCACGTTTTGCTCGCCAAAATAGTCGTCAGATGATGCGGTTGGCAGAGTTACCGTAAGAACTAGACTGGCGTCAATCCCCTGCGTTTGTGCTCGAAGCATCTGAAATTTCATCAGCATGCTAGCATCACCAAAGCCAAAACTGGAATGGCGATTGGAAGTGGAAATCGCCGTTAGTTCTTGGTCTTGCGACAGTACCAAGGGGAAATCCAGAGCGATCTGGATGCGGTCAAACAGACCAAATGACATGAGCACCGAACTACCAAAACGGTGACTCACAAGCGCACCTACTCTCGTCCTTCCTTGACCACGGTCCCTATAGATCACCAAAGGGTCTTCTGAAAAACCTGCCCAGGTAGCGAGATCAAACGATAGGTGCTTGGAGACGGTCCCCGACTCAACAGTTAGCACACCATCCTTGGTGAGGGGTAGCCGAAACCGTTCAATAGGGTAGTTGGATTCAAACACTGACGTTTGTGCCTCCACACCCGATGCCCCCAGCAGTAACGCCAACAAAATCGAAATGCTCAGTTTCCGCTTCCATACAAGAGTCATAACGAGGATCAAAATCCACCAAGGAGTTGACACAGGTGCACCGACCCCACATCCTCCTCCTGCAACACCAAGATCATCGGCAAAACCGTCACCATCCGAATCACTCTCTTGGGCATCCGACAGCCCATCTCCGTCCGTATCAATAGGGGGAGTAAGGACATCGTCGTCACCCGCTTCAATCCGATCGACGAGACCATCCCCGTCGCTATCTAAATCGCGAAAGTCTGGCTCTCCATCGCCATCGCTATCTATCGGATCCGTTTCCAACTCCGCATCGCCCGCCTCGTGCACGTCCGCGATGCTATCGTTGTCACTATCGATATCGAGAAAGTCGGCTATTGAATCACTATCTGTATCTGTAATTTCATCGACAACAACTGCTGTTTTGTCGTCGCTCGATTCCAAAACATCGGCCAGGCCATTGGCTCCTACCGATCCGTCAACATGACCATCTCGATTGACATCTTCACCACGATGACCCGCTTCGTAGACATCATAAATTGAATCGCCATCGCTATCCACATCTAAGTGATTAGGGATGCCGTCGTTATCCAGATCATAGACGTTTGACAGTCCATCGCAAATCTCATCACTGTTGAGATCTGTACAAGTTTGGTTTCCTTCGGCATTGGCATCAACAAAGTTTGGGACGCCATCTCCGTCTGCATCCGCATCCGGATCGATCCGCCCAACGAGCAGTGTTTCGTCGGAGTCAAGGATCCCATCGTTATCTGCATCAATATCCGCACTATCTGCAATGAGATCTCCATCCGCGTCGTTTTCGGTCATATAGTTTGGCGATCCATCCTGATTCGAATCGGGACACGGCCATCCACCAATACACTCGATGTGATCCGGTACGCCATCATCATCTGAGTCACCCGCCTGTGGCCCTTCATCCGCAAGATCGTAGCTGTTGGGAATCCCGTCGCTGTCTGTGTCATCGCTGATTGGGTCCACAATCTGTTTTGGAAACGCAAAACGACTTGTATCCGCGTCCACAATGTCTAAAAGACCGTCTCCATCTAGATCTAGGCTCGCATCAATTCGCCCGTCATCGGTGTCAAAAGCAGAAAGCGCGGCTACTTCTGAGATATCAAAATCACCATCTTGATCACTATCCAAGTCTCGACTATCAGGGACTCCGTCACTGTCCGTATCTAGGGGAGCATAGTTAATTGCAACCCCCTCATCCCCTAGCTCCAGCGTATTTGCAAATCCATTATCCCCATAAGGCCCATCGACAAGACCATCACCGTCAAGATCCACCGGGCCAGTTTCGCCGATATTTCGCGCGGCACCGTGTCCCGCTTCAGTACTATCGGGAATCCCGTCATTGTCACTGTCAACGTCGAGATGATTGGCGACACCATCACCGTCGGCATCAAACACAGTCGTCAACACATCGCATTTTCCGTCTACATTGGCATCCGCACAGCCAGGATTACTCTCGTCCCCTTGCTCATCGGCGTCCATAAAGTTAGCAATCCCGTCCATATCCAGATCTTCAAATGGATCAATACCCAGATCATTCTCGAGACTGTTGGGAATGCCATCATTGTCTGAATCGACATCATCCGCGTCGCAAATTCCATCACAATCGACGTCTGAGCATTCCCCGGTGAGACTTGCACGAGCGGTGCCGCTAGCGAGCCATATAACGAGCAATATGGCCACGAAAACTCTGCACATCATGCGATCGGCAGACACAAATTCCTCGGCTACCAACCCTTCAATTTACGAAAGATTTGGATGGCTATTTGTCGCAAGGCGACCTGGTTGGCCTGCTGACGGCCAAGAGTGGGACCAATCCAGCAAATCCCGCAAACCCAAATGCCAGTAAGAATATAGACTGGGACTGTCAACGACGGGAACGTATCAGCAACCATAAATAGTACTACGGCCGCGACCCCCGCGATGAGACCGGCTCGAAGATCCACATAATATGCGGTCATGAGACCAACTAGAATTGCCGCCACAAACACGCGGCTATTATAGCATCTAATGTGATTTGACGTGGGAGTGAGCTACCTTCTACACTCCAGCGTCTAATGAACGTAACTACTTACCTGATCCTCGCCATTGGGGTCACCCTCCCCATCTCCACCGGTTGTAAACAAGACAGTTCTCATCACGATAAAGGCGTTGGTGCAAGTCAAATCGAAGCGACGCTCTCTAAGCCTTCCAGCCGCCGGTTCATGTTTTCCTATGATGTCACAATAAGACCGATCCCAGTCAACACCGGCCCTATCGACGTGTTTATCCCGTTGGCCAAAGACGGCCCAAACCAAACCGTTCTTCATCAACAACTGAGTTCTAGCATCCCAGGCAAGGAGCGGACAGAGCCAAAATACGGCAATACGTACTGGCATGGTCATGTCGATCGATCGGATGGAAAGCCAATCACGGTTTCGATAAAATACCAAGTGAGTCGCAGGCGGCAATATGTCAATACGAATACGAGTGGGATCGAGTACAGTCCGGAAAGACGCACCGAACTACACAAATACCTAAGCGCCAACGCACGTGTCCCAATTGACGGCGAGCTGATCGATACGATTCGCAAAAGACTATCTCGTACCGACCCAACACCAATGGGCAGAGCCCGTGCAATTTACGACTACGTGCTTACCAACATGCAATACAAAAAAGTTGGAACTGGCTGGGGCAATGGTGACACGTACTGGGCCTGTGACAAAGGCTACGGCAATTGCACGGATTTTCACGCCCTGTTTACCTCTCTAGCCCGTGCCGAGGGAATCGCATCACGCTTTGAAATTGGTTTTCCGATCCCTGACAACGGCAAAAATGGAACTATCGCTGGCTACCATTGCTGGCTTCAGTTCTACATCGGCGGCGTCGGCTGGGTCCCTGTCGATGCTTCTGAAGCTTGGAAGCATCCGAAAAAGAGACAGTTATTGTTTGGGACCCAACCAACGGACCGGATTCGCTTTACCGTCGGCCGTGACCTGAAGCTGGGCGAAGGGCATAATAGCGGACCGCTCAACTACTTCGTATACCCCCACGTAGAGATCAACGGCAAACGATCAACCAACTACACAACTGAGTTTCACTTCGCGGATATTGATTAATTTGTGGTCGTGCCGCGACCACGTGCTAATGCAGTTTTTCCTAGAACACCAATCGGTTTGAATTTCCTATCAAACGCGTTGTTTCGTGTGTATTTTGGGTGCGTGAGGAGTGAGCACCGCGACAATACTGAAGTATTGGTAGGAGCGCAGCGACGAGCCCAGCCAAAAGGCGCCGAAGCAGCGGGTTTGGGGGGAATTCAAACCGATTGGTGTTCTAGGCATTGGCTGGATACACCCCCTCGGGACTTAGTAGTTAGCGCTCATCGGCTCCTATGTCCCAGGTTAACCCACTACGAAGCTGATCATCGAAGTCAGTCGTGAAAATGCCAGACAAATCTATGGCAGCGTTAATCGCAACAGAACCTACCTGAAGGTGCAAATCTTCCGACCCCGGAACCACCGAAATGAACTGGCTGGCTGCTGTGTATCCTGATATCGAGTGAACTGGATCAAAATCCGTCGCAGTGGAATCCGAGGACAAATTATTTGAGTAGGTACCGGTACCATCGAAGTCGAAGTCAGCGCCTTCAGCGTTGTTCATGGAAATTGTGTTTTGAACGATAATCCAATCAGCGGTCATTCTTTTATTAATCCCGGCTGAGCCACCGGTATTGTAAACAGTTGTGTTGTATACGGACAGGCTGGAATCTTTGTCTTCGAGTTTTATGCCAAAGTTGGTCATATTGAAAAGAACGCAGTTAAAGACTAGGGTGTCAGCACTGCCCTGCCGTACTTGGATTGCTGTGGTATTGACACCGAGGGCATCGTGAATGATCAAGTGACCCATTGTAACATCAGTGGCACTTTCGACCACAAGGACCGCTCCTCCCCCACTATCATAGTCTATGTTGCGAACTTCTAACCAGTCGATTTTCGTATGATTATCTAACACCTCGATGGTGCGGCTCCCCACAACCGGAACAGGCGGCTCAAGCACAACACCACCACCAATAACACCATTATGACGACTATCCACCGCAGTTGTTAGGTGCATGTAGTGATTTGCATCCGTTATCGATCCGCTGATCGAGAGAACTTCTGAGAATGGCGAATCAGCATAGGCAACACCCACTTCGATCCGATCTGAAGCAACTAGATCCCCTTGGCGATCGTTCTCCCATCCCTGCAAGCTATTGTAAGCGCGCCTGATAGTGCAAGATTCCAAGGCATGGGTCGCAGAAGCTGCTGTTTGCACCGTTACTTGTGTCGATGAATCTCGACTGTGAATGTAGAAAGTCTCACTTCCGATGGTCAGCTGATCGCCAGCACCAACGTTGGTGGGTAGAGCCAAATCGAAGGTTGCGACAGTCTGCCCATTCAGGATGCTGGCCCGAGCTCCACCACACAGATCTCCAATAAACGTTCCAATGGAGCGGTAGGTCCCCGGTGGCAACGGCGAGCGAGCCCCGCAAATGCCGCCCGAATCAATGCCAGTCTCGTTTTGGTTTCGTACCCCGTCGCTACACGTGGGTGCGATGCAAACGTTAGCAGTACACACACCAGACAAACAATCTTCTGGAACTAAACATTGCCCTCCGTCTGAGCGCTTGCAGTCATCAGACTGCTCACACAAAAGCCCGTTGTTATCATATCCCCAGCGTCCACATGCAGAAATAAGCAAACCGACCGCTACGAGGGCAACACAAGCATATCTGAATCGCTTCGTCTCCCTACTCGATGGACGTACTCGAGATGGACACATATGTGAATGTTATCTTGTTTGCTCGGAATTTTTAGTAAGACATATTGCCCTCCATGCAAACATTTCTGCGTATCAAACCCACCTTTTGCTGTCCCCGAGCCAAATTGCATCTTACCCTTCCCTGACAATCGTACTAAATGACCCAGTACAACTTTGCTAAAAGTTTGTAAGACTCCGCCAGTGCCCTATCGACGGTCCAAAGTCCGAATATCACACCTGATGGATACAAAACACTTACAGACGCCCCTTCGCCCACTAGAGGTCAATGCGAAATCCCCCTCTCTGGTGGTTCAGAGAGGGGGAAGGTATAAAATGAACTACTTTTTATATATTCTTGCTACGCGCGAGAGGCCAGAACCGCAGCAGAGGACTGCTCACTGCCCGGGATAACTTGTACCGGGCTGCTGCCGGGGTGCTGGTCCTGTTGGGTGGACTCGGGATGCTCCACCTCTACCGTAAGCCGCTTGTAGGCGCCAAGTCCGGTCCCGGCAGGGATCAACCGACCCATAATGACGTTTTCTTTCAACCCGCGCAGGTAATCCACCCGCCCATTGATCGAGGCCTCCGTGAGTACTTTTGTCGTCTCTTGGAATGACGAAGCCGAAATAAACGACTCGGTCGATAGAGATGCTTTGGTGATCCCGAGCAGAAGAGGCACACCCTTGGCGGGTTGACCATTCTGGGAAATCACGCGCTCATTCTCTTCTTCAAATACCTGCTTCTCTACATTCTCGTCGACCAAGAAGTTGGTATCACCAACGTCAGTAACCGTTACTCGCCGCAACATCTGGCGAACAACAACTTCGATGTGCTTGTCGTTGATGCGGACTCCCTGTAAACGGTAGACCTCCTGGATCTCGTCGACCATGTAGTTTGCAAGCGCCTTTTCTCCCAAGACTTTGAGAATATCATGGGGATTGGCCGGACCATCCATCAATGCTTCGCCAGCACGCACCCGGTCCCCCTCGCGAACCGATAAGTGCTTTCCTTTCGCAATGAGGTATTCCGAAGACTCACCAACTTCTGGTTGAATGACCACCTTCCGCTTACCTTTTGTATCTTTCCCAAACTGAACAGTCCCGTCAATTTCGGAAATGACCGCATGATCTTTAGGTTTACGCGCTTCAAATAACTCAGCGACACGGGGCAGTCCACCGGTAATATCTTTTGTCTTGGTCGTTTCACGGGAAATCTTCGCCAAGACATCGCCCGCTTCAACCCGATCCCCATCGTTGACGTATATATTGGCGTTTACGGGCAAGAAGTAGCGGGCCTCGTTTCGTGAGTTTGGCAGTTGCAGTGTCGAGCCATCGTCGGCCTTAATCGTAATTCGCGGCCGTGAATCGGGATCTTTGGACTCGGTGATGACCTTGCGGGATAGCCCAGTGACATCATCAAGCTGCTCCTGCATTGTAACCGCTTCAATGATATCGCCATATTTCACAACACCCGGGACTTCCGTCACAATGGGCATTGAGAATGGATCCCACTCAGACAAGAGCTGTCCAGCTTTGACCGCGTCTCCCTCGCTTACAAGAAGCTCGGCTCCATACTGCAAACCGTAGCGCTCACGCTCACGACCGAGCTCATCAAGAATCGCAAGCTCTCCTTGTCGATTCATGACAACATGCCGGTCCTTTTTCTGCACCAGATGCACACCAACCAGACGAACTGTTCCAGCAGTGCGACTCTCAAGCGACGATTGCTCGGTCCGAATTTGTCCAACACCACCAATATGGAAAGTCCGCATCGTCAGCTGAGTACCGGGCTCTCCGATTGACTGCGCAGCGATGACTCCGACCGCCTCACCGATAGCCACAACGCTTCCCCGCGACAGATCTCGGCCATAACACAGTGAACAAATACCACGTCGCGCTTGGCATGCCAGAACCGAGCGAATCTTGACGCGATCGATTCCCGAGTTATCGATGACTCTCACTTCCTCTTCGGTAATCTCAGAGTTCGCGGGAACCAGGTTCTCGCCACTATAAGGATCAACAACATCTTCAAGAGCAACACGACCCAAGATTCGATCGCCAAGCCTCTCGATGATCTCCCCACCCTCGATAAGGGGGGCGACTTCGCTTCCCTCAAGCGTGCCACAGTCATACATTGAGATAATCGTGTCTTGGCCAACGTCGACAAGACGTCGAGTCAAATATCCCGAGTTTGCTGTCTTTAGAGCCGTATCTGCTAGACCTTTGCGAGCGCCATGAGTTGAGGTGAAGTACTGCAGAACAGACAAGCCCTCGCGAAAGTTCGTTGTAATCGGCGTCTCGATAATCTCACCTGACGGCTTCGCCATCAGACCACGCATTCCAGCAAGCTGCCGCATCTGTTGCTGTGAGCCACGAGCTCCAGAGTCCGCCATGATAAAGATTGAGTTAAACGAAGGCGCAGTGCGAGACTCTTTGCTAAGCGGATCGTGAAACTCTTCGGTGCTGATCTCTTGCATCATCTCGACTGCAATCGTTTCTGCGACCTGCGCCCAGATATCGACAACCTTATTGTATCGCTCTCCGTCGGTAATCAATCCCTCGGTGTATTGGTCCTCAATCTCAGCAACCTCTTTGCGCGCCGAGCCGAGCATCTCGATCTTACGATCGGGAATCTTCATGTCGTCAATACAGATCGAAATCCCGGCCTTGGTTGCATATTTATAGCCCGTTGTCCGAAGCGCATCGGCCAAAAGCACTGTCGCCTTTTGGCCTGCATTGCGGTAAACCAAGTCAATCAAATCCGCGAGTTGCTTTTTACCCATGACACGGTTCACAGCCTCAAACGGCACCTCTTTGGGGCAGATTTCGTATAGCAATACACGACCGACGGTACTCTCAACCAGAGATCCATCTTTGCCCGAGCGAACCATAATCCTGGCTTGCAAATCAACAACGCCATGATCGTAGGCCAAATGGACTTCCTCAACAGAGCTATAGATCCCCTGTTGGGCCCCACCACTGCCCTCAGCGTTTTGTTTGTACTCACCTTCCGCAAAGGGACGCTCGCGAGTCATGTGATACAGACCTAAAACGATATCCTGCGTAGGAACAATTATCGGCTTCCCGTTCGCAGGTGACAAGATGTTGTTTGTACTCATCATCAAGACACGCGCTTCCATTTGCGCCTCGATAGACAATGGAACGTGAACAGCCATCTGGTCACCGTCAAAGTCTGCGTTAAAAGCCGCGCACACGAGAGGGTGTAGTTGAATCGCCTTGCCCTCGGTAAGGACTGGCTCAAAGGCTTGTATGCCTAGACGATGGAGTGTCGGCGCGCGGTTCAGCATAACAGGATGCTCGTTAATAACTTCTTCCAGAATATCCCAAACTTCAGGACGTTCCTTTTCAACGAGCTTCTTAGCGCTTTTAATCGTCGTAACGAGCCCACGCTCTTCGAGCTTGTTGTAGATGAACGGAGTAAACAACTCCAATGCCATCTTCTTGGGTAGACCGCACTGGTGCAACTTGAGCTCAGGACCAATCACGATCACGGATCGACCAGAGTAGTCGACCCGCTTGCCAAGCAAATTCTGACGGAATCGCCCCTGCTTTCCCTTTAGCATGTCCGAGAGTGATTTGAGTGGACGCTTATTGGGACCAGTAATCGTCTTGCCCCGCCGACCGTTGTCAAACAGCGCATCAACAGCTTCTTGAAGCATCCGCTTTTCGTTACGAATAATAATCTCGGGTGCAATCAGTTCTTGGAGCCGTTTCAGACGATTGTTTCGATTGATCACACGGCGATAGAGATCATTCAAATCCGACGTCGCAAACCGACCACCATCAAGCGGAACTAAGGGGCGCAAGTCAGGTGGAATGACTGGAATGACCGTTAGCATCATCCACTCAGGCTTGTTTCCAGATTCTCGAAACGCCTCAACAACCTTTAAGCGTTTAGAGATTTTCTTTCGCTTCGCCTCAGAGGTCACTTCCCGCATTTCGATGCGCAGCGTTTCAGCGAGCGAGTGCACATCAAGCTGCTGTAATAGCTGCAAGATTGCCTGCGCCCCCATCCCGGCTTCAAATGCATCGACACCAAGCTCATCAAGCAACTTATTGTAACGCTCTTCGGTTAGAATTTCGGCTGGCTCTAGACCCGAATCCTTTGGGTCCATCACCATAAAGGACTCGCAGTACAAAACCTTCTCGAGCTCCTTTAAAGGAATATCTAGGAGGTTGCCGATTCGACTCGGTAGAGAGCGCAAAAACCAAATGTGTGCAACAGGAGTTGCAAGCGTAATGTGGCCCATGCGCTCACGACGCACTTTCGACTGAATCACTTCGACGCCACACTTTTCACACACAACGCCGCGGTGCTTTGGTTCTCTTGTATTTTCCGCAGTTACACTCGTAGTCTTTCACAGGCCCGAAAATCTTGGCGCAAAACAAACCGTCGCGTTCAGGCTTAAAAGTTCGATAGTTAATCGTCTCAGGCTTCTTTACCTCACCATGAGACCACTCGTGGATCTTGTCTGGCGACGCCAGCATGATGCGGATTGCGCTAAACGACCGTCGGGTCTCTGGGCTTTTCAAAGAAGTTGAAAATGTCCTTCACGATTGCTCCTTAGATGTCTCTCTGTCACCGATGTTGATCCCAAAAAATACCTAGTCGGCCTACGAGGGCGCACCACCGACCTTCTCAGCAACTTCGCGCGCAAGGGCAGCCAGCCCAGCAGGAACTTGTGCCTCTTGTTTGTGAGGAGCTGCTGGATTCTCAATGAGCTCGACATCCAAACACAATGACTGGAGCTCCTTGAGCAACACATTAAAGGACTCTGGAAGTCCAGCCTCCCAGGCTGTGCTCCCCCTTTACAATCGATTCATACATTCGAGTACGACCGAGCACATCATCAGATTTTACCGTTAAGAATTCCTGCAATGCGTACGCAGCCCCATAGGCCTCCATTGCCCAGACTTCCATCTCTCCCAGTCTCTGACCACCAAATTGCGCTTTTCCACCAAGCGGCTGCTGGGTAACCAAAGAGTACGGTCCGATGCTCCGTGCGTGAATCTTGTCGTCAACGAGATGATGCAACTTAAGCATGTACATGACGCCAACCGTTACATCGTGGTCAAAGGGGTCCCCGGTTTTCCCATCGAAGAGGGTCGCTTGCCCGTTCAATGGCAATCCAGCCATGTCCAGTGCTTCTTTGATTTCCGCCTCTGTTGCACCGTCAAACACCGGCGTTGCCATATGGACACCGCTGCGAAGCCGTGTCGCAACTTCGCCAACATCATCATCACTAAGCCCATCGATAAAGGATCGCGCCTGTTCTGTAGGATAGATCTTCTTCAATTTATCCCGCAATACACTCGCAGACCAATCTGTTTCTAGGTACCGATCGATTTGGCGCCCAAGCTCTCTGGCAGCGCCACCGAGATGAGTTTCCAAAATCTGCCCAACGTTCATTCGCGATGGAACACCAAGGGGATTCAAAACGATATCTACCGGCGTACCATCGGCAAGAAAAGGCATATCCTCTTCGGGAAGCAAGCGCGAAACGACTCCCTTGTTCCCATGGCGGCCAGCCATTTTATCGCCTACAGCAAGGCGACGTTTAATGGCAAGGTATACTTTTACTAGCTTAATCACACCTGGAGGAAGCTCATCCCCTTTTGTTAGCTTGTCGATTTTTTCGCTGTACTGGGTTTCGATCGCGTAGACATCGTCTTCACGCTGGGTTGCAAGCTGCTCTAGCTGCTCCTCGATTTTGCCCTTGCTCTCATTGATCTGAATTTCGTGCCAATGTTTGCGCGGGATTTGCTCTAGGGTTGCGCTATCGAGTTTTTGCCCTTTTGCCGCCAAAACCGTACCTTGCTCATTGACGAGCTGGGCCTCCATGACCTTGCCAACGAGTAGTTTGCGCATCTTTCCGTAATAGGATCCGGAAATGATCTTGATTTCGTCACGCTTGTTGATGAGGAGCTTTTCTTTCTCGGCCTCCTCGATGTCTCGTGCTCGCTCATCCTTTTCAGTCCCTTTACGAGCGAATACGCGCGCGTTAATCACAACCCCGTTGACGCCAGGTGAGACACGAAGGGATGTATCTCGAACATCACCGGCTTTCTCGCCAAAAATTGCCCGAAGAAGTTTCTCTTCTGGCGACAGCTGCGTCTCTCCCTTCGGAGTAATCTTGCCAACAAGAACATCCCCTGGCTTCACCTCGGCACCAATGCGGATAATGCCAGATTCATCGAGGTCTTTAAGCGCTTCTTCACCAACATTGGGAATGTCTCGCGTGATCTCCTCCTTCCCCAGTTTGGTGTCTCTGGCAACACACTCAAACTCTTCGATGTGAATGGAGGTAAAGGTATCGTTTTTTACCAAACGTTCTGACACAAGGATCGAATCCTCGAAGTTATATCCACCCCAAGGCATAAATGCGACGACAACATTTTGCCCAAGGGCAAGTTCCCCCGCCTCTGTCGCGGGACCGTCCCCAATCACATCTCCTTTTCGGACAGTATCCCCACGCCGGACGATTGGCCGCTGGTTCATACAGGTGTTTTGATTGGAGCGTTGGAACTTCACCAAATTGTAGATATCTGGTTTGGCACCCAATGGATCTGCGTCATCAGAATCAAAGGGTTTCACGACAATGCGAGTGGCATCGACACCTTCGACAACACCGTCCCGCCTAGCCACAACGGTCACACCAGAATCACGGGCAACGATCCCTTCAATCCCCGTGCCGACCAATGGCGCCGCAGTACGAACCAAGGGAACCGCCTGACGCTGCATATTCGATCCCATCAAGGCACGGTTGGCGTCATCGTGCTCCAAAAACGGAATCAGCGAAGCCGCGACGGATACCAACTGATTTGGCGAAACGTCCATAAGTGTCACTTCTTCGGGACGCGCCATCGCAACATCGCCAGCCCGGCGACTCGACACAAACTGCTCGGTGAACTTTCCACCCTCGTCAAATTCGGCATTTGCCTGAGCGATCGTTTGCCCCTCTTCCTGCAGCGCAGAGAAGAAGGTAACGTCATCGGTTACCTGCGTACCGTCCACTTTACGATATGGTGTCTCGATAAATCCATATTGGTTTACGCGGGCATAGGTTGAAAGCGACGCAATGAGACCAATATTGGGTCCTTCGGGTGTCTCAATGGGACAAATCCGTCCGTAGTGCGTTGGATGAACATCGCGAACTTCGAATCCAGCCCGCTCGCGCGTCAAACCGCCCGGTCCCAATGCCGACAAACGCCGTTTGTGTGTTACCTCCGACAGCGGATTTGTCTGGTCCATAAACTGGGACAATTGTGATGATCCGAAATACTCCTTGACAACAGCCGATACTGGCTTGGCGTTGATCAAATCGTGGGGCATCAGTGTCTCAATTTCTTGCGACATGCTCATGCGCTCGCGAATCGCACGCTCCATCCGCACCAACCCAATACGATATTGGTTCTCCATCAGCTCGCCGACAGCACGAACACGACGATTGCCCAAGTGATCGATATCGTCGATCATTCCACGACCGTTGCGGAGTTCAATCAAATAGCGAACGGTCTCGAGAATATCCTTTTTGCTGAGGACGGGATTGTCGAGTTCTTCTTCTAATTTGAACTTATAATTGAGCTTTAGGCGCCCAACCTTTGATAGGTCGTAGTGATTTGGGTTGAAGAACAACTTATTAAACAGATTCTGAGCTGTCTCAAGGGTGGGCGGATCTCCAGGACGAAGGCGACGATAGATTTCCATAATCGCCTCATCGGGACCTTGCAGCTTATCGGCAAGGAGTGTGTTCCGCAGATACGGACCAACGTTGAGATTATCGATAAACAGGACGTCAACTTGCGTGACACCCGCAACTCTTAACTCATCGAGCTTGTCCTCGGTGAGCTCTTCGTTGCATTGTAGTAAAACTTCACCCGTGCTCTCGTCAATGACGTCCTTAGCAGACACTTTCCCGGTTAGCTCTTCTACTTCTGCTGGCAACGTCCGAACGTCGGACTCACGCAATTTACGAATTGCAGCTTTTGTAAACTTGCGGTTCTTTTTGACTAGGACTTCACGAGTTTTGGGATGGCGAATATCTCGTGTTGCACGCTGTCCCAGTAGCAGCTCATAGTTGATGGTCCGGGAATACTTTTTGCCCGATTCGAGATGAATAATCTCCGTATCGTAAAAGAACTCGAGCAGCTCCTCGGTCGAATATCCCAGCGCTCTAAGCAGGACCGTCGCATGCAATTTGCGGCGCCGGTCAATACGAACGTAGATAATGTCCTTGTGGTCAAACTCAAAGTCTAACCACGAGCCACGATAGGGAATCACCCGGGCGCCATAAAGCAACTTCCCCGAAGAGTGTGTTTTCCCCTTGTCATGATCAAAAAATACACCAGGCGAGCGGTGAAGCTGCGATACGATCACTCGCTCAGTCCCGTTAACGATAAAGGTCCCGCTGTCGGTCATGAGCGGAATTTCACCGAAGTATACTTCTTGCTCTTTTACATCGCGGATCGACTGCGCACCGGTTTCCTCGTTTGTATCCCAAACGACAAGGCGAATAATAACCTTTACCGGCGCAGCAAAGGTCATGCCACGAGCGCGACACTCCTCTACGTCGTATTTGGGCTTATCCAGATTGTACGAAACAAACTCGAGCGATGAACTTTCCGAAAAATCCTTAATCGGAAACACACTTGTAAAAACCCCCTGGAGCCCAATCGCTAAACGCTGATCATGGGGGGTATCAAGTTGCAAAAATTTGTCATATGAACGCTTCTGAATGTCGATCAGATTCGGAATATCAATGACCTTACCTAGTTTGGCAAAGGACTTCCGGACCCGAAAGTTGTTCTGAATTACCGACGCCATGGAGTTATCCCCTCAAAGGTTCTCAACTGACCCAAACAAGTAACGCAATACGCACGACCACGCACGACAGCCCTCAATGCGAGATGACTGTCGCAGTTCGTGGTGTGTGAATTCAACTATTTGATCTCGACCTCTGCGCCTGCAGCCTTCAACTTCTCTGCAATTTCGTTGGCATCGTCTTTGGAAACATCTGCCTTGATGTCTTTTGGCGCACCGTCGACCAACTCTTTTGCATCTTTAAGACCAAGGCCCGTAATCTCGCGAACCGCCTTAATGACCTGGATCTTTGCCGATCCAAAACTCTTGAGAACAACGGTAAACTCGGTCTGCTCGTCTGCTCCGCCTGGGCCTCCCTCAGCGACAACTGCCGGTCCGGCTGCCATCACCGGTGCGGCCTTAACGTCCCATTTTTCCTCGAGGTTTTTGGTCAAGTCAACCAACTGCATGACCGTAAGACCGCTGAGATAATCTACTACCTGTTCATGTGTGATGTCTGCCATCGCCTTCTTCCTTGTGATAACCGCGTTGCTTGTTGCTAATAAAGCGAATTGTTTTCGCGAATTTTCCGTTGTTTATGCATTCTTTTGTTCGTTCAATAACCGTTTGTGTGGGCCCAATCCGTTAGCTGGATGTTTCCAAAGCTCGTTTTCGAGCATCGAGTAGGTACATAAAGTTCTGTGGTCCCGCACTGAGGGTCCGGACAAAATCTGTTGGCCCGGCGAGGAAGGTCATGAGCAGGCTGGCTTGGAGATCAGGCTTGTCTGGCATTTTGGATAGCTGATCAACCCCGGCTACGTCCAACACCTCGCCCTCAAAAAAACCGCCCTTAATTGCGAAGTTCTTCTCATCCTTCGCAAATTGCACCGCTAACTTTGCAGGAGCCGATGGTGATTCATCTGACCAAATCAGTGCTGTCGGTCCCGCAAGAAGAGTTGAGACCGGCTCGAGAGTAGATCCCTGTACGGCAATTTTTACGAGGGTATTTTTGAGCACTCGATACTCACAGCCGGCTGCGCGAAAATCCTGACGCATCTTGGTCACCGAGGGAACATCAAGCCCGCGGAAGTCGGCTAGTACAATGCTGACCACGTTGGCTAGACGCTCGCGAATCTGCCCAACTGTTTGTTCTTTAATTGCCTTTTCCATTACTTGCCTCGATGTCCCTACGTCCCTACAACTATGCTTCACTCACTGCAGTTGCCGGATCAACCTTGATACCGGGGCTGTGCGTCGTGGACAAAGTGAGTGATCGAAAGTATGTCCCTTTTGCCGAAGCGGGCTTTTGTTTTGCGAGTGTGTCCATCAATGCGACAACGTTTTCGGCAAGTTTCTCAGGGGAAAATGAAGTTTTGCCAACCGGAGAGTGAACGATACCGGCCTTTTCCACGCGATATTCAACACGACCCGCCTTGAGCTCGCTTACCGCTTTGGTGACGTCCATTGTGACGGTCCCTACTTTTGGATTGGGCATCAAGCCACGCGGTCCCAAAATCCGACCAATTTTACCAACTTGGCCCATCATGTCAGGGGTCGCGACAACAGAATCAAAATCAAACCAGTTCTCGTCTTTGATCTTATTAATGTATTCGTCGCTGCCCGCATAGTCTGCACCTGCCGCAAGTGCCTCTTTGGCCTTGTCGGGCTTGGCAATGACGAGTACGCGTCGAGACTTTCCAGTGCCATTGGGTAAGATAACGGCGCCTCTGACATTTTGATCTGCATGCTTTGGATTGACCCCCAACCTGACCGCAATATCGACAGTCTCATCAAATTTCTTAGAGATCTTCACCTGCGGAATCAAGTCACACGCTTGTTTCAAAGAATAGCGTTGATTGCGATCCAGCTTAGTGAGCGCATTTTTGTATGTTTTACCGGCCATTGTTCTATCCTTCGACCTCAAGCCCCATCGAGCGCGCTGTCCCGGCAATGGACCGCATTGCGTTATCGACATCGACGGTGTTGAGATCGGGCAACTTGAGCTCTGCGATCTCGCGAATCTGCGCCATGCTTACTTTCCCAACCTTGTTTTTGTTCGGCTCTCCAGATCCTTTTTCTAACTTTGCCGCTTTTTTGAGTAGAATCGCTGCTGGGGGTGTTTTCGTAACAAATGTAAAGCTTCGATCCGCGTACGCAGTAATTACGACTGGAATAATTACATCGCCCTGATTTGCGGTCTTGGCATTGAACTCCTTGCAAAACTGCATGATGTTCAAACCATGCTGGCCGAGTGCAGGGCCGACTGGCGGGGAAGGATTTGCCTTACCTGCCGGAACTTGAAGCTTTATGAGTGCTGTAACTTTTTTCATGAACTTGTGCCTACCCGTGTCTGCAACGTACTTATGCTTGTATCGGCGCCCCTACTTAAGCCTTCAATGCTATGCTTTTTCAACCTGGCTAAAATTCAGTTCTACAGGAGTCGCTCGACCAAAGATCGAAACCAATACTTTTACCTTTTGCTTGTCAGCCTTGACCTCTTCGATCGTCGCCGAAAAATTGGCAAAGGGTCCCTCTATCACTCGCACGGTATCGCCCTGTTGAAATACAACCTTTGGCTTCGGCCTGGACTTCCCTTCGGTCATTGCAGAATGAATTCCCGAAATCTCCCGTTCTGGGACGGGTGTGGGGTTACTTCCCCCTAAAAATCCGGTGATCTTTGGACACCCCTTGACCAAATGGAACGTTCGCTCGTTTAAGTTCATCTGAACGAACATATAACCGGGATAGAACTTGCGAGTTGACGTTCGGCGCTGCCCTTTGACGACCTCCATCACGCTCTCAGTGGGAATGAGCACCTCGCCAAAATGAGCATCAAGGCCGCCGTTTTTGACACGCTCTAGCAAAGTCAATTTCGCGCGGTTCTCGTGACCTGAATAAGTATGAACAACATACCACTTCAACTCAGGCTGAGTCTCTGTTGACTCCCCACCGGTTGAGGACTCTCCACCAGTTGAGGACTCAGCCTTGGCGGCATCGGTTTCAGTCTGTGCTTGGGTATCAGTCATATCCGGTTTTGCCACGTCGATTTATCCATAGATAAGCTGTGTCACTTTGGACCAGATCAAATCAAAGAAGCCCAAAATACTCGCTGAGATGATCGTCATAATAATCACGACGATCGTTGCTGCCCTAACGTCTTTCCAACCCGGCCAAGTGACCTTGTTGCACTCAACCGCTACCTCATTAATAAATCCATAGATATTTTGATTGCGATACGTGATTACTCCCGTCAAAAAGGCAACAACAAAAGAACCGATGGTCAAGTACAGTTCATTTGGGGAACGCGAAAAGTACCCCCATATCCAATCCCCAGTCCACTGGAGTAGGTAGAACAGCAGCAACCCACCACATAGGTAAACTAAATGAACAGGTTTATTGGGTGTGTTGTCGACGGTCACTTGTTTCCAGGTACGTTTTCGTTGTCTAGATGCTATATGTCCAGGGTATTTGGTTATTCCGGTACTTCGTTTTGTTTATAAGGTGCACTTTGCAAAAAGATGTAGCAGGGAAGGAGGGACTTGAACCCCCAACCCTCCGCTTTGGAGACGGATGCTCTACCAGTTGAGCTACTCCCCTTCGGGTTACTTCAGAAAAGCTTACGATTCGGAAAAACCTCCAAAAAATTCTACAAATGGTTGATTTCAAGATAGATGGAAGCGGACGTGTACACCACTTAACGGCCCTCTGCAATACCCGTCCCAAAAAAACCATGGGCACACGTCGTCAGCCCACATTTGTAGCCTCACTTACAGGATATGCCAAGATTTATGAATAAGGCTAAGGGATGAACTCTATTCGATAATCTTGGTAACGACGCCGGCGCCGACGGTGCGACCACCTTCGCGAATCGCGAATCGAAGCCCCTCTTCGCAAGCAATCGGGCTCCCGAGAGAAACGTCGATATTGGTATTGTCCCCCGGCATCACCATTTTGACGCCATCGGGCAATGCCACATCACCGGTCACGTCCGTTGTACGAAAGTAGAACTGCGGTCGATATCCATTAAAGAAAGGCGTGTGTCGGCCACCCTCATCCTTTTTTAGCACGTAGACCTCTGCACTAAATTTGGTGTGGGGAGAAATCGTCCCGGGCTTCGCCAAAACCATCCCACGCTCAATTTCCTCGCGTTTGATCCCACGCAGAAGAGCGCCGCAGTTATCGCCGGCCTGCCCCTCATCCAAAATCTTGCGAAACATCTCTACGCCCGTGCACACCGATTTGCGCGTCTCGCCAAGACCAACAATTTCGATCTCATCGCCGACCTTCACAATGCCGCGCTCGATACGACCCGTCACCACAGTGCCACGACCGGTAATCGTAAACACGTCCTCTACGGGCATCAAAAACGACTTGTCAGTATCGCGCTTCGGTTCCGGGATAAACGTGTCACAAGCTTCAAGGAGCTTCGCGATCGACTGAACACCATACTCGGAGTCTTCCCCTTCCAGCGCTTTCAACGCCGAGCCTTTGATAATCGGCGTGTCGTCCCCAGGGAATTCATACTTATCAAGGAGCTCACGCAACTCCATATCCACCAAGTCCAGAAGCTCTTCGTCTCCAGACTCGATTTGGTCACACTTATTCATGTACACAACAATCGCCGGCACGTTCACCTGGCGAGCCAAAAGGACATGCTCGCGCGTTTGCGGCATCGCACCATCAGGAGCGCTGACCACGAGGATCGCCCCGTCCATCTGCGCTGCACCGGTTATCATGTTCTTAATATAGTCAGCATGACCCGGGCAATCGACATGCGCATAATGGCGATTCGCAGACTCGTACTCGACGTGGGCTGTCGCAATCGTGATACCACGCGCCTTCTCTTCCGGCGCCTTATCAATCTGGTCAAACGCAGTAAACTCTGCAAACCCCTGACTCGCCTGCACTTTCGTGATCGCAGCTGTCAGTGTTGTCTTGCCATGATCGACGTGACCGATCGTGCCAATATTTACGTGTGGTTTGTTCCTGACAAATTTCTCTTTTGCCATTTGACGCTTCCTCCAATTGGTTTGCTAGGTTTAACGCGAAAGACTAGGATTCATTTGGAGCCCACGGGCGGGATTGAACCGCCGACCCCATCCTTACCAAGGATGTGCTCTACCACTGAGCCACGTGGGCGTACTTCATTTGGTTATCCAATCATTGAGTTATCAGAGCGGGCGATGGGACTCGAACCCACGACGTCCAGCTTGGAAGGCTGGAGCTCTACCAGCTGAGCTACACCCGCGAAGCCGGACTAACTTACTGAGATAGTTGGGCATGTCAAGGGGTTTGACACCACCACAGGCGAATCTGCGTTGAATTTTGCCGATTTGACCGCTTCAGCACAATCCAGGACCGGTCGTGGATTCTATTGTCGGACATCGGCGCATGGGACCACAGCCCAAAATAACGGGGCAAGCCTCCCCACCTTGGCGCACATAACTCCCTGAAAACAAACAAAACTCTAGTGGCATACACATTGCCTTTTAAGAGACACTAGAAAGTGTACGAAATGACTAAGACGCTCAGCAGGAATCTCCGCCAGATTCTCTTTCTAGGAGTCGCAGCGCTGTTTCTAGGGGCAGCATGCAGTAGCCCGCAACCGATTGAAGACATCGAGTTTGACGCGGGCGCATACATGGAATCCTGCAACCCAGACGGCGCCGGCTGCAAAGACGACCTGATTTGTTTCAACTTTAATGCACGCGGACCGCATTGTACTCATGAGTGTTCGGCTCCAGAAGAGTGCGCGGCTCCATCCTCTGGTTGTAACAAGATGGGCATATGCAAATCACCGCAATAGTTGTAACGACAATTGGCTTGTTGTTCGGGGTTGCAGTCGCCAGCGCGCAAGCCCAACCTTCTGAAGCTCCGTCTGATGAGCGGCAGGCCGCCCCAGAGCAAGAACCGACGCCAGATCCAGATACCACCCCACCGTCTTCTTCGAGTGCCCCGGATGACGAGCCCCCTGCCCAAACTCCCTCGAGCGATGCGCCCGCACAAGAATCACCGCCGTCGCAAGAATCCCCTACCCCACCAGCTTCCTCCCCCACGCCACCGGCAGATCCCACTCCCCCTCCATCTGCCTCACCCGAAAGTGCAACCAAACCCAACAAAGGTACCGTTGTCCTGGATAACGGCGAGGTCCTGCTGCTGGACGACGTGGAAGTCGTGGAAGTCTATGCAGATCGACCAAATCGCCCTTTCCGTCGCGATACGACACTTCGAATCTCGGGACCCGCACTTGCCAAGCGTGGCGCGACCAATCTAGCAGACGCGCTAGATTTGCTCCCCGAGCTCACGGTGCGTCAGGCCGGACGTGGCGGCATCCAGGTGAACATTCGCGGCGCACGCAAGGGCGCAATCAAAGTGCTGATTGACGGCGTACCCGTTGACGAAGTCTATTATGGATCGTTTGACATCTCGTCGATTCCGGTTACTGATATCGCTAACATCCGGGTATCCAGCACACCCGCCTCCCCCATCGATGGCGTCGGTGGACCGGGCGGCGTCATCGAAGTTAACACCATAGACGCGGCAGGAGCACGGCTTGTACGCGGTCGCATCTCGGCATCCGACCGCCCGTCGACAGATCTATCTGCTACCGGAAGATTCACCCCCTTTCGCGGTTTCTCTGTACGCGGATCTGTGTCAGCCAGCCTTGGGTTCCGAGAATTCAAAGTCGCCGACGCAGATCAACTTGTCCCGGTCGATGAGGATCGTCACAACTTCGCCGGTGGACTACGCTTAGAATATCGCCGCAACAACGACCGCATCATCGCCGATGGCTTCTTTCAGCATCGCGGCTTTCTCGCCCCCCCGGGCGAACTTGGCCTCGATGACCTTGTTGAGATCGATCGCGAGCTGTCCGGCCGCTTTGGTGTCCAAGGCGACTTTCATCGTGGCGCTTGGCGGTTTCAGGGGCACGGATATCTTCAATCCTTAGATCGCAGGACCTTTCGCTATAGCGACCCCGCCCTAACTCTGGTGCAAAACCAAGAGAATCTCAACGGACAGCGCGGTGGCGGTGGCTTTTTGATCAACCGAGCCCTTGGCGAGACGATACATCTCCTCGTCTCCGCTAACTTGGACACTGAGACCGCCGACGTCGTATCGGTTGGTCAACAGAGCGGTGGACGTTCGACGATAGGTCATATCGCAACCGGCGCCCAATTCAAAAAAGGCCCCATCGCACTCGACGGCGCGGTTGGCGTAGCAATTCCGATCAAGCCCGGAATCACCCCTTGGCCCGAAGCAAAACTGACCTTAACAACCCAGCTCGGAAAACCGCTCACCCTGAAAACAACCGTAGGACGAAAAGGAAGACTTCCCACCCTCAGAGAACGCTTCCGGACCGACATTGGTAATACCAACCTCGATCCAGAGATCGCAAACTTTGGCGAAATCGAGCTCACCGCAAAGCCAGTATCTTTTGTGACCGCTACGGTAGCGGGATATGCGCGCCACGCAAACGGACAAATCCGTTTCGATTCGGACCGAGGCCAATTGATCAACATCGACGGACTCAAAATTCGCGGCATTGATGCATCGGTCAAAGTTGAAGCCCAACCCTGGCTACACTTCGGAGGAAGCTATCACTTCAGCGATTCGTTTTCCGAAGCCTTTGGTAGCACCAGCCTCGACTTCTTTCCCAGACATCGAGCCGAAGGGTGGAGTGGGTTTCATTGGCCCAAAGGCGGCGCGCGTGCACGCTTGCGGTACATTGACAAGCAAATCGATCGCGACGAAGTATTGCCCAGTCGAACCAGCGTTGACCTCTCAGCCCATCAGCGCTTCTGGAACAACTGGGACGCTTCTGTGCGTGTCGACAACATCGGCGGCAAACGCTTCCGCTTGCGAACCGGCGGCGTCCGCGGTGATGGACGTGTGTTTTCGATCACCTTGCAAACAACCTGGAAATGAAAGTCGCTGACCAAACCACCATTCGCTGGCTGATCCCTGTAATCATTACTGCAATCGCCCACGGCGTCGTCCTCGCTTTTCCGATCAGCTTTGACCGCACAGACAAACAACCACCGCCTGTGCAATTGCGGTTTGTATCTGCTCCCGCTCAGGCTGCGGCCCCATCCCCGACAGCACACCCGCCGGTCAAAGCAAACACGCCACCGCCCCCCACGCAACCAAAATCAAGCCGCC
>CBDCWZ010000087.1:0-15508 GCA_965223575.1 Kofleriaceae bacterium
AGTGAATATTTGAACATTCAGCGGCCAGAAAACTGACTGTGAAGCCGGGCTTTGTTTAGGAGGACAGAATCTCAAGAATCGTGGGTTTTATTGGGGGCGGCTTTTTTTCGCATACAGGCCCAACAATTCGCGGATGGCGGGCGTATTCTTGATCAGAGCGAGACGCCAATCGTCAGACTCTAGATGCTTAAGGTTTGACTTCACTTCGTTATCCCACTGCGCCTGGGCGACAGCGCGTTTGAAGTACTTTTTTTTCATCCGCAGCGATCTCAACAATATTTTGCAATAGGTTTTGGGATAGTCTTCACGTGGGTATCGCGAAATGAAATATTCGCAAACCTTGGGGATATTGCTCCATTGTGTGGGATCTCCAACGTGGCGCATTGCAAAGACAAGTCCCTCGACAGGGATCTGGGAAAGACCAGGAGAGGAGGGGGGTGAGATCCCGTCTGGCCAGCCAAGTGAGAAGCTCGAGCTTTTTGCGTAGTTGTATTGTATCACTATTGCCTGAATTGTCGGAGCAAGACTGTGATTTTGGTAGAAAAGTCTGTGGCTTTGGGATCCAGTGTTCTTAAGTAAATCGTCTGCGGCTCGTGCTTTTAGCCTCGTCATCTTTCTTAAATAGGATTTCTAACCGTTTCGTCGCTGTCTTAGCGGCGCGATAGTTTGGGTCTGCATCCAAGGCCGCTTGGAACAAACGCCTCGCTTCACTTTGGTTTCCCTGGTCTTGTGCTGCAAGAGCGCGAGAATACTTTGTCCACGCGGCAAAAGCTTTGAGTCGGATTTGTACGCAGTTTGGTTTTTTCTCGCCGCGCTAACTTTAGATTGAGTGCACTGACCAAAATATCGACGAGTTCTTTTTCGAGTGCGAAGAACTGATCTTTCGTCCCGACGACGCGTTCACTTGCTATGATTTCTCCGGTTGCTACCGAAACATATTCGCGCATCAATGCGAAGTTCGTCACCAACAAGGACATATCCACCGCTCATGATAAACTCAGCGGCGAGTCCTTTCCCGAGCTTCTGGGCTGTTCTGCCGATCGATAAATTTCGTATTGGATAGTTTAAGTTCGGCAAGGACAGCGTTGAGTTTGGCTCTCTCGACAATTTGGAGCGACTGAATGTGGCTGAGATCGGTAATCAACATGTCTGCGAGTCCCTTGGCGAGAGCATCAAACTCCGCTTTTCCGCGGTATTGTTGTCGAAGTACGAGATGGCAACAGTTAGGCGGAGCTGCGAAGGCGCTCCCAGGCGAACAGGATTGCGGCAAGGAGGGCAGTGCCAAGTCCGGGCAAATTTGTGGTGTCTAGACAACTGTATCTTTAGTATAGGCGATCACACGAAGACCGCAAACTCTGGGGCTCTTGAGTGTTTCAATATCCCCCACGGGATTTCAGCCGCCATGCGTCGCTCCCTTGGACGCTTTGGAGTGTGTCATGCATCCAAAAATTACTAAAAATCGGGTCTGTATGGCCAATTTGAGCCCGTCAACTAGACCGCCCCACCGATTGATCTGCTCCTATCTGACTTGTTCTCTCGGCCGATCGGAGCGTTGCTCTCTCGTTGGCGTAGAGCCACTATGCGCCTCGTTCGCGCCTTCCGCTCGACCAAGACCCCTACGTCGGATAGGACCATTTCAACCGGTGAGCGATCTAGGATAGTCTCTTGGTGAAATGAATCCGGTGGCTGTGAGTTTATGAGCAGGACTGTTCGTGCAATTGCACGGGTCACAGCGGTAATGGTGATGATCGCAATATTTACCAGCCGGCTGACCTTGGTGCTCCACGAGTTTGTTGGGTCATGGGGGCAGTTGCGGTTTTGTTTGGAGGAAGAATTACGAACTACCATTTGTATTTATTTGCAGGAGGTTACATTGATTTTGTTAGAGCGGAACCGTTTTGGGCTATTTGAAAATTTCTGCATTTCAGTTAGGGGGGATTGCCCCTCGAGCTTGTGTGCGGCGCGTGTGTCCTGGTTTTTTCTCGTTGTTTGGAGCCGAGGGCAGCGTTGGATACGTTGCTGCCATCGGTTTCGCTGCTGTCAATATCGTTCATGCTCTGTTTTATGTCGGGGCGGGGATGTTTCCATGGTTATGGAGACGGTTGGTTGTTGTACAGCCATTTGGGGGCGAATCGTATTTTCGTGGTGGTTCCGCTCGCGGCGTGTGCGATTGTCGCGTCCTATGTTTTTGCCGGAAAACTGAGTGCACCCATGTGTGGTTGGCTGGGAGAGAGATCGCGACGAAGGCAGTTGTTGCTGCTAGCGGGGGCTTTGACGATCGCAGCTGGGGGTCCACGCGACGCTAACCTTTGTAGAACTGCGTATACAACGCTCACACGTGTACAGCAATCTAATGACTTCTCAAAGCGAGCGAGAGATCCAATTGGGGGGTGCAAGAGTACACCGATTTACGAAAGATCCAGCATGGCGCGGTGCCAACTGCCGAAGAATTGCGGGCAGTACGTGAAACGTTGCGCAAGCAACATCGTGAGTTTCCGTTTCGTACCCGCTCTGCTTATTTCGATTATTGCCGCGATGATTGCTGGGTGCAGTGCGATCCAAACCATTGGGTGGATGGAGCTCATCTCAAAAGCCTCCCATCGTATCCCCCGTGGCGGTCGCTCGGTTGGTTGGCAGCTGCAACCCTTGCTGCGTTGCTTCTCGTGGTGATTTTGAGGAAGCCGCTGTAGAGAGATTCAGCGATAATGGTGTGAGTTGTGCGATTGTGACAACGAAGTGAATCGAATGAGAGTGTCTGAGTTTTGAGATGCGTTCTTGGTTTGTGCGAGACTGGTGCGACGGGGCCAAGTACAGGTCGGGGTAACAGTTTCATTGGGCTTGGAATTAGAGGGAGACGCGATGAGTACAAATGCAGTTCAGGAGAGCACCAAGAAATTTATGGCGGGTTCTCGTTCGGCGAAAACCCAGGAGAGCACACGAATTTCATCAGGCGGTAGAAGAATTTGTCGAGGCGGTTATGCCACTCATTTTGGATGATCAGCGCTACCGCAAGGCACAAATCTTAGAGCGGATGACCGAGCCAGATCGGATCGTAATTTTTCGTGTGACCTGGGAGGATGACAGTGGCAATACCCGGGTCAATCGAGCATGGCGGGTCCAGTTCAATAATTCGATTGGGCCGTACAAGGGTGGCTTAAGGTTTCACCCCACCGTAAACGAAAGCATACTTAAGTTTCTTGGTTTCGAGCAACAGTTTAAGAATGCCCTGACAACCTTGCCAATGGGAGGAGCCAAGGGAGGAGCAAACTTTAACCCCAAAGGGAAGTCAGACGGTGAGGTGATGCGGTTTTGCCAGTCCCTAATGATTGAGCTCCATCGACATATTGGCGAAGATACGGATGTTCCGGCCGGAGATATTGGCGTTGGTGCCAGAGAGTTGGGGTACCTGTTCGGGACGTACAAACGCTTGGAGAATCGTTTTACTGGGATTCTAACCGGGAAGGGACTCAGCTTTGGTGGCAGCCTGGTACGTACCGAAGCGACTGGGTATGGATGTGTCTACTTTACGGAAAATATGTTGGCGCGGAAAGGCGATAGCATTGAGGGAAAGACGGTCGCAATCAGCGGCTCTGGAAATGTGGCGATCTATGCGGCAGAAAAGGCACACGAGCTCGGCGCAAAAGTGCTCACTTTGTCGGACTCGTCTGGGTTTATTCACGATCCCGATGGCATCGATGCAGAGAAGCTGGCGTTTGTGAAAGAGCTCAAGGAACAGCGCCGGGGCCGTATCAGCGAATACGCGGACAGATTTGGTTGCGAGCACTATCCGGGCAAACGACCGTGGAGTATTCCCGTTGATGTAGCGATGCCCTGCGCCACCCAAAACGAGATCAACGTTGACGATGCAAGACTCCTGCTAAACAATGGTTGCGTCGTTATCGCAGAAGGTGCCAACATGCCAACCGATCTAGAAGCGATGCACACATTTCTCGCTGCGAAGATCCTGTTCGCGCCAGCCAAAGCTGCCAACGCTGGCGGTGTCGCGGTTTCTGGTTTGGAGCAGAGCCAGAACTCCCTGAGAATATCCTGGTCTCATGAAGAAGTAGACCGGCGGTTGCGGGACATTATGAAAAGTATCCACGACCAATGTGAACGTGTAGGCACTGAGGGCGATCATATCAACTACGTAAAAGGGGCGAACGTTGCCGGGTTCCTGAAAGTCGCTGATGCCATGCTCGCATATGGCATTGTATAGACAGAACCCCTTGTTGATGACTCGGGGCTACTTCCCAATATAGGTTTCGCGGACCTTCTCGCCAGTATCGCTGTCTTCGGTCTCCGAGCCAATGAGCTCTTTGTCTTCCTTTTTGTGATTGATTGCTCTACCTGATCGTTTTGTTGTTTTCTGTTTCATTTTTCGGCCTTTAGAGACGAATCCCTTGGCGCGGTTGCGACTGACAGGAACAGCTTTTTTGTCCACGTCGTGACTGAGCGCTTCGAGAACGTAGGCCGTGAGAAGTTTGGGCTGCAACTCACGAAATAGTGTTGGATTCCCAAATAGGTCCGCGACGTGAATCTTCCCATTAATGCCGAGTACGACGCCGGCAAGTTGGCCGTCTTTGGGCAGTTTTGCAGTCAATCGGCGCACGTGAGGCCGGATTTGTTTTCGTAGTTTTTCATTTTGGATGGTTCGGCGATAGGTTTGTGTATTGCTTTGCGTACCATGTCTAACATTCTTTTTACTGACTTCGTTCCAGACGTCAGATTGACTCCCTTTGAGCGCAGCTTTCTGAATCGAGAAGTCGGCCATCGCTCCGCCAGAGCGAAATTTCATTTCTTGGCCTTGCCACCTGCCTTGCTCGATGCAAAACACGGACACCTTGGACCATCGCCGAGTTGGAGCGATTACTGTGTCTTGGCCGATGATCCGGTCTTGTTTGCCGCCGAGAATCATCTCTCCCCCCAGTAAGTACACTGGGTGTTTGCCCCGATTGCGCACTTCTACTTCATTGACTTGGGCGTCACCGCTATTTCCTTTTAGCTCGCGCACATCGAAAGTTTTGCTACGCACCCCTTGTTCGAAGAGTGTATAGCGCTGAAAGGGACCCTTGCGATTGGTCGTAACCGGTATTAGCGAGATATTATGAAAGTGAATCGGTTTGCCGAATTGTAGCTCGGCGGTGTTGCCGTGAACCGCATTGGGGCGGGCAAGCGGTGCCTGGGTAGGTTTGGCGATCGCAACCCCGACCCAAACTTGAAGAAATGCTGCAAATAGTAAACACACATGATGTTGTTTGCTCATCATGCGCCTAGGAACGCGTCACCGAGTAGGTCGATCTAAAAAAAGTTGCTGGCGTGAGATCGAGGTGTAAGCATCGCTCATCTCTGGAAGAACACACAGAAAAACGCGGACAAACGCTGTTGTTTGACAACGTTGTCCGCGTGGTTCGGTCGGAGTCGTTAACTACTCTTCGTCGTCGACGATTGTGATCGTAGCGCTAGGCAATGTATTCGCCGCATCATTGTTCATTGTTAGCGAAGTAGCCGTCGCGGCATTCAATGAAATTGGCAGCGCCAGTGGTTTTAAAGAAAATGGTGTTGCAGCGTTGTCGGGCTCCGGTTCCACAGTGATGACCGCGGTAAAACTCCCATCATTCAGTACGAGCGCAGGTGGAGAAATGAAGTCTTGTCCAGGAAAGGGAGGAGCGGCATCAGGATTCGCGCCTTGCTTTGGACCAGCGCCGTCTTCATCTGCGTCATTGACTGCAGTGAAGCGACCGGTGCTCGTCGGCACACCGTCAGAGACCACCCATCCTTCGTAGACCCAGCCAGGCGGAAGCGTAGTTGGAAGCATCAGGGAAGGAGATGCAGGGGCCCCCGGAACAAGCCACCAAATCCCCTGCTCAGGTGTGATGGGGGCCTCGTTATCAGTAGGTGCGGCCAAAATAAAACTCCCCGCCGCATCTAGGAAATCAGAACCGATCGCTGCTTTGTGGCTTGCGTCTGCCGTGATGGAGTTACCGGTTACGCCTCCAGCAATGACTTTTGTTTCAGACGGCATAGGGTCGTCATCTGTTGCCGGCTCAATCGTTAAGACAAAGATCTCTGCGTTCTCCACATCTTCGCTGTCGACAGTGAATTGTGCGGGTGTGGTAACTCCGGCGGTGATATTAAACCTTCCCGTACTGATTGGTGCCTGATTGACGATAAGCCAACCCTCGTAGACAAAGCCGCTGCCAAGTTCGGGGAGGTTCTTCAGGTCGGTGAGTGTTAGTGTTTGGTTGTTCTCGTCATCACTGCAGCCCCACAAGGCTAGTAAGATACTGGCTCCCAAGAATAAGCGTTTATTTTTTATAGGTTACACTCCTTTTTTTTTGATGAGTCATCAATTTCGAAGGAAATGTAACAAGCAACAATAACGCAAGATATTAGAATATTTCGAACGCATCATTGCGTTTTATGCATTGGTAATCATCAAAGCCGCCGAGTTAGAGTGCCGGCCGGGCTTGCTTCATCGCGAATAGTATGGCGAATAGGGCGGTCGAGTGGTTCGTTGCTGAGAGTTTCGGGCGGACATCCGTAAGATGGCAACGGACAGTTGGGGGAGTATTGATGTCGCTGAGTTTGTTTGGGAACGACGTTGCAAACATCCTGTCCACAAGAGAATTTGTGAATCATGTAGTCACGAGTACGATGACCCGCAACTGACCAATCCCAAAGTGGTTATGAAATGGATGCTTGCCGTATCACGACGGGCCTGCCATATTAATTTATGAGGCAAGATGTGCGCAGAGTAATCAGCTTCCTTACCCTATCTGGACTTCTCGTTACTGCAGGTTGTGCGGCTCGCGAGGTTTCTAAGGTAGATCCCAGTGAGGTAAAGCTGCAACGGAAGCAGGTTGAGTTATCCACGCCCAAGCTCGATGTGTTGTTTGTCATCGACAATTCTGGCTCGATGATCGACGAGCAACAATCGCTGCGTGCAAACTTTCCATTGTTTGTTGACAAGCTTAAGGATAAAGAGGGAATACTGCCGAGCTTGCATATCGGGGTGATCACAACTGAGGGTGGTGCTGGATATCAAGACATATGCAAAAACCCGTCAGCGGCGGGCAGGTTTCGCGCGGCACCCGTCGGCACCGGCTGCGATGCTGGGGATGCGCCATCAGATGGAAAGCCCTATTTGTTTGATACTGTCGATGACAATGGGAATCGAAGCAACAATCACAATAATGACTTGACGAAGACGTTTGGATGTATTGCCGAGGTGGGGAGTGGCGCTTGCGGCACCGAGCAACATCTAGAGGCGATTCGCCAATCGATGAATTTCGGTTTGCATCCCGAGAATGAGGAGTTTTTCCGTGGAGACGAGGCGTTTTTGGCGATTGTCGTTGTAAGCGATGAGGACGATTGCTCGCGGATCATTGTCGAAGGGGAACCAGACCGGTTTGATAGGAGCGCGAACAATGGGTTTGATCGAAACTACGCGTGCATAAAAGAAGCGGTTACCTGCGACCAGACTCTCAATAGCGTTGGCCTAAAGACGAATTGCCGGGCAAAGACCGGAGGTGATTTGGATCTGCTCAGTGATTACGAGGAGTACGCAAATCGAATCATCAACTTCAAGGGGAACCGCGAAAAGGTGATTGTTGCCGGCATTTTGGGACAAGGAAGTACGATCGAAGTGGCTCTCGACAACGATGATGATCTGACCATCAAAGATACCTGTCGGGAAGCAAGAGCCCCGGTGCGCATGACCAAGTTTATCGATCAGTTTGGTGGACAAAATGCTCAAACCACCCTATGTAGACCTCCCGGCGTTGATGTAACAGATTTGAGTGAGGCACTCGAGATCATTGGTGAGCTTATCGGGTCGCGGCTGCGCAGTAGCTGTTTTACCGATCGGATCGACTTGGATGAATCGACTGAGGAGATCGAAACTGACTGTGCCGTTAGTTTGGTTGATGAGAATGACAACGAAACCGCATATCACAAATGCGCACCAGAAGATAACAACCAAGACTGTTGGAGGTTTACGCGTGATTCGGATAAGTGTTCTGAATCCGAGCTTAGGCTGACGCTTGGAGACGAGGAACTCCCCGCGACTTCTCACGCAAAAGTGGAGTGTCTAGTTCGGATCGAATAGGGACTACCCTTTCGCTGTCCTTGTCTTTCGCAGGGTGATCAGCCATACCAGGAGTACGAGAACACCAGCTGCCAACGGTGCACCTGGATCGAGTGCACTGCAACCACCACTGCTGGTTTCTTCTTGTTGGGGTTGTTTTCCCGGCGGCAGTGCTTGCGGGGCAACGGGTAGCGAGAGCTTGGTCGCTGGGTCGCCCAGGAGGTGGTAGGTCGCTGGCATGTCCGGATTGGATATGGCTTCTCCGTAGCGTTGATAGGTAACGATAAGGGCGTCGCCGACACGGGTGTTTTCGTCTGCGGATGCCTCCAGGAAATACCGATTGAGCAGGTGCGCGTGGGCGTCGGTGGAAATGGCCCCTGAAGCCCACACTGCAACTGCCCCCCGCTGTTTGGCCGATAGCAGGGTTTGGCCAAGACTGGTAACCCCTGGTGCATCGAACCGATTAATCCAGCAGCTGAGGGCAGCGACAAATGGGGGGTACGTGGAAGCCGGCAGGTTGCTTATGTCGCCGGGGAGCAATAGCCCCTCAGCGGCAAAGCGATCGGGTGCCCCGTGGCCGACGTAGTTGACGAAACCGATGTCGGGTGACCACAGGGTGGCGAGTTTTCCCCGCGCATCATCGATCGATGTTTCTTCGAGGGATACGTCGACGATTGTTGTGTCGCTGCGAAGCATTTTGCTAATCCGTTGGTTTTGTCTTGCAAAATTGCCGGCGCGATCGCGGTTGTCGGAGATAAGCAGGGCATTTCCCGTGGAGGGCTGGGGGCGTTCGTCGTAACCGATGATCTTATCAAGTACGGTATCTAGCTCTTGCCGCATGCTGACTGGAAATCGTCCAATGGCGATTTCGGGCAAAAAGTCTCCGCCAACGACATCGCCCCATGCGGTGTCTGATGCAAAGATTCCATCCTGTGTGCCGAACAACACCGGTGGCAGGATCGGTTTGCCGTACTCCAACCGTCCAAAGTAATCGAAGTGTCCCGAGCCGACCAGGACGACATAGCGAGGTTTGTTGGTGTCATTGTCCCAGCGCTGTTGTAGGAACTGGCCGATCGCTTGCGGATCGCGGTCGCCATTTGCGTAGTGCATAAAGATGCTCTCGAGGGAGGCAAATTTTGCCGACAACCCTTGGGATTGACGGTAAGCGATTAGCTTCATCATGGGGGCGCGCCAAACCTCGGGGCCAATCACCCAGTAGGTCGCTTCGCGAGCAGGTTGCTTGGCCGCGATCGTTGTCAGGGTTGGGGTGTGCGCTGCGGATACGAGGTCGAGTCGGTAATCTCGTTTTGCGATGACTGCGCCAAGGTGATTGCCCTTATGGTCAACGGCTTTGATCGGAACTGGGGATTCGGTTATGTCGGTGAGTGTGGCGATATCGGGAGCCGGGAGCACGAGTGCGCCGTCGGTCTCTGACCTGAAAGTGGTGGTGATATCTACGTCTGCGTTGACGGGCGGCTGTGCTGCGGCGAAGCGCCAGTCTATCCGATCGATAAAGCCCCCGCCCATCGTTGGGGCATTGGTATCTTTTCGTGCGACAAATCGGATCGCCTTGCCAAGTTTCGCTTGTTCGGCTGTAAGCGCAAATGTCCCCGAGAGTTCGTCGAATCCATTGCCCTCAAGAACGCCTAGGCGGGTTGCGCCCAGCCAGACCTCGACCTTATGGTGAGTGTTGGACATGCCGCGGAGCAGGGGCGTGAGGGTTAGGGTATCTAGGGAGTGGGTAAGGGCATCGGGAATATCGATGACAATGTCATCCTCCGGTTTGCCACTTGCGAAAAATGGCCTCCAGTACCAAAAGTCGTCTTGGTTGGCATTGGCCGTCCGCGGGCGGGCAGCGGTGACGGGGACGAGATTTCGTTCGTGCCGGAGGTGAACCATGACCTTGGCGACGCTTGGCAAGGGTGTCGGATCGGTTTGGGTAGAGGTGATGCTTGAGCAGTCCTTGGCATGTTTGATGCGATGCATAGACTTGCCGACAATGGGCGAGTCTGCTACTGCCGCATAGAACGTTGCCGCCCCGCCGTGCAGGTGCACGGGGACATGCGTCTTCCGGCCTGCGCACAATGTTCCTTGTTTTGCCCAGGTTTCGATTTCGCCTGGAGACACACCAAATGCTCCTGCGAGGTCTGTAGCGGCTACGCCTTGGAGACCGGTGCGGTCGACCAATGCGCCGACAACACCATTGACTGCCACGGCATGTTCAGTGCCCGAAGTATCGGCGGTCTTGGATAGGCCAGTGGCCACGTTACCGAGTGAAAACGCCACCGGGGTGGGCGTGCGAGTCGCTCGTTTGCTCGCCAGCGGCCTCGATTGGGAGGTGGGCGGTTGAAGTACGAAGGGGCCATGGTCGGTTGTCCCCTCGGTATGGAACTCGCGGATCCAAAAAGGCTGCGAGGTATCCGTGTGAGCCGGCAAGGGCACGCGGTATACTTGGCCGTGGAGCGAGTCAAACGCCGCACGCACCATATCCTGGTGAATCGGTTTGCGGGTTTTGTCTTTGGCTTCGGACAGCACGATAAATCCCAGCGTGTTGCGCTCTTGTTTGGTTGTCCATTCGACGGCGGAGCCGGCATCCGGATCGGATACGCTGCGCACGTCGACAATGGTTACATCGGTCGTCGCAGTGACCTCAAAGCTATCACTGCACGCCATTACTGAAACGCTTTCAGCGGTATGGTTTCGTTCGCTGTCATTAAATTCATCTTCATCGACGACGAGGCTAATCGTCGTCGCGGTCGAACTGCAAACGCGCAGCCACCCGCCGTCTCCACCCGCGTGGGTTACCTTAAATCCAGTCGAGATAGGAGCTGTCCCCGCTGAGATTGAGACATTTGTACATCCATCATCCCAGCCAACGATCGAGCCCACGGAGTTTTGAAATTGACAGGTGACGTCGTCGGAGGGGTCGCCGGGATTGCCACCATCGGCTTCAAACGTGATGCTACCGTTTTCGACTGCCAAGTAACATACGGTTTCTGCGGCAACGTCTCCGTCGCAGCCGTCGTCTACTTCACTTCGTTCGAGGGCAAAGTCGATTCCGGTAGCGGTGAGATTTTGTGCAGCTACCGTTAACCACGGGCAGCTTGCGTCTGCTGGGGTACTCGTTAATCCACCGGAGTTATCGGTCTGGATCTCTGCAAGCACCATGGGGGCCGTGCCGGCAAAGTCGTGGCGAAATAAGATGCTGTCCCAACCCTCTGTTCCCGGGACACCGGTGCCATGTTGAATTGCACTAATGTCATGGCACTCAACTTCGAAGTCGTGGCCTTCTACGTTGCAAGCGCCTGTGGGGATCGCGACATAGGTTACATCCTGGGCGATATGTGGTCCGTCTTCAGGCTCTGGTTCTACGCAGGCGACCTCGAAGTCGCTGGTGGTCACATCGTAAAGCCGCATCGCACATGGGTTGCCGCCGCTTGCCGTCGTCAGCAAGAACACAGCGGGCACGGAGCTGAAGTTCGTACTAAAAGGTACTTCTGTTGGTACAGCAGAAGCATATGTCGAGGCAACAGTAACCGTTCCCATCTCTACCTGACAGGCAAAAGCGCGGCTGGCCATAAAAACCTGAGAGGTGATGCTGACGATCGCTATTACTACGATTCCCAGTCGTCGCATCGCTATGAGTCTCCGTCGTTTTGCTGGTGGGAACAGGTATGATGGATTGTGTTTCATGGTCCCTCGGTTGATGTGGAATGTATGTAGTGTTGTAATGGAATCCGATCAAAACGGTCTTAACTGACCACTCGCAAATGCATCGAATCCGGGTCGAAAACACGGTTTCGACTTTCTGGTTTTGAATAGATTGTCATAATCTTGCCTGTTTGTTGCTGTGCGACGCCCGGGCAATACTGTTTGGGTCGCTGATCTGTAGGGAGCTTGTTTAGCCAACGTTTTACTTGCTTACTGTCACTACGCGTTGCCGTGATCTCTGGGCCACGCCAAATCGTTTTGAGAGAGGCGTCATGGACATTGCCGAGCCGGTTGCGCCACTGCACACAGGGATACACAGTGCCAAACGGGTCGATGACCAGGCTGGACGAGCCGGCGCCGCAATGGCGGTCGGTGGTCGGTGTTTGGCCCTTTGCCCCATCTGGGCCGATGTCCTTCGGGATTCTTGCTGCTTGGATATTGCGTAGCCGGGCCAATCCCGCGGGCGATGCTGCCAGCGATAGAGGAGATTGATCTCCATCGTCCTTGGCGGTTACCTCGGGATCGAAGCGAAGGGGAATGGCGAGTTGATCTGCAAGTGAATACATGTCTTGCAATTCGTCCTCGTTGAGTCGGGTGACCGTGGAGTTGAGTCGCAGCGGCAAGCCGATCCGTTTCATTGTCTTTAAGTTGGCAATGAGTCGCTTGAAACTCCCGGATTTTTGAGTTTGGGCGTCATGCGTGATCGCAGTGTTTCCGTGCAGGCTGACCTCGACCAAGGAGGGGCGCATTTCGCCCAAGATACGGCGCGCTATGGGTTCGGTGACCGAATGCCCGTTTGTCTTGATTCTGAGCGAAAAGCCGTTTTGCTTTGCGCGAGCACCGATATAGAAAAAATACGGAGAACTGAGCGGTTCTCCGCCGGATAGGGTCAGCATCAGGCAGTTGAGCTCGGCCAGCTCCGCGAGGATTCGATCGTAGTCATCTTTGTCGAGAGGTCGTCCCGACAGCGCACGGTCATTGTAGCAAAACTGACAGTCTAGATTGCAATGGAAGGTCAATTCAAAAAGCGCGGCGATGAGCTGCTCGTTGTGCCACGCTCGGGCCACCGTCTCGGAAAAGTTTGTGCTCATTCTTCGACCGGGACAATCAAATCCATCGCCAATAGCTCTCGCAAAAATGCATCGATATCCTGGTGGCAATTTTCTGTCGCGAATTTTTCCTCAATGGCGCGCTGTAGCATTGTTGTCCTCTGCTGGTTTGGCCAGGCAATCTAGGATGACGGCTGCCGTTGCATTGACGCCGATGATTTCTCCAGAAAACATTGCCACCCCCCTCGTCGCCGAGGTTGCGAAAGACGATGTCGTCGCGTCGTTTGTACTTTTTTACGGAAGGTTGTCCCGTTTCCAGTCCCATGGTCGGTCTCCAACGTTAAGCAATAAGTGTCTTGATGATGTTTGGGCCGTAATCCAGCGACAGCGCTGCAGCAGTGTTGTCATACAGCTCGGGTCTCCGTTTACGTACGGGGCGTTTGCGTACAATTTTGCTGCGATCTGAGAAGTGCTAAGCGTAGAGATCTGTGACGCAGAGTTAGCGGGGGCTTGCTCTATAGTGTCTAGGCTTCGGAGTGGCACGGCAGCACTGCCCTTGCCGCCAAAATCTCCGGCGAAGGGGAGCGAATACGACACCAGCTGGTCATCTTTTAGAAAAACGATATTGATTTCGTCACTGAGTATCTCCATTGACGAGGGCGCAAATTGGCACAGTGTGGTTTTTCCAGCCCCGGAATGCCCGACGTAGATGGTCGCACCATTTGTGGATGCGAGGCCGGCCGAATGCAGCATCAGGCCACCGCGAAATAGGCAGTCATAGGCGCACAGAATCCGTAGCGCATTTTCAATGGCGCGAGTCCATTCTGATCCCAACCCGTATCCACCTGAAGGAGGGCGTTGTCAGACTGTCGCTCGTAGCGCAAAACGAAATCAGGACCGGAAAATCGCAGCGGATCGGCACCATAGTCGGTCTGGATATCGTATTCGTGCGTTAACTGCGTGTGGCCGTACTTGCAAGTACTTTCGATTTTGATGGTCCGGGCTGGGCGCCAGGGGGGATTCGTACAGACCTCGTGAAAGCGTTGATGCAAGCGTTGGGCCTCTGTCGCGCCGAGATCGGCAAACTGGTAGCATAAAGGTCCGATGGTTACGCTTTGTAGTGTCACTGTCTGGTAGCCGATCGCGCGAGTGGTCAAAAGGCGCCGCTTTGCACCCAAGGCACAGCGCAGCGTCCATTCGGTTACGCACCGCAATCGCGTACGCCAAGGAATCGATAGGCGCGCCCGGCCATAAACACTGGTCGCAGGGATGGGGGGATCAGAGTGCAAGCCTGCATCGGTCCGAAGAAGCACATTGATGCGTGGTACGAAGTAGGGCGCAATACTGGGGATGAGTGCGTAGCCAAGAAAGCGATGCACGACGAAGCGGTTATCGCCGATGCGCGCCGCGACAATGTCTCGGGCCAATACCATCGACGCTTGGCGAAACACAGTATTTGACGATGGTAGATGGCAGGTACCATACAATCGCCGACAACTCGGGCATCGAAAACGGTACCGACGGGAAGATCCCGCAATAGCTGGTGACGCGCGTCGCGATGAGCCCCGTTGGGAGGCGGTCCCCTTAGGAGCTAATGGGGCCGCCGGGACACGCGGCAATGGATGATTTTCCCGTTCCCGGCGAACAGGTCGCTGCGACCAGCTCCAGGGGTTCGCGATAGGTAATCCGCGGCGCAATGTACTCTCGCCGTTTATTTTTTTGTTGCTGATCCTTGGCCATGCGGCATTCATCCTTCCCCCCAACTACCGAGACAAGCGATGCTAACATGGGATGATTTTTGGGTCAAAGCAGCTATGTACAGGCAAAGGGATCTTTTGGCCAGGTTTTTGGCCCGCATCGCAGCGTTGTCGTGCACCTCTGTCGGGAGTTTTATCGTCGCGCTTCCAAAAGCTGGTTTCCCGACTCTGTTTTCCGCGTAAAGACGATATACTTGCCATCCGGGGATACCCAGGGGTCGGTTTCGTCAGCTTCGGTGTTCACGCCGGGGATTGGCTCGGCGGGCCCAAAGGGGGCATCGAGGGTTGGCCGGGTCGCTTGATAGAGATCTGCGCCACCAGGGCCGTCATCGCGTCGGGTGTCAAAATAGATCGTCAAGCCGTCGGGACTTGAATGGGGCCCATTATCGTTCCCCGAGGAGTTGACTTCGTCCAGAGGCGAAGGGGGAAGACCACAGGTCTGCTGACGTATCTCGAGTCGATTCATAGAGGTCCGTACCCACGGGACTTCTCGAAGCGACAAAGATGAGCCGACCGTCGTTGACTTCGCTCGATGACCAGTCATCCTCCCCGGAGCTCAATTCTGCAACAATCGTGATTGCGGACCAATCACTGCCTCGGTTGGGGCGTGTTGCCCGGTATATGTCCTGGCCGTCGGGAATGCTCGCGACGTAGAGCGTGAGACCGTCCCCCGAAACCTCGGATTGGTCTCCGTACTTGCGGTACTCACTTGTTCAACGAGAGTCGCTTGGCTCCACGGAGCGTCCGGGGTCTCGCGGGTCGCGGTGTAAACATCGCCACTTCTATTGAAAAATATTTCTCTCAGATCTGATGTGAGGGTTGGATCATCACCGCCCTCTGCTGCAAATGCTGCAATCGTAGTGGCATCTTCAAAGGGTCCTAAGGGCATCTCTGCTGCGGCTGTG
>CBDCWZ010000088.1:0-83109 GCA_965223575.1 Kofleriaceae bacterium
CTCTTCGCCGTTCCGGGCGGACCAATGACAAGCAAGTGTTGCTTCGCTACTGCGCATAGCACAACAAACTCTACCAAAGTCTCCCGCTGAACGAGTCCCCGGCAAGCCTCGGCAATCGCTGCGCGAATACGCTCGGCTGCATTCTTAGAATCTGTGTGCAAGCAGGTAGGCTAGCATAAAGACAAAACATCCTCTTATTCACTAATAATATTAGTATTTTAGAAGATTTTTCTCGCTACCGCATGGACGCCCTTCTAGCCTGGCACAGTCACACGTGATTACGTAGCATAAGCTCTCGTGGATGTGGGGTGAGATAGGATTGCGTTGCGAGGTACTCGATTTTTCGCGTTCGAATATGGTGCTTCATCAAGGTGATCGGCACAATGAGTGGGACTTGCCCGTGGCGGTAAGACTCAATCAGATCGTGAACTTCGAGACGCGCATCCTCGTCTAGCTTTTTGCGAAAGTATCCCGCGATATGCTGGAGAACATTGACATGCTTTTTTATGGTGGTCTTTTTGGATAGCGCCGCGAGGAAGAGTTGTTGGTACTGTGTCTTTAGCTCCGCTCTAGAGACCCGTTTGGCTTTGGCGACGAGCTGGCCTAAGGGCCGATAACTCGAGTGCGCCATCAGCAAAAGTTTTTCGTTACTGTGAAATTGAACGAGGCCTCCGATCGTCCACCGCCTGCGAAACAGGGCACGTAGTCGTTGGTAAGCAAAAATCCGCTCAATAAAATTTTCGCGCAAGGCTGGGTCGTTGAGGCGACCATCTTCCTCCACGGGAAGATAGGGAAGCCGCTCCATGAGAGTTTGCGTAAACAGACCTCGACCATCTCGGCGAGGCACACCACCATCCTTGGATGGGTACACTTTGACCCGCTCCATGCCACAACTTGGTGACCCTTTTTGGACGATGAAACCGCATAGATCGAGCTTCGCCAGCTCCGCGATTTTGCGACGAGCATACAACAACATCTTTTTCGTGTGATCGGTGCCGCTCTTGGGGGCAAACAGGATCGGTCCCCCTCCCGATCGCCGAATCAGACGAATGGTCTCCCGAGGCACACCGAGTCCGATTTCTACCTCTGGGCAGACGTGTACAAATTCGACAAAGGCTCCCAGGGTATCGCGAATATACTGATTGAGCTTGTGTCCACCATCGTAGCGAACCTCCTGGCCGAGAATGCACGCTGAAATCCCGATCCGAATCGGTGCAGGATCATTTTCGATACCAGACATTTTGGGCTGAAGCAAAGGATACTGAGGTTGGAGGAGGATAATACTTTCAGAGCCTCAGCGCACCTGGCTAAGCGCCATTTTGTAGTTGTCACTCGCCACGTAGTAATCCGGGTCCTCTAGGACATTAACGTCACAGATCTTCTCGGCCTTCTTGATCAGTTTGATGCAGTCGCACTGAGATGACGCAGATGAATTGTCTTTTCTGCCCGCTGATACCTTTCTGCAAGCTTGTTGATCGTGTCCCATTACAAGTCGGCGCAACGAACAACAACTTGTATTCCCTTTGGGCTTCCATCATTCCATGACACACAGACGCGCCCGCCGTGATGGGTAATGCTCGGCGCTCTTGAGTCGCCTCCTATGTTGGAGATGCCAGGCCCTGAGGCCGACAATGAGCCTATCTCCTGCCATGCAGAACCATCAAATCGCCGTACGTAAATTTCTCGGTTGCCTGAACTCGTATCTTCCCAGGCGACGATAGGATTATCGTCATCGTCCAAAGCAATCACCGGAGCATATATTCTACCGGTATTACTAATCCCTCCCCCAGAAGCGGACCCTGCTCCAACTTCTTGCCACGCAGAACCATCGAAGCGCCGTATATAGAGAAAATCAAACTAACGAAAGTACGAAACATTTGCTTCAAGACTACAAGTATAACAAATGAAGCATTCGGTGCACATTAGATTGTCATAATGTCCTACCTCTACCACCTCTCTCCAAACCTATGCCTGCAAGCTACTTTCGGACATACCGCCTCACACTTGAAAGTCGAAACCGGACTTCACCATCGATAAGATTTTCTTGCAGAAGTTGCGACGATCAAGCTCGACGCCATTATCGCCTATGGCGACATGAGGTGGTCATCCGCAGTACCCGGCCAGACCTGATACGCGAAAAAATATGTTCTTGTCGTCATACTGTCGGGCAGTGTCAGATCGTACATACTTCCCCTTCCCTAGGTACTCGCTGTGATCCTTTTATCGATCCACAATCGACAATACCCCCTTGTGAAAAATTCTCAATTTGTCACAGTGTATAAGTGTATAAGTACATTGTGTCGTAGGCGTGCTAGCGCACCGCTGTCCTCTACGCTCCACAAACAGCAAAAGTCGCTTTCCCGTCTACGCTCTCGTTAGCTCCTATGAGGCAACCATAGTTTGGTTTTGTGATTCAACGATGGCAACACTGGACATACAGCAAAGAACGGAGAGAAGACGATGAGAGAGAGTCTCAAAAAAATTCGCGTGGCGTTTATTCGTCAAGTTGGTCCTGTTGGAAAGATTGCTTTTCGAAACGAGATGAAACGATTGAATACACTCAATCGTCCTCCGTCCGAGAAGCCATTAAAGATACTCGTGCTCGCGCTGCTACGACTGATCGAAGGCCAAGACAAGTGCGCGGAATTTTCAGCAGAGGTCGCGGACCTTCTTCAAAGAAAGTCACGACTCGCAAGAACATTGGGGCACGAAAATACCGGCATCGGTTTCGGCACAAGTATTCACGCGAACACAGACACTCACGCGAACACAGACACTCACGCGAATACAGACACTCACGCGAACACAGACACTACCGCCAGTACTGACGTAAGCGCTAGCACCAGCCTAGCAACCAGCCTGGCAACCAGTGTTGCCACGAGTGTTAGCCTAACTACACCACCAGCATAGTCGCGATGACTGGGCGAAACAACACAGCTGCGCTTTCGCACTACCACTAGAACTCCCATCGCCGGGCCGGGCCCGCAATCCATCGCACCGAGCGACGTTGCGGGCCCGAGGTCCCCAGTCACGTATTTCGATACGGGGGGCTTGGCTACCCGTTGTCGATAACAAGGGGGAAGCCCTGAGGACTTCTCACCCACGCTCCTCGGCGAAGTGATCGCAATCAACCGAGTGCATGTTGCTCAATCGTTACCCTGGATTCTATCCCTGAGTTTCGATAAGGATTCTTTTAACTCGGCGCCCACTTCACGCAGTTCTTTTTCAGCCTCGGTGGACACCTTTTCTACTTCCTTCTCAAATCGACTGAGTTTTGGCTCGATCTTTGACCAAGCATCTTTTGCATCCATTCCTGCCAAATGCACTTTGAGGCGAATCTCCTCAGCCAACTGCCGCACGTCGTTGCAGAATTCGCTGAACTTACTTGTCTCATTATCGGCCATGGTCTTCTCGCTTTCTTTGCCTTCGGAAGGTAACATCTAGCCCGCATTTCTCACAAGCTTTCTGCTACGAGCGCCAATTGTACGCAAACTCTCGGTGTACTCGCACTCCGCTCCTCACCGTATGTCAATACGCCTCCGGTGCTCGTTGCTACGTGCACCGAGATTTTACGTACACTTGACGCTCTCGCGACAAAATCTTGTGAGAAATGCGGGCTAGATGGTATCATGTGCCATGTGCAAAATCGCACGTACCAGCCCCTTTCAGGGTTAAGGTGGGTTACCAATTTAGGTCTCAAAATCCGAGCAACTGCGGTCGCGCCAGGAGCAATACACCAAGGGTCAGTATTACAAGTCCCGAGATAAGCTTTAACCAACGACCACCGCGCTTTTGTAGTTTCCGCTTTCCAAGCGTTACAACGCCAATGGTGACGAGAATGGCGTCATCAACCATATAAGCGGCGACGTAGAGCCCCAAATATGCGTAGTACTGCCATGTATCGATATCGCGACCGGTGAGAATCGCCGAATAAAGTGCCGGCAACCCCGCTGTACACATGAGTTCCACCAAGTTGACCAGAAAGGCCAGCACGACAATTCCAGCCATGGCTCCGGCCAGGTTTTCGGCACGGAGGATACGACGTACCCGGTTGTAGAGACCATGTTTCGCGCCACTGGGAATCCCCAGAGAAGGTCCACGGCCAAATGCAAAGAAGTCTTTTACATTCAGTGCGCCGACAATCACAGCGAAACCTGCAAGAACAAATCTGACCGGTTTTGAGATGCCGATCGCAACAAAAAGCGTCAACCATGCCGCCATAAAGGCAAAGTAAACGATACCACTCACAACAACGAAAGTCCCCGCGATGATTGCCATCCGGGAACGGTTTTCTAGATTCGCCAGCATTGCGAGCAAAAACAGTAGCACCCAGATCGCGCAGGGATTCAGTCCGTCGATGAGACCGACCACAATGGTGAACACAGGCAACCCGAGGGTATCGACGCTAACACGACCGATGACGGGAAGATCGATCGATTTGTTTGCGCTCGAAACGCGCTCGCACTCTGATGATTGGACCTCACAGGTGCCTGATTCTGGCGTCAATGATTCGTAACCATCGAGTAACGCGCGAAATCGCGCTGGCGTTGTGTCGGGATCGAATCCGATCAGAACTCTATCCTGAAACACGAACGCTGGCACACCTGGGGCAGTAATACCGGCCTTTCTCGCTAACTCCTTTAGGCGATTTCGGGCATCTCGATCCCGCACGACATCACGGGTGACAAAAGACATTCCTGGGTGCTCCCGGATTTCGCTCTCGAGAAATTGGTAGGCTGCTTGGCACCGTGGGCAGCCGTCTCTCGTGTAAAATTCGATCGCCTCCTTGGCTTCTGCGGTCGAAACCAATAACAGGGCAGGAACCAAGATTAGAACCACGAGGATCCTGGCACACACCAACCTTGCCCAGAAATCCAAAGCAATTAACCCGGAAACATCACGGATGCGTGCGAAGATCGTCAAAGGAATTGTTTTCACACCAAGATTTTCGATTGCAGGGAATACTGGTTGTATTTGCCAGATTGAAAATTTTTGTGTGGGAACAAGAACTTTGGTTAGGGCGTGCGCAGAGCGTGATGTTTCCGGGCTAAGCCTGGTCGAGTATCCTAAGGATGGCGTCACGGGCCATGCGCTCGTCGGCCACAATCCGATGATCAATAGCGATAAACTGATCGACAGCCCGGATCACCTCATTCTTGTGTTCGCGTAGGAGGTGCAGATTGGGCCCCGGGAGTCGGCCTTCATCGAGCAGCGCTGCGCGCAATTCGTTGATCTCATGCTCGGTGGCACCAATCTGGAGGGCAAACCCCATAAGGTATTCTGCTTCTTCTGCTTCTATCAAGTGGTCGGCCCACGCAACACCTACGAGCAACTTCAAGGCTTCCAGATCGACACGCTTAGAGGACATAGCCACCCGTTATGCGATCGCCATGCCACCATGTTGAGGCAGCACGGGATCCGTCTTCCCGACCCAAAACAGCACATACCGCTTCAGCGCGATTCGCCAGTTTTCCGATTCGCGACAGTCCGAGTGTCGATACCGATACGCAGATGCGGGGAATTCCGCGACCTCACGTACTTTCCCGCAGCAGCGCGGTGTTTTGTGGTATTATCCTTTGCCGTTGGCCTATCGGGGGCCGTTTCAATTCGATCCTCATTATCACGGTCTGGTACGCTATTTGCTCTTTGCAAATATATGGCGCGACTTGTCAAAGAGATTATGAACCGTGAACTATTTAGTGCCCGACCGCAGGATAGAGCTGATAAACTTATCGGCTATTTTTCAGCCCTAGGTATCGGAGCAAGTCCAGTTTTGGATCCGGACGGCCGACTGATGGGAATGATTTCGCTGCGCGATCTCGTTCAGACGCAACCCGATGCCCAAGTGCAATCACTCATGAATAAGACCGTAATGACAGTCGAGGCGGAAGCTGCAATTGAGCAAGCCGCGCGGCTAATCGCTGAAACCGGATACCACAGGTTGCCTGTGGTAAACCACCACCAACAAGTAGTCGGGATCGTGTCGTCACTCGATATTATTCGCGGTCTGCTGGGAATGCCGGCCCGACACCCTGAGACGTTTTCCCACTATGATGAGGACACAGGACTCAATTGGACGGATGATACACCGCTAGAGATTGACCGCATCGAGGCCGCTCCCGATGCGCCTGGTGTCGTAGCGATCGTATCTGGTGGCGCAGGTGTTCGTGAGCGAGTTGTATGGGCCGAAACAACCAATAATATGCGAACTCGGCTTATCGATATGCTGTCGCTTCCGCAAAATCAGTATCCCGCGCTGAAATATTGGCTAGACCAACATCCACTACGATTCCGTGCTGCAGCCGCTGATAGGGAGGCGGGGAGTAAGGTAGTGGACAAACTGCAGCGACGCGCCGGTCACGCTCGAATATGATTTTTAGATGGTCCCTGGCGATGGCGGCCCCCATCGTTCGAGAACGAAAAAGGCGGGTAGACGTCGACGAGTGATGCCTGATACGCAAGAAGGCGAATGCTGTGGTGGGCGCAATTTGGACTTCTTCTCAAATTCATCGGGAGAAGGTCGCGGAGCAGCATCCGGTGCAAGCATCATAATGACAAGTACCTGCACATTTTATACCGGCCAACCTGAAGTCGTTTGATCACCGGGTCGTCGTGATTAACTGGGGAATCTTCCGCAACGTGGCGGATTTTTTTCGTTACATCAATAGACTTAAAATCACACACCTCATTCGGTCATTGGTCACGCGCAAAAGAAATCCGGAAGCCAGACAACACGACACCGCTACGAAATACATCACAAAAGCGGCTATGGGCGGCGCTGCCGGGCCGTTTGCCCTTGGGAGCCCAGCACCTCGCGTTGCGCAACGTTGTGGAGCGTCTCAGCCGCTCTCGGATCAAGTCGCGCGGCGATGTCCGATAAACTGATCACGCCAAGCAGACGTCCATCCTCGGCAACAACGAGCATACGCGACTTCTTGTGCTCGCTCATTCGTCGCTCCGCGACCGCGAGTTCGTCCTCCGGATGACAGGTGACCACCTCGGTCGTCATGATCCGGTCAACTTTCGTCTGCGATGGCGACAAATCCTGTGCACAAACACGAATGGTAATGTCGCGATCTGTCAAAACTCCCTCCACATGTCCCTTCGTGTTACACACGGCCAAAAAGCCGATGTTACTATCACGCATTCGCCGCGCTGCCACAGCGGCTGTCTCTCCTAACTTTACAAATTCTACTGGCCTACGCATCATGTCTTGGCATTGCATAAGTTCACCTCCAACCCATGGCACTACAAGACGCGTGCCAGTTTTCTGTCGACATAACTTGTGAATTGGCACGGCCAATCTTATCGGGATGCTTTCGCTGGAACTTGTGTCACCCTCCCAAGCACAACCCGAACCGCATGATGACCCTGATAGGCTCGCAGATCGATCCGGGGATATTGGCCAGCATTAGAAAGAAGTGGCTTCCCATCGATGGTTGCCTCAACAACGTCCTGGTACGAGTCGCCGGGGTTAACAACCTCGATATCGTAGGATCCGCTGGTGAGTTGCAGCTCAACCTGATATCGGGGCCAGTGATGAGGAACCTTCGGAACGATGTGCAAATATGGCCAACAAATTCGACAACCCAATAGTTGTTCAATACCGAGACGCCAGTACCATGCGGCTGAGCCAGTGTACCAGCTCCACCCCGCTCTACCTCGCAGAGAGCCAATGCTATAGACATCTCCGGCCAACACATAGGGCTCAGCGGAGTAAAGTCTCGCATCCTCTCTCGTGGACGCATGCAAAATCGGATTGAGGTATCGGAACAGCTCCTCAGCCTTCCCCCAATGTCCAAGCTCAGCAAGGGCCCACGCAAGCCAAGTAGCGGCATGCGTGTATTGGGCCCCATTTTCGCGTACGCCTGGCGGATATCCTTTAATATACCCAGGCTCCTGCCCGTCCTTGTCAAACGGAGGCCACAACAGCCGAATGAGTTGGGCATCCTCATCAACCAGCTCGGTGACCGCCGATTGCACAGCCAGCTCTGCGCGACTGCTATCCGCGGCGCCAGAGAGAACCGCCCATGACTGGGAGATGGAGTCGATGCGGGCTTCTTTCCTTGCTTCCGATCCGAGCGGCGTCCCGTCGTCATAGTACGCTCGTCGGTACCATGCCCCGTCCCATGCCGCCTCCAGGGAAGGCTTCAATCGATGACACCTTTCCTCGAGCGCATGGCTATCTTTCGTGCAGCCGCGTGCGCAACAAAGGTGCGCGAAACGCTGCATGGTCGCGTACAAAAACCATCCTAACCATACGCTTTCACCGATGCCTTTTGCCCCGACAAGATTCATCCCATCGTTCCAGTCGCAGCTGCCGATGCGCGGAAGCCCGTGATCTCCCAGATGATATGCGCGATCGAGCGCTCGTAGGCAATGCTCGAAGAGAGAACCCGTTTCTGATGACAAAGAAAATCGTCCGTAGCGATCGTGTTCATCCGGCGAAAGTTCGGTTCCAGTCAAAAACGGTACTTGTTCATCAAGAATCCCATCGTCACCAGTGACTTCAATGTAGTGGGATACGGTGTACGGTAGCCAGACCAGATCATCTGAGCACCTCGTTCGAACACCTTGACTGTGAGGCGGATGCCACCAATGCAAAACATCACCAGCATCAAATTGGTGCGCTGCCGCCAACAAAATATGTGATCGCGCAAGCTCCGGCGCTCCGATAAGAACAGCCATCACATCCTGAAGTTGATCGCGAAAACCGATGGCACCACTCGATTGATAAAATCCTGTTCGAGCAAATAATCTGCTACTTATTGTCTGATACAATGCCCAAGTATTGAGCATCAAGTCTGTCGCTGGTTGTGTGGTCGACACGTGCACGCGACCCAACAAGCGATCCCATTGTTGCCTCTGCGCCGCTTTCGTTTCTTCAACAAACGTGGCTTGAATCGACCGGTTTGCCAAATCGATCGCCGTGGCGCGACCACTTGCGGAACCGACCACAAAATGCAGCCGATAATGTTGACCGGGCTTGATATCCAAATGCACCTGCAGCGCGGCACACGTCTGAGAGCCGGCAACCTCAGTGTTCGAGAGCCCCCATCGCCTGAGTGCCTCCGGATCCGCAAGGCCCCCGGCACCGAGAAATTCAACTCGGTCGGTCGTAAAGCCGTGAACGTGGTCGCTGGTAGCCAAGAATACAACTTGATCTGGATAGTCAGCATTCCATGAATTGGTCGCGATCAGGGAGCGCGTATCGGGATCGAAGTCCTGAATCACAAAGGGACCATGGGATGTTTTGGCGGTCCCCAATACCCAGTCGGCAAAGTAGGTCGCTGTAATTCGCCGCGGCCTATCACTAAGATTCTCTATCGTAAGCGCCACAACTTTGACCGGCTCTTGCGGGTGAACCATCACATGAACAGCCTGCTGCAGCCCATAGCAGCAATGCCGATACCGCGTGTAGCCAATGCCATGCGCGATCTCATACGAGAGTGACGAAGATTTTGGCCCTGGCGTTGGGGTCCACACCGCACCGGTCTCTTCGTCACGAAAATACAGGACCTCAGAGGGCGGATCGCAAACGGGATCGTTGGACCATGGCGTGAGGCGGTTTTCGCTGGCATTGTGCGCCCAGCTGCACCCAAAGCCCCGCTCGGAAACGATGCAACCAAACCTAGGATTCGCTAGCACGTTGCACCATGGTGCGGGCGTCTGGTCATTTGAGTTGCTTCCAGAGGGGAGAAATACGATGTATTCGCGCCCATCCGGGGAAAATCCACCATACCCGTTGTCAAACATCAACTTGGACGGGCGTGCTAGCGACCCGGTGGCTTCATCACTATCCAACTCGCGCGAAGCCGCAAACAACGGAATCAACCTCGGAGCATGGAAACCACTCACTAATTGTTCTGCAAACTCCCCTGCATTGGTATCCACAACAGCACCTGCAAAAGTATCTAACGCAGCCAGGTCCTCGGGACTCAACTGCCCCTGTGATACCAAAGTAACGTCATGATGGAGGGCTGGCTGGCCAAGCTTATGGGCGAGTTGGCGAAATCGCTCTCGCATCTCGTCAAGATATCCTCCCATCTGATGGTCAACAACGACAACATCGCAATCAACCCGTTGACCGACCAAGAATTGGTGCGCTCGCAAAAGCTGCGCGACAATTCGGTCGTTTTCTGATCGCCAGTGAAGTACTACCATAGGGCGGTCACCAGAAATTCCGATCCCCCATAGTCGTTGCCTGTGTAGTCGCGACGTTGTTTCATGTTTCAATTTGCGCGGGCGACAAATGAGTTGTGACAGCAAGGTTTGGAAACTGGGAATTTCAGTTGCTGTTGCCCCAAGTGTCCCGATCCTAGTTAATACAGCCTTTTCGCACTGCTCCAATGTTGCCGGTAGCCCAGAGGTATGCAGGTGGGGAGATAGTAGGCGAAGTACCCGCTCTTCATCAGCCCCCACCGCAGTAATCCACGCAACCGTATGAGATCCACCCGCGGGAACCGTAATTTTCACCCGCTGCGCCAGGCATGGATCCAGCATATGACCTTCGCCGCCCGCGAGTGTTCCGTCGGATCGCAATGCCCAGGGATCGATCAGACTGCCGCCGCGGCCAACAAAACAGGAACGCGACGTATCCCAGCTGATGGAGCCGATGTCATCTGCAATGACTGCCTGCGCCACAACGGGGTAGTGGTCGTTCGGACTCCTAGGACGTCGACGGCAAACAAGGATGCGCCCTTGATCACGGCTGCTCGTAGACAAAAACAGACAGCTAAACGCCGGATGGCGATGATACTCCGATGCGGGTTGAATTGCGACCTCTGCATAGCAACACAGAGATATCTTCAAATCCTCACGCCCATCATTGGTCAAACGGATTTGACGGATCTCTACGTTGTCATGCGCTGCGATAAACACATCCTGTGCCACAGACACCGAGTCAATTCGTGCAAATGTCTCGACTTTGTGAGGCCAGAAGGTAACTTGACGCTCGGCAAAGTCGCTCTCGATCGACGCAGACAAAGCCCCAGAAAGAACAAAAGGCTTACGGTTCCCATCGATTTGCATATACACGCAAACGCTCCCCGCTTGATTGACAGGAGCACCAAACTCTCGTGGACGAACAGCGGTATCTCCTAGTGATAGGCCACTATGGCCAAAGGAATCGTAGATCCCGGTTAATATCCCGTTGGATAGCACGTGCAACGCTGGATCCACTAAACAGCTGGTGATTTGAGTATCTGGTTTCCACGGCTCAGCCCTCTGCAACGGTTCCGTTTGTACTGTTGCAGTTGTTGACAGTTCCGGAATGACAAATTGAGTGGTTTCATCCGGTAGTCTCTCCTGGAGCAGATGCGCAACAGTTTGGATCCTCGGATCGGAATGAAACCGCTCAATCATGGTTTCGGGCGCCAGCACATTGCCGAGCGCGACCAACCCCATCCCTTGATGATGCGCCATGTACGCCTGCACGATCGCTCCACGCTTGGTTGTGGCCCGTCCCTTGGTAAAATCTACCGCTTCCATTACGCCGTATTCGCCCCACGCTCCAATCGATCGGAGAACGGCGAGATTGTCAAGCACGGCACGCGGACGCAACCCCACAGCGAGAAGTGACGCATAGGGGGCGATGACGAGATCATCTTCGAGTCCGCGCTTAAGACCCAACCCAGGCGTACCAAAGGCTCGATACTGATAGTCCCCTTTGGCGTCCGTGGTGGCAAAAGCTGACTCGGAAATTCCCCAAGGTACGCCGTGTTTTCTTGCGTATTGAATCTGACGCTTGATCGCCGCCTTGGTACTTCGCCCTAAGAGGGTTTTGGGAAAGCTACGCGTAAACAATAGCGGCATCAGATATTCGAACATCGTACCGCTCCACGAAAGCAACGCGGTTCTCCCGGACACTCGTGCCGTCGGCCGTCCTAGATGGTACCAATGCTTGGTCGGCACCTGCCCCACTGCGATGGCAATCAGACTCGCGAGTCTTGCCTCTGACGCGAGAAGATCGTAATGATGACGATCGGATTGCGACGATGAGACATCGTAACCGATGAACATTTGATGAGCATCCTCATCGTAGAGAAACCGAAAGTCGATCTTTGACAGCTCCGTTTCACATTGCAAGCCCAAATCAAGAATGTCGTTGACCAGTACATTGGCCTCATCACAGGCTGTGGCCATCTGTGTCTGAAGACTATCTACCCACAAGGAGATCATGTTAGATCGACCATTCGATGCAACACACGAATGGACAGCACGAACTTCGGAGACGAAAGCCTCCAAGTTCACCGCCCAATCACCGAGATGATCCAGCCTTAGGTTTACAGATTCGCGGCAAAGCGCGTTGTGCTTGCTCTTGAGCGAATCATTCAACTGAGACGGCGGCGCACATAGTGTAAAATACCACGACGCAAGAGATTCTAAATGCGAGCGCAACGACGCTGCCTGGCGTCCTAAGATCTCGAGCCAATCAAGTACCTCATACTCGACTTCTGACGGAGCGGCGGTTTTCTGAATGACCTTACGCAGCCCGTCAGACAGTGTAACAACCGACTGCGCAAGCGTTTCCCCGTGAATCATCCATGTTTCGGGGCTCTTTTTTGCCTCCATGATAGCGGCGCGCATTTGCGCAGTTGCCAACTGAACCTCGATGCTTTCTGCTTCTGGGACTTGGGCAAAGGAACTCTCAAGCAGATCGGCGACATCTTCGAGACCAGACCAATACTCCACACGAAAAATGGGCTGTGTTGCGTAGTAGGTACACGCTTGGCGGACAGCAATTAGTGCAGCTGCAAAATTGCCGTTGTCTACAGTCGATACATACTTTGGGAGCAGGGGCTCGAGGGTGCGGGTCTCATACCAGTTGAGGAACTGACCACGAAAACGCTCAAGCTGTCCCAGCGTGCGCAGGGTATTCCTCGTGCGTAGACAAAAGTCTTTGGATCCGATGTAACCAAGGTCGTGCGCACAGGCGCACGACGCCAGATAAAGCCCGACGTTGGTCGGCGAAGTCCGGTGAGCAACCCGTAGCTCTGGGACAAGCTGGACATTATCCGGCGGCAGCCAATGGTCGTCGGGCCCAACAAAACTCTCAAAGAACAGCCAAGTACGCCGCGCAAGTTGGCGAAGCACCCGCTCTCCCTTCAAGGGGATCTGCTCCGCTCTGTCGGCACTTGGTCGCGCCAACCACATTGCAAGCTCTGGTGATAGCAGCCAAACGACCCCGAACATAGCGGCAATATGCCAGGCCGCTGGATTGACGACCAAGACGGTTGAAACGGCAATCACTGCTGCAACCGGTCCTCCGATCATTTCCCACCACAGGATGGGGCGTAGCCCGCCGCGCGCGAAGATGGCAGCGGTATGAGCAGCAGTGGTCCACTCAAGTAGCCGTTTGCGCGTGACCGCCAGACGAATCATTGTACGAGCAATAGCATCCACAACCACTACTGCTTCATGGGGCAAAAACACCAGCGCGATCAACCAGCGATACAGATTGTTTGGAAAATCAATCAGTGTTTGGCGCACCCCATGTCGCGGCTGACGAAAAATCGCTTGCACCTGAGAGGCTGCGGCCGTAGCCATGTGCCCTGACGAAAGCGCTAATGCAACAAGTGTCCACACAATGGGGTTACCGGGAAGCCAAGTCCAGCCGCTTAGCAGTAACGCAAAAAGTGCAACTGGAAACAGGCTCCGGCGCAAGTTGTCCAAAACCTTCCACCGGTCGATGTGAGCAAACGGGTTGGCGACTCGTCGTCCAGTGGGACTTGGTACGCGGAAACGAAGCCACGGCAACAACTGCCAATCACCGCGAATCCAGCGGTGCAAACGCCGCGCATAGACCAGATAATTGGCAGGATAGTCCTCGTACAAGACCACATCGGTAACGAGGCCAACGCGGCCATGGATCCCTTCAAACAAATCGTGGCTGAGCAATGCATTTTCTGGCACCCGCCCCTCGAGACTGCTTCGAAATGCATCGACATCGTAAATCCCTTTGCCTGCATAAACGCCCATGCCAAAGAAATCCTGGTAGACGTCTGACACCGCTCGCGAATAAATATCGAGACCAGTGTCACCGGCAAAAATGCGGGAAAACCGCGAGCGATGACTCGCATCTGGATTGATGTCTAAGCGCGGTTGCAGGACCGTATAGCCACAGTCTATCCTATCTCCGACAACACATGCTCGATTGAGTGGATGCGCCAAAATCGAGACCAAACGTCTCGCGGCGTCGCGAGGAAGCTCCGTATCGCTATCCAGCGTAATCACGAATTGGACATTCTCGAGTCCATCGGCGGCGCCAACATGGATGGTGTAGCTAGTGTCTATCGATCGAATCGATGTGGCCGCGAGTAACCGATTGAATTCCTCGAGTTTGCCCCGCTTTCGTTCCCATCCCATCCACACACCCTCGGTAGAATTAAACCGGCGCTCACGTACCAACAAATGAAATGGCCCTGTGCCAGCGTGGCCGTAGCGTTGATTGAGCAACGTAATCCCATCGGTCGCCCGCGAGAGCAGCTCTTCATCCTCTGGCTGTACCGCTTCGGTCGCATCGGTAAAATCTGCCAACAGCGCGAAGCGTAAGTTGGGATCCGGATTCGCTAGATAGTGAAGCTCTAGCTTCTTAACCAAAGCGTGCACCTCATCCAAATCTCCTAACAAGGTCGGAATCACGACAAATGTTGTATAGTCACTGCCAATGCCCGACTCCATAGACAATCGCGGTAGTCGCTTTGGCGTAATTAGGTTGGTAATGACCCACTGCGTCCACGCAACCGCAAACACGCTCGCGGGTAATAAAGCCACAACAGCACCAAGCACGATTTCTTTCATGCCAACGCCTAGGCTGTCCAAATAGAACAAAAGTGGCAACACAACAAGCAGCGTTGCAACGCCAACGGCAGCCAGATATACAGGCGTCGCCGATCGCAACAAAACACGACCAAGTTTCTCCCAAAAAGACAATCGGACCCCGAGTATCAACTCAAGCTCGGGACGTCCTTGGTCGATCAGGTAGTAACCAATGTGCTGCCTTCGCTGATAGACGTTTTGGTCCTCGCCATCATTCCTAAGATGCGCGGTCGCGGCGGCGCACGCACGCTGCGCAACGAAGATCTCTTCACATCCAACTCGCTTCGCGAGCTCTTGGACAACATGACGGTAGCGATCACGAGTACCGAAATCCATGGTCGCGTAAACACCTGATGGATCCTTCACTAACTCTTGGTGTACGAGACTGCAGCCTTCAAACACCTCTCGCCACGAGATCGTCTTGAGTGCGATGAGCGTACGAACAGCCAGAGATACGATATCATCCTGGTTCTCAACAACGCTGCCCGTCGTTCCTTCTGCGCGAATGTCTTGGCTCGCGACATTGTTGCCTTGCATTTGGTGCAAACCATCGGCAATTTGTTGCAGACAAACCGCTCGTAGCATCGCCGGAAAAGCCCATAACTCACCGATACGCAGCGCGCCGTATTCCTGAAACGACAATAAAAACGCCTCCAGCACATTGTGATCGGGAGGGCGAACAGAGTGAGCAAGAAACTCTCTCGCTAATACGTAAGCACGAGGAAGGTAGTGTGCGGCATCACGAACCACAGGCAATTCGTGATAGAAGCTCGGGGGGATATCCTTGCGTAACGCTCGCGCCGTCTCGGCGATAAGATAGAAATTGTCGAGAAACCACTCTACTGCCGGACGTCGTCGAAAATCTGCCGAAGACTCGGCCGGCGAAGTCATTTGGCTACGAAGCTGCTCAAAGTGGTCGACGTAGTTACGCGATAAAACGGCAGGAATCCGGTGAGACCGGACCTTGCATAGTTTTGTGCATTTGTCCGCTAGCCCTCTGATGTCGAGTCCGTCGGTCATTATCGTGGACGATCATGGAGCAATGCGAAACGCCATTAGCACCAGCAAGGTTCAATCGCAACTCTTCCCGATGCAGAATCTCCCCCATATTCTCCCTTTTGAGATGCACGTTCTGAATGACCCAGACCGGCTGTTTGGCATACATAAGCACTTGCTGCGTGACACCACCATGGACAACCTGCTCACTTGCGGTATGTCCATGGGACGCAAGCAAAATCAAATCAGCGCACTGCTCTTGTGCAAGGCGAAGAATTCCGTGCCGAACCCCATCACACTCGACAACGACACAATGGCAAGATACTCCCTGTTGCTGCAGATTCCTTTTTACATTGCTTAGATACGACCGCGCGAGTTCGAGGTTTCGCTGCGATAGCCGCTGCAGTAGGTCACAGTCTTGCCGGGTCGGCGGCTCGCACGTTGGTAGCACTGGGCGAATCGCGATGTGACCGAGTATCACTTCCATATCGACTTTGCGAGCCAATTCGATGGCTTTGGGTAGTGACGATTCGGCACAAGCCGAGCCATCAAGCATGACAAGCCCGCGCTTGATGGGGCAGTCCAGCGATGGTTCTTCGCCAAGCTCCGAGCGTACTAACAGAAGTGACTGCCGCGCGTGTTGAGAAACCTTTTGGGCTGTACTACCCAGTCGGAACCGCGGTTTCTCGCGCCCACCGTGCGCGGTGAGAACGATCACCTCCACACCTTCCCGATCAGCAATCTGAAGGATCTGATCGGCTGACCGTCCCTCAACGGTATTCGTTTCTACTTTGACGCCCTTTGCGCGAAGACGATCGGCTATACTACTCAGATAGTTCGTCGCCTCCACGCGGGCAATTTCAAGACCGAGCGCATCGACCGCTCTACGATGTGTCTCGGGCGAAGATTCGAGAACCAGAACGAGAAGGCAGATCTGCTTGCGTTGCCCGGGCGACAGCTAGCGCATATCCAAGACCTGCCTCGCTCCCGCGAGAGCCGTCGAGGCACACGAGAAGCTTGTCGGCCAATGTTTTTTCCCCAGTCATGGGTTATTCTCGATGGGGTTCGGCACTTAGCCGTCGCTTGGACGTCATAATATTTGTTTTGATCAGATTGTCACTCTTTCGCAGATAGCGCTCCGCACTGCATCCCCGCGAATATAGCAAGTAGGCGCGTCGCATCGTCTGCACCGTATGACGATCCTCTAAAGTGGGATCTCGCTTCAAAAATGAGTCTTCATCGGCCACTAGGCTGCTCCTTTGGTCAGGGTTACAGATGGACTACTGCAGGGTTACAGATGGACTACTGCAGGGTTACAGATGGACTACTGCAGGGTTACAGATGGACTACTGCACGATGCATGCCGGCGGTGTCGCCAACAAGTCCCCAGCGAAAGGGGCAAGTAGCAAAGGACCCGGCACCATCGTGCGAATACGCCCATTGCGCGAAAATTCCCGATAGCGAGAAGTTTCGCGCGGGGAAATCTTTCTAGATCTACGCAATATCATGCCAGGCTTCTTAATCGGTCAATGTAATCCGGAGGCTACTACTGTTTTAGATTTTGTCGGTCAGCATCTACCGCGATTTGACCACAGCACAGATAAGTGGCTTGCAGGGAATGGTCCAGACTCATGGTCCGAGGCATAGATTTTGCTAAACAAATATCATGAGCTTTGTTACGCAGCGTCGTCAGATGGTGGATTCACAAATCGCCTACCGCGGAGTATCCAATCCGCGAATTCTAGAAGCGTTCCGCGCGGTTCCGCGAGAGCAGTTCGTACCTCGTGGCTTGGCCGAGTTGGCCTACCAGGATAGACCGCTTCCCATTGGCCACGGTCAGACGATTTCGCAACCATATGTCGTCGCCTTGACAATCGATGCGCTTGGGCTTTCGCCCGAAGACCGGGTTCTTGAGGTCGGCACCGGTTCTGGTTATTCTGCCGCAGTCCTAAGCCATCTCGTCGATGAGGTTTTTACTGTAGAAAGGCTACCATCGCTCGCGGCAGAGGCGCAAACGCGCCTTATGCAACTCGGATATCACAATGTACACGTACGCTGCGGTGATGGAACCCTTGGGTGGCCTGAAAATGCTCCCTATGATGCCATCGCGGTTGCGGCCAGTGCACCGACGGTTCCGACACGATTGCGATCCCAATTGGCGCTAGGCGGACGATTGGTCATTCCAGTCGGGCTCGAGCAATCCAGTCAGGTACTCACACGCATCGTGCGCAAAGATAAACGCCGTTTTCATAAGGAAGAGATCAGTCCCGTGTGTTTTGTTCCTCTGGTAGGCGCTCAGGGCTGGCCCAAAGAAAAGTGGTTTCGACGCGGTCTTGGCCGCTAAATACTAGAGCTCATCTCAAAAACCTCCCATCGCCTGGCCCGCGATCCATCGCACCGAGCAATGTTGTGAGCTCCGAGGTCCCCAGTCACGTATTTCAATACGGGGGGCTTGGCCACCCGTTGTCGATAAGAGGGGGGGAACCCGGGGACTTCTCGCTCACGCCTCCCTCGGTACGCGCCTCGCGAGCCAAGCTTGGTCCGGTTTTTGAGATGAGCTCTAGGTGACTGGTGTTTTTTGTCGTACCGAAAGATCGACAAAGTGAATGGAATTTGATCTTCTTTAGTAATGACGCAGGGTTTACCTCCAAAGCAGGGAAGTTTGTTGACCTCTGGCGCATCGTATTGCCGTTCTCGTTTGTCTGAGGCATCGATCTATTCTCTCTTGTATCGAGAAGGTCATCGATTGTTTCCCGACGAAATGTTCTCGGATCTATTTACGAAACGTGGTCGTCGGTCGATTCCTTCTCGGATCGTGGCGATTGTGATGGTTCTGCAACGAGTAGAAGGGCTCAGTGATCGGGAGGCCGTGGATCGATTCAGCTATGATTTGCGTTGGAAGTATGCGGCTGGGGGTCTGGATTCCGATTATCCTGGTTTTGTCCATACGGTTCTTGTTGACATGCGTGAGCGGCTTCGCCAGTCTGCATCTCCAAATCGGATTTTCGAAGCGGTGTTAGAGGTATGCCGGCAGGCCGGACTGGTCGGTCGCAAACGTGTGATGGATTCGACGTGTCTGTATGATGCCGTTGCGACCCAAGATACGGTGACGCTGATACGGTCTGCAATACGCGGCTTGTTGCGGGTTCTGGACGCAGAGCAATCTGCTTGTGTTCGTGCTGTTCTTCGTCGCGACGATCCCTACGAAACTCCTGGCAAACCGAGTTGTGCGTGGGACGACAAGGCTGCTCAGGAATCCCTTATCGATGCACTGGCCCAAGACGCCCACGCAGCTCTCGTATCTATGGAGGGTCGCCCATATGGTTCGGAGGTCGCTCAAGCGATGGCACTACTGGCAACGGTGGTCGGGCAGGATTTAGAACAGAGGGAAGATGGGACCTATCGCATTGTGAAGCGAGTCGCTCCGGACCGAGTGATTTCGACTGTGGATCCGGAAGCGCGCCATGGACGCAAGACGGGGGCTCGTGGATTTGACGGATATAAAGGCCATATCTCGATCGATCCAGACTCTGAAGTGATCGTGGCAAGCGATGTCACAGCGGGAAACGTGGGCGATGGACAAGCCGCAACGCAATTGCTCGAAGAAGCGATCGAACAAACGCAGGCAGCGCCCCAGGACAACGCTCGTGTCGCGGTGTTTGGTGATGCCTCCTATGGGGCAGCGGATATCGTTGAAACGCTAGAAAAGGCAGGGATTGAAGCCAACGTAAAGGTCCAAGAGCCATCGCCCCCCAGCAAAGGATTGTTTGCTAAGAGCGCATTCAAGATTGATTTAAACGAGCAAACCGTTCGCTGTCCACAGGGGATTGTCGTACCGATCAAACCCCGAAAGGGACCCGAGCGCATGGGTATGGCATCGTTTGAGTCGCACTGTCACGACTGTCCACTGAAACCAAAATGCACAACTTCGAAAACCGGACGCTTGGTCCGAATCCACACCAAAGAGGCAACGTTGCAGCGCTCACGACTTCACCAACGGAACGAAAAATGGAAACGGGATTATCGTTCTACTCGCCCCAAGGTAGAGCGAAAAATCGCTCACCTCATGCAACGCAGACACGGAGGACGCCGGGCACGAGTGCGCGGGTGCGACAGGGTCAGAGAGGATTTTTCCTTACTTTGTGCTGCGACCAATCTTAAGAGACTGGCAAAGCTCGCCGTAGGCTCCAAAAATGGCGCCTGGGCCATTCTCGACCGGATGCTGCCCCTGATCGCCCTTCTTATTTCCGGTCTGGGCTACGCCTGGCGCGAAATGACCAGGCGAGTCATCCAAACACCAGAGTGCGAAAACAACCGGCGAAACCTATTTTTCTACCCGCTACCTTCAGAAACACCGTATTTAACACCAGCCACCTAGAGAGCTGAACACGTAAATTCACTTTCCGACGCTACCCCTCGAAATCGCTGGCTACGTTGTCCTCCTTGACGGGACCCAACCCCGCCAGCCCACGCCCAAATACGGCGAATCTATGTTGGTTGCGCCTGATTTTCGCCTGGAAACAGACGGTTGCATTGGCAGTGTCCGCCTCGCCAACGATTCCGATCCTTTACCGTCGATAAGTAACTTTACGTGTTCAGCCCTCTAGATGCGTTAGGTTTGGCTACATGGGAAGGCGCCAAAGTTCCCATGGCTTTTCACCGACATGTTCCCGCATGAAGAATACCAAGGTAGTGCCAATCCGAGCCAAGTGAGAAATATCACCTTTCTCATAGTCCGACCATTGGGTACGAACAGGACGCACGGTGCTGCCCTCGATCACCCAAAGCTCATCATCATTCTGGTCTGCGATCCCCCCCACGGCAGAGACCACAAAAAACACCCGACCTCCAACTTCGATCAGATCTCTGGGATCCCTTGGCAAGGTATCGAGCAGAGTCACAACGCTTCCATCATAAACGTGAACGTTGCCACCTTCGGTAAAGAACAGTTGGTTATTCACCAGTGTAAGTTGGTTGGGAACAGAACCATTGCTGCTCGCAAAAATCTCTGTGCTCGTCGACGGATCCGCGATTGATATCCGCCGGATCGACAGGGAACTAATATCGACAACGTACAGCGTCGACGAATCATGTGCGAACAACTTGTTCTGTTGGTTACGACTGAACTGCAGGTCCATACCTTCAGTATCCTTAACGACTTGCAGCAACGGCATCTCGCCAGCTGGCGACGGGCCAGCAGAATACCATAGAGCCTCTATGCCGTTCGTGTTTCCAATAAAGAACACGTGGCTGCTCATGCTCACGACCGAATCATCGCTAGCAAACAGGGGCCCTTCGGGTGGAGCGATTGGCTCTACCGTCACCTCCTCTTGTGTATTGTCGAAGATCCATGGAACATCCCGCGCTTTATCATTGCAGGGAAATCCCGTTGCACAACCACCTTCGAATATCAATGTCGGCGCAAGAGTCGTCGCATCGAACAACACTCCAAACCCTCCCAACGAACTCGTCTGATGCACCGCGGGGTTCAAGACAATGCTCACAGGACCAGTCGCACCAATCTTGGCAATCACCTTACCTGTCGTTGCCGGGATGCCAGGAAGCGGCACATGCCATCTCCCATAGCGGAAGTATAGCTCGCTTTCACTTCCATTAGACACAACCTTGAGCGAGCCTGGACGATCATGAAGAGAATCACTTGGGCTTGGCGGCGATACGCCCACTGGAAGCTGAACGATCTCTGACAGATTCATTGTCGCGTCGATTCGATGCAAGTCACGACCAGAAGTGAAGAAAAGTGTGGTACCCAGTGCCGTCAAATCTGCAGGCCCCGGTCCACTGGGTGGTGGCCCGGCCTGTGGGATGGCTTGCGTCCCGGCCAAGGTGGCGTCCGTTCGCCACAGCGAGACGTTATCCTCGGCGACAAAATATCCACGGTCTGCCGTCGTAACTAGGAGTGGTCTATGAATAATGGGCAGCACGTGAGCTCCCGAGAAATCGACAACCGGTCCCTCAAGGATCGGGGTGAGCGGAGGCAGACAGATTTCCGCCGGATTCTCCGGACCGAGAACCGATTTGCTAAGGAGCGTGGGTGACGTGTCTAGCGAATTGCTTGGGGTTGGTGCCACCGCGGCTGCCGAGCATGCGTCGGTGCACGGGATATGGATACGAAACCCGGATCCTGAGACTGGAGAATCAGGCGTAGGCACCGTGGTGTACTTCCATCGCTGGACCAAACAACTAGCGTTCGGGTCATTCTTATTGATGAACACAGTCTCGGCACCGTAGTCGTCCACAGCATAGTCGCCATTATCATTGCCCTCAAAGCGAATGCCATTGGGGGCTTTCAGCGGACTTCCCTCCCCTCCAGGAATGGTAATCGTCACGTAGTGCTCGTGTTCCAGCAGGTCTTGCTTGTGAACATCGATCTGTGCCTTGGCATTGGCGAAACCGGGGTTGGATTGACATAACTCAGCCCCCTTGGGAGCAGGCAATTGAATCAGCGAAACATCGCGAATATCAAGTTGCCAACCGGAGGTGTGCGAGGAACCTGAAACGGGATCGTTGATACAGTAAGTCTTTACCCACTCGGCTTTTGCTACATCTCCGCCGCATGCGGTGGGAACGTTGACAACAATTTTGTCCCCCATACTCATCGGCGCCTGACCGGCATCGAGTGGATTGACAATGACGCCGATGGCTTCGACGAGACTTGAGAAACTGACCCGCGTCCCATTGCTAATCTTTGCTCCGTTTGTGCCGAAGTCGCCAACGATATTGGTGGAAGTGGGACCTATGCTTTTGACCGTGGGATAGCTCTCCATATCGGGAATTTTCGTTTCGGGCCGGAGCACTCGCCACGAGATCAATTGGGTTCCACCGGGATTCGTGTTGGCCTTTTCTGCCTCTTTCGCGAAGTTCGTGATCCCCGCTCCTGTCGAGCGAAACTTTGCTTTGCGTGACCATTGATCCCAAACCCGGCTAAAGTAGCGGTTTTCTCGATTCACCACGGCAGGATAGCTTGTCCAGTTTGTCGAAAAATGCACCAACCGTCGAAAATCTGCCAAGCCAGTGGAGCTGACCCCGTCATCAGACCCGCCGGCGATTAAATGAAACGTCGAAGAATAGTCTTTTGCACCGAAAAATTCCCCGGCGTAGCAGTAACCCAATCCCAAAATCCCCCTTTTTTCATCAGGGAATAGTGGCAGCTCCGTCGCGGGAGTATCCTTCGTCGCGGTTGGCGGTGTCGTAAACAGCGCCCCGGGGTGGACAATAATAAGCCACGCAGCAATTGATTTCTTTCCTTTTCTCGAATGTGCCTTTTGGGACGTAACAAACTTTCGCCCGTATGTGTCTTTTAACTGCTTGAGTTGCTGTCTCCCGCCGTTTTTCCACCCTTGCCTCGTATAGGCCGCTACTTGAATTCCGCCCCCGAACCCCACCATTGAATGCGTAGCAATATACAATGTATGAATTTCAGGATCATTAAGATATCCCATACTCGGGTTTTGGGCGTCGCCAACAAGCGTAGGAACCATATTTTCGTCAAGGACAGTCGTACTATGGTTGCGTTCCCAGTGATATCCGGGAAACGCACGCTGAACCTCAACATATTGTTTGTCCAACGATGTGTCATGGGACGAATGCTCCCCCCACAAACCCGCAGGCCCATGAAAAAATGCTGCGCCGCGTTTGTATGGGGTAAGTGGTACGCCTGACGCGCTCAACGCATAGTATTGATTCGCACCATCAACCGTCATACTGCACGCTGCTTCCGAAGCTGTAACCGCCTTACTCACCACACCAGCGGCACTTGTTGTGACAAGAGGTGTATCGGCGCGGGTTAGGTGTTCGGGAAGTATCGAAGCCAGCGGCTTTCGAGGTGCCGGCACGTTGTCGATCTCAGGGTTGGTGTCTAGAATCAAGCTCTCCAAAAAAAAACGCCCGATCATTGAGTGTCAAACTAACCTCAAAAAACGCCTCATTGTCAGGATCCATAGGGTCCATCACGAGCGTTGTATTGTTGTCCTCATAGTGATGAGCAATAACGACATTGGATTGCGTTGCGAGAAATGCATCGATCTCTGCTACATAGTCATCGTGTTTGTGCTGATTGTAGAGACAGATGACCTTCTCCACGACAAACTCATCTGGATCGAGTCCAGCCGTATTGAGCGAATCACAATTAAAATACCCTTGCTGCAAGATGTTGTTGTCCTCGTTTTCCTCGGAGATCGTCTGTGCGTAATCTGCCATTGCCCATACGACAGCAACATCATCTTCCCCAAGGTCATACGCACCCGACAAGGTTTGACAAGACCCCACCGGACGGGCCCACTTGGGCTTGAGTGTAATCAGACCTGAGTCTATATCGGGCGCGACGCGATTGTCGGGATCTGCTGGATCCCGATCAACGTAAAGCCCTGCTGACACAGTGACCTCAACCGGCCCTTCATTGCAGATTTGAGCAGTTGCGACGAGTTGGGAGCCTTGGCGCTCTACAGTCAGGTTTGTGACAGCAACGTCTGCCGCGACGTCAAACGACACACTTTTGACATTGTCAGAAGCGTCACCGTCATGCAAACATCCAAGAATCGCGTACGATGTGTGCGAACCGATATCAAACGAGGACACATACTGGGACCGCGTGATGCAGAACCCAGGATTGATGATATCCCCTACGCGGACGATGCGTCCCTGGGGCGGGGGGAATTGAGAAATCGGTGGCGCAGTGGGGGGGTGCAGCGGGGTCTCCAGACAATAATATCGACACATCGATATTGGATGCTGGAACGGTCCCGGTGTTGCATACCTCGAGTTGATAGAGTGCGGCGGATGTGAGCTCGTCAAGGGCTACATCAAAACTCTGTATGGATAGGTCTTGACCGAGAGTCGGTGGTTTCGCCACTTGGGAGTTTGACGAAGCAAGCCTGGCTTCGTATTCACAGCCCGCGATAATTAGAATTGCTAGAACAGAAAAAAACCAGGATGGCAATGAAACATTGTGTTGCATGGAGGACAGCTCTTCTCTCCGACAAGTGGGGTAATAGACAAAAAACAAACTGCGTTTTCACTACAAATTTTCCCCCTTGAACTTTTCATAGCCAGTGGTTCATTACAACAAGAGAGAACTGAGATTTTCATCAAAAAGAATGTTTAATGACATCGGCAGTCAATTTTGGGTGTATTCTAAGATTTTGATAAACAAAAAGTTCCTAGGCATGTAGATCAAATGCAAACCGCTGTAGAAAGCGCGCCCGGCGATGGTGGGTTTTCATGACCTAACCCATCCATGACGGCCCCCTCTTAATACGAACGGAAACCGTATACGTATGTGGTCAAGTGGGTTTCATTCGTACCCAATGCCGGCAACGCGCAACAGATACCCACTTTGATCGAATAAACCACTGTTTTGCACCTCCGATAGTAACTGCGGATGTTTCGCCGCGAAAACCCGCATATAATGGACACTCTATGAGTGTCATCGGGGTAGCTATCATCGGCCTGTTTGGAATGCTAGCATTGCTGGTTGCAGTAGAGTTCGTTCGGCCGGCCCGCAAGTTTGAAGAGATCAGCGGATGGCGGCTTAAGTGCATCGCCTTTATTCCAGTTGTGATCGCGCTCTCAAGCGGAATCCCGTTTCTTCTCGCCGGCGTGATCCAAGACTTCAGGTTGCTTCCTGGTAATCGACTCGGCCTTGTGGGCGGAACGCTGGTCGGAATATTTGTCTCCGAGCTGATCATCTACTGGGCCCATCGACTGCATCACCACATCGACTTTCTTTGGCGATGGATACACCAACTGCACCATAGCGCCGAGCGTGTGGATGTTTTTGGTGCTGCCTATTTTCACCCATTTGAGATCATTGAGGGAACCGTCATCGGCGTCTTCTTTCTGAACGCCGGCATGGGGCTAACCCCCGATGCCGCCGCGCTTGTAATCCTGTGGCAGGCTTTCAACGGCGTGTTCCAGCACGGAAATATCAAAACTCCAGAATGGCTGGGCTACATCATCCAGCGCCCAGAACAACACGGCGTTCATCATCAACGCGGTGTTCACGGGTATAACTATGCAAATCTTCCCCTGTGGGACATGATTTTCGGAACATTTAAGAATCCACCCACGTGGGAGGGACTCGCTGGTTTCTACTCAGGCGCTTCAAGGCAAACACTGCGTATGCTCCTCGGTCGCGACGTCTCAGAGGATCGGCCAGCCGCGTGACGGGAAGCTACCGCAACGCGCACTCGCGACAGCTGAGCGCACCGCTCCGGCTGATGATGTACGATCGAACGTGTCGCGGACCACACTTGCTGCCAGGACTCACTCATGTTTGGTCGGTCGGGGGAATCGTATACAATGCCCTCGGACGCTTTGATGTCTGGCATGGCGTCGCTTCTTGGGCCGAGGGGCTCGACTGGCTGCTCGGCTTCCCAGACGGGTCGATCGCTGAAATTCAGTTTTGGGGACATGGTGATTGGGGGGGCTTGTGGATCGATGAAGAGCTACTCAAAGTCGATGCCCTATCACCGGGTCATGCAGAGTACCAGCGACTCGCTGCAGTCAAATCTAAGCTGCTCTCAGACGGTAGCGCACTGTGGTGGTTTCGCTGTTGCGATACCTTTGGAACCAAGGTCGGTCAAGACTTCGCACGCGCGTGGACAAGTTTTTTTGGATGCCGCGCCGCCGGCCACACTTACCACATCAAATTTTTTGCAAAGTGGTCTCCATGTGCTTGCCCCCGGGATTGAACCCAACTGGCCAGCACACGAGGGTGTCGTGCCCTGGTTATCGCATGCGCGATCTTCACACCTGATGGCCCCGCGCACGATTACCTGCTTTCATGGTGCAATCCCAGCGAGTTGGCATGAATAGACGAAACCTTTCCAAACATCGCAGTCTCTACGTACCGGCCTTGGGTTTTCACTGGCTAACCGCTCTCTATGACCCAATGATTCGGCGCTGGAGTGCAGCATCCCGGATGCGCGCGTCGTTGATCAACGCGCTCGACCTTCAATCGGGACAGCGTATTCTCGAGCTTGGCGCGGGCCCTGGACGGCTCGCGATCGAAATCAAACAAGGTCACCCGGATGTGACAATCGAGGCGGTTGATATTGATAAGACGATGGTAACACGTGCCAAACGCAATGCCACAAATGCTGGTGTCGACATCTCATTCCATGAAGCCGACATGACTCTTCTCCCCCGGTTGGGCACGTTTGATCGAGTGTATTCGACAATGACTTTTCACCACCTATCGCCGCAAGCGAAAACGACTGCGCTCACCGCTGCGCGCAATGCACTCCGCCCTGGAGGACGCTTTGTGGTCACCGACTTTGGACGGCCGCGCGGTGCATTGCAATGGGCGCTTTTTCGTTTTATCCAACAACCGCTCGATGGTTTCCTAAACACGACACCGCATCGAGATGGTCGCTACGAAAACGCCATTCGCGCCATCTTCAAACAAGTACACGCAGCGGCCGCGTGGCGAACGATTGCGGGGACCATAGAGATGTACGTATGCATGCCCTGAGGTCACGTTGCCAATCGGCAGGCCAACCGACCGACCGCTCGCACAGCGTCTCGCACGGGAACGCGTGTCGTTTGAATGATAGAAAGGAGCCTTGCGTCCTCCTCGCTCGCAAATTGTTCCCCAGAAGCGATCGCGGCGACCAGGCGCGAACAAACAAGAGCAAGCGCTACCCCTGTGCCCCCATACCCGACGTTCAAAATCACCGCAGGATTCTTTTTTGAGCTACGGAGAATCGGCAACCCAGTCGCGGTCGCATGAAACTTCCCAGACCAGGCATCGGTAATTGCAATCGGGCCAATGCCTGGGTAGCTCCGATGCATCTGTCTGATCAGACGTGACTGCACCTTGTTTGGTACCGCAAAATCGCCACCCGCCGGGGAGAAGACCTTGTCAATACCACCATAGACAATCCGGTCATCGTGCAAACGGTGATACGCTTCTACTGTGTTTAGCTCCACGGTGAAATCACCATCGCGAACGGCCTCAGACAACACCGTTTTCCCTAGGGGTTCTGAGGCCAACATAAAGCTATGGACCGCAAGGGCTCGAATCCTTTCACCAACATCGAGCGTGGACGTGTAAGCATTTGTACATACAATCACCCTGCGCGCAGACAATTGCTCGCCGCCGTCAAGAGTCACGCACACTCCGTCAGATGCAGTTTCTACTGCCCGAACCCGCGCTCGCTCGCGGATGTCGATCCCTGCTAGATCTGCGTAGTTTGCCAAACCAAGGACCAGCTTATACGGATCCACCATGTACGCGTCCATTTTGAGGCAAAGATGTCCACGACGCACGTGACTGTCGGCCAAGTGATACGAAAGCCCAACGAAATCGAGTGCGCGCGCAAATTCACCCAGCCCGCAATCCGACAGTCTACCACAGGCCTCGATACTGAGACTTGCGTTGCAGATCTCGGTGTCAGGCACGCTTTCCTTCAGCCATTTTGCAATTGCATGAATCTCCTTGTTTAAGCGCGCGGCCGCCCAAGCCTGCTCCGTTGACCGGTCGGCTCCGAGCAACCAAATCGGCGCTGCGACCGGCGATAGAAACCCAGCGTTTCTACCACTTGCACCGTAGCCCACCCGCTCGGCCTCAAGCAATACAATCGCCGCGCTGGGGTTGCACTCGCGCAACTGGATCGCTGTGGACAAACCGCTGTAACCGCCACCAATCACAGCAAAGTCGACGTTGTTTGGATAGGATCTGGGTTGCTCTCGATCAGACCAGGAAACCCGACGCTGCCAGTAGCTTTCCCTCATCAAACGACTATTCTACCGCCTCTTCGGCATTGGCCCACCGGTTAGGAACGCACCAGCTTTTCGATTCTTATATTCGTCTCGAATGATCTCGGTACCGTCAGCGGCAAGGATGCTCAGCACCAAAATCATTTTCATTCGTCCTCCCACAGTCTCGCATCCATTCTATCATGCGTCGGTATTGTTTCACCGCGCGCCAATCGAAAAACTGCCTACAACGAAACTGACTGTAGGAGAATCTAGAGAGCTGAACACGTAAAGTTGCTTATCGACGGTAAAGGATCGGAATCGTTGGCGAGGCGGACACTGCCAATGCAACCGTCTGTTTCCAGGCGAAAATCAGGCGCAACCAACATAGATTCGCCCGTATTTGGGCGTGGGCGGGCGGGGTTGGGTCCCGTCAAGGAGGACAACGTAGCCAGCGATTTCGAGGGGTAGCGTCGGAAAGTGAATTTACGTGTTCAGCTCTCTAGACAAGTGCAAAGATGATTCCAGGACTTGCGCAACAGACAACACATCAAACGCGGTGTTTTGCGAACCGATTCCTAACGCCGGACAATACTCGCCATGTGGTTCTTCTTGCGCGGAGGGAACCAAAGTAGTTGGCAGCGAAACCTGCACACCCCGGTGCACTACTAAGTTGTGCGAATTTCTCGAAACCCCGCCAAACTCCATCACGTGTTTGATCGAGTAGTTCCTAACTCGCCTGCTCAACACCATCTATTCTTTAACTCAAAACAGGGTGCAGGGAGTCCGTCCGCACGGCTCGTGTGGCGTACAAAAGACCGCCTCGAAAAAGATCCGATTTACGTTGTGTCTGTAACTAATGGTCCATTAATCCGCGAATTCCTAATATCACGAGACAAATTGAACATTGTTCGATTCAATGGTATCCACGGTGATTATCACACATGTAGTAGCTATGTATGTTGACATCCCACAATAATACATCATTTTGTGATTATCCATACAGAACTTATCGTCCCAATTGAATGACTATGTTCATGGTGCGCGGTCTAGTTCTTCTCATCGTTGTGCTTGGTGTCATGCTGTCCACTTATTCCCATGCGGAAAATTTGGACCTTGCAGAGAAGCCCAAACATCTTCCAGCACTGGCCAACAAGGTTGGTCCAGCTGTTGGCAAAGTATCTCTTGATGATATGAGCATGGGTTTTGATTCTCGCACGCGGAAGCTATGGCTCGGCGTAAACGCGGGCTCGCAAGAGAACTTTAAGTTCCGGATCAACACTGACGTAAAGTTTGTCCATGGGTCTGCCAGAGTCATTACGAAAATCCATCTCGGTCCCGGTGGTAGCGAGATCCGCTTGCAGCTACCTGACATCGGCGTAATCCCATCTAGAGTCGCCAGCAAGCGGACCCTAGAAGTACGAGTGACCCTACTCAGCGGCAGCTTCTAACAATCGCTGCATTCTGGACCAACAGGGAACCTCACGCCATGGGATGCGCGGCGCTGCGATGATCCCCGCCGTCTTTTCATTTGGGCAGGTCGGCAAGTCCTGAATAGATCTACGTCTAAAAAACCAATCCCCCCGAAAACGGGACCAGATTGGATAGACCGCCGCTAGCCCGGTGGAGACACTGGAATAGATGTTTCCGTGGAGCTTAGGCAAAAGCTAGAGATCAGCGGGGCTCAACAAAACGGGATAAAATCGTCTTGAGGCCTACCGCCTGAAAATCAATGAGCAATTTGCAATCTTGTCCCGCCCCGCGCGCTTCAATAATACGCCCCACGCCAAACGATGCGTGACGTACCTCATCACCGAGCTGATATGCTCCGTCAATGATAGGTTCCTCGGGCGAGTAGATTGGCTCGCTATCGTAGGACGTACGTTGATCGTACTCGTCGTACTGGGGCGCCGATTTCGCCCTGCGCTTCCAGGAAGGATTTGTATCCCTCCGCGGTCTTGTTCGCACGGATAGACACTCCGACGGGATATCGTGCAAAAACCGAGAGGGCTCGTTGAATCGCACCTCACCCCACTGTCGTCTCGTCCGGGCGCTGCTCAATATTAAGCGATTCTCGGCGCGCGTCATGGCAACGTACGCGAGCCGCCTTTCTTCTTCGATCCCCGCCTCCGCACCGTGCCCATCCTCTCGATCTCGCAGCGAGGGAAACAATCCGTCCTCAAGTCCGCACAAAAACACTATCGGAAACTCAAGTCCTTTTGCCGCATGGATCGTCGAGAGCGTCACGCTAGCCCCTTTGCCGCCCTCAACGTCGTTGGCAGACGAAAGCGAAATCCGCTCCTCAAATTCGATCAAGCTCCCCTTCCCCTCGGTCTCCTCATCAAAATCTGAGGCCATAGTGACCACCTCCGCGAGATTTGCCAAACGATCTCGCGAATCCGGTGAGTCTTCGATCTCCAGTCGCTCTCGATACCCGCTTCGCTCCACTGCTTGAATAATCAACTCTGACACCGACGCGCCGCCGACTTGAACCGATCGCAGGCTATCAATAATATCGACAAACGCTCCCAGCCGTTTGCGTGCCGTACTTCCAACCGATGCGACAGCGCCATGAGCACAACTCCGCGCCGCATCCATGTAGCTCATCTGTGCGATCCGCGCGTGGGCCTTCACCCGATTCACAGTCGTCTTCCCAAGACCTCGCGACGGAACGTTGACGATCCGCTCGAAACTCGAATCTGCCGCACTGTTCAGGACAAGTCGCAAGTAGCCGCGGATGTCCTTGACCTCTCGCCTTTGAAAAAAGGACACGCCACCAACCACGCGATAGTCGATGCTATATCGGCGCAGTTGCTCTTCAATGATCCGCGACTGCGCATGCGTCCGATACAGGACGGAAACATCGCCCCACTCACATCCATCCTGCTCAACCAGACCCGCGATCGCGCGAGCGATAAAATCCGCTTCCTCGCGCTCGGTCTCCACTTCCTCCCACAGCAGAGGATCTCCATCGTCCCGATCGGTCCACAAATCTTTGCCGCGACGATTGATATTTTTGGCGATCACCGCATTTGCTGCAGTTAGAATTGCCCCGGACGAGCGATAGTTTTGTTCGAGTTTGACGATATTTGCATCCGGGAAATCGCGATCAAAATCCAACAAATTGCGCGGCTCCGCCCCGCGCCAACTATAAATGGACTGATCGTCATCGCCGACAACGGTGATATTTTGATGGTGCCGAACAAATTGCTGGACCAACTGGTACTGGACCAAATTGGTATCCTGAAACTCATCAACCAGAACATGATCAAAGCGACCCGCCAACTCCTGGCCAACGTGCGGGTGTTGCCCAAGATCACGCACCTTCAATAGCAAATCGTTGAAATCCAGAGCGTTCTCTTGGCTGAGACGACGCTCGTACTCAGGATAAATCGTGCGTAAAATCTGCTCTGCGTAGCTATTTGTCGCGGTATCGACGGGATCGCGACCACGATTTTTTGCCGTCCCGATCCAGGTGACTAAGGTGCGTGGGCTCGCTGCGTCGTCTAGTTTGTGCTCCTTGAGCAAAGCGTTCAGAAGACGCGACTGATCATCATCGTCAAAAATAGAAAAATCGCGACCGACTCCGATATGCTCGCCCATCTCTCGCAACAAACGGGCGCATATCCCATGAAACGTCCCAATCCACATTGATCGCGCTGACGCGGCGAGGGTATATTCTAATCGATCTCGCATTTCAGAAGCGGCCTTATTGGTAAACGTCACCGCGAGGATTCGATTGGGCGGCGTCCCCTTTCTCACCAGACGAGCAATGCGGTCAACAAGCACACGGGTTTTCCCAGTCCCCGCCCCGGCGAGCACGATCAGCGGACCATCGCCATACTCCACCGCATTTTGCTGGTCTGGGTTTAACGTCGGCGCCGGTTTTTGCACGTACACATGCTGTTCTTACCGCAAAAAAACCACACATTGCCAGCGCTACTTACCGATAGTAATCCGGCCAACACACTGAGATTGCTGAGTCCACTCCAATGAATCCCAAAAAGTCTGATTCTTCGCAAAAACGCTACGCCAACGCCGAGCAGGTCCGGTTTTCTCGTTGCTCAAAGCGGCACGAACAAGCAATAATGACCTACAATGCCTCCACCTGAAACAATGATGACAGTTTTGCTCGTTGGCGTTAGTACTACTTGGTCACTTCGGTGGAGGAGCGAGGAATGTGCCAAACGAGGCCCTATGCGAGTGCGCCCACAGCGACCGACCAAGGCGTACTTGATGTACGTTGACCGAGGGAGCGAGGACGTAAACCGCATAGGGACCGTTTGGTGCATCCGCAGTCTACGCGGAAGTGACCAAGTAGTATTAGCTGCGCTTACAACAGTAATCGCCCCAGCAAAGGGGCATCTGTGGTTTCGATAGAGGATATCAAAACGTTACGCGGACGCCGATGCGAGCGGCAAATGGCGATAGCCGCTCCACAGTATTGCCAAAATCGCGATTCCTTGTTGCCGGAGTCGCGGTTTCGTTTCCGCCGCCGTCCTGCGCTTTTAGAAACACTAAATCTTCGAGCTTGCCTCCGACGATGGGGTTGACGTCGTCGGTCGTGTACTCCTCGTCGACCAACGAGGTGGCCTGCCGATTGAACACACTAAATAAATCGACGAATGCTTCTAGGGTGATATCGTTTGAAAATTGACGGGCATATTGGAGATGCAAATCGACATTGGCCACATAGTCGGTTCTCCCACCAGTGCCACGGGGGAGAATAAACGACTCGCTCGATCCGTACTGGTAGTGACTCCCTAGCACGTTGATCGGGCGCCCGGAAGATCCGCGAAAACGGATGCCCGAGGTGAGCGCGTTGTTCTTGGATACCCTCGCGGTGTAGTACCCATCCAGTTTCAGCACGTGGGGACTATCGACATCTAGCGCGCCGTCGCGGTTGGCAACGGTTTCGATGAAATCAAACTGCGCATTGATATTGGGATCGACTTGGCCGTTGTTGGCTGAGAACAAGCCCGGGTAGTTCCCGCGCGTCCGCGAATAGGTATACGACCCCTGCAAAAACAAACCATTGGCAAACCGCTTTTTGGCGGTTAGCTGGATCGCATTGTAGTCACGGCGGGCGGTATCAAAATTGCGAATTTGGCGGAACGCCTCGAGCTGTCCCTGTAGCCGCGCCTTTTCGGTCGCGTTTTGTGTTTCTTCGATCTGTCTGACCAGCCGAGCATCTTGCGATGCAGACCATCTGCCCGGATTGGTCAGGATAAACGTCCGTCCCCCGTCCACAGATACATCTTCAAGGACCCGCCCCAAGCTTCGATGTTGAAAGGAAATGCCAATCGATAAGTCTTTCATCGGCTCGTACTCCACCCCGAGCACAATCTCATCCATATGCTGCGGCTTTGTTCCCGGGGCAACGACGATCGCCCGACCGACAACACCTTCTCTAACGATCGGCGGTTGCCCTTGCGCCAAACATCCCGGCCCCGTAGGTCCAAGAACCGGATCCGGCGCGCCGCATTGAAACTCAAGAAACTGCTGGCGGTAAAGCGCCTCTCCGCTAAACGGGCGGGCGTTAATCTTCATCGGTATGGATTCGTAAAACCTGCCCCAGTGACCGTAAAGCTTGGCACGCCCCTCTTGGGTCCAATCATAAACCGCGCCAACCCGCGGCGCCCACATATCGCGAAAACGAAGCGCATTTTTTCCGCGAAACTCGCCGCTCACCGGATCGGTCGTGCCCCGGAGATGGGGTGCATAGCGAAGCCGTTGTTCTTCGTAGCGGATCCCATAATTCAGCGTAAGACCAGGGTGGACCTGCCAGGAGTCTCGCAAAAACGCCGACCAAGTCAGCGTATTGCCACGTACCGTCTCTTGATCGACGATCGTGCACAGAATCTCCGTCCCCTGGACGCTATCGCGGCATATCTCGTCCCCTGTCCCCAAATTGACAAGTCGAAATGCCTCTCGCAAACCCGGTATGGGCGCATCGGGTGGCGGATAGATGGACGTAAACGCCGCGCCGCCAGAAAAACCACGAACAAACGAAATGCGATTGTCCTCCACATCTAAACCAGCCTTTAACTCGTGGGAACCAAAGGCCTGTCCACGATGGGTGATCGCACCTTTCAAGGATAGACGTTGCTGCCGCGCATCATCGAGAATACCAGACCCGCCGGTGACATAACTGCTGCTCCCCTCCATGGGACAATTTACAATATTGGGATACAGGTCGTCATCTGTACCATCCGTGCAACGCAGCTGGGTAAGCGCTGACTCAAACCCCAAACGACTCCAGTCTCCGAGGTTGCCTCCGAGCAGCACCTGTTGCGGGCGAGACCGAGCTCCAATATCGGCTGGGTTGGTCTCGCTCGAAAACCGATGCCACCCGGCAATGGCTTCGATTTCGCTCTGATTGTCGTTGAACCTGGAGGTCCAACGCCCGGCAAGATCCGTGACGAGGGTGTCGCGATCGGTCACCAAAGCGCTGGGATCGCCATTGACTTCCACGGACTCCGCCGACTGGGGAATGCCAATAAAACTCAGTTGCCCTTGATGCTGCGGAGTTACCGCAAGGTTGAGCTTCACAATCCCCTGGAGTCCGCGGGTATCCTGATTCTTTCCGCGACGATCAATTTCATCGAACATGAGCAAGCCAGTGTCATCATCGACATCCGGAATCCCATCTTGGTTTCTGTCGACGCGGCTTTTGGTAATTTTATTCACCCGCGTACGTTGAAATTGCGGCGCAACGCCAACGTAAAACCATAGCAAATCGCGGACGATCGGCCCTCCCAGATCGAAGCCGACATCTGCATTAAATTTGTCGTCAAATTGCGATTGAATCGAGCTACTCTGAATCTGGTTGACGCGCTCGTCTGCTCTCAAAAACCCTGGCGCGACATAACTAAACACGCTCCCGTGAAAGGTATTAGATCCTTGCTTGGTCACAAGATTGACAAACCCGCCTGTCGCCCGACCGAACTCGGCGTTGTATCCCCCCGTATTGACCTCAATCTCCTGGACAAAATCGTTAATCAGTGGAGTTCCGATCTCACCCGTTAACAGCTCGGTTGTGTTGATGCCATCGATCACATATTGGTTCTCAAGGGAAGACGACCCCGAGAAAGACAGCCCCAAGTCGTCCGGGTTCGCGCCGGGCGTCATCTCTAGTGCCTGTTGGAAACTACGGCCGCGGAAAGGGACTTTCGTAAAATACTCTCGATCGAGCTTTGCCCCCCTTGCCGTCGTTGTCGGATCGATGCTCGGCGCGAACCCCTCGATGACAATCACCTCCCCACCCGTCAACTTCGTAGTGTCGATAAAACCATATCCCGGTGTCGCTCGGTTGACTGACACTACCACGCCAACCCGCTCGGCGACGCTACCAGCATAGAAAAACTTGATCTGATAGCGCCCCGGCGCAAGCCCCGAGATCTTATACGCTCCATTGCCATCGGTTATCGCGTGCTGCGCCCCTTGGAGTGCGGGGGATCGGACGGTGACCACTGCGCCGGGAAGTGGTCCCGACGGTCCCCGCACCACACCGTAAATTGCACCCGTCGTCGCTGTCTGTGCCCAAACAAACTCGACTCCAGCAAGCGCGACAACATTGACGATAAAAAGCAGCCACCTACCCAGCACCCTGTCTCGTTTCATGCGACTCGTTTCGGCTCTAGGAGCCAGTAGTAAATCCGATGGACACCGGGTCAACCAGTGCACCGCCATAGCGATCCTTCACACCACCATCCCCAGACTGAATTTCTAAGACGTAGCCCGTATTGGGCGCATACCCTCCCGGGACAACGAGCTGTACAATCCCGGCATCTTCGGGGGAAAGGTTTCGAGTCACCGCAACCTCGGCCATGGAGGCAGACTCAAACAGCCTGAGCGCTGCGGTCGTCGATGCATCGATCACAGCATTAAACTGGACGGTAATCACAGAATCTTCACCCATCTCAGGAACCGGTGGAACCGCGGTCTCCCCATCCGCTGGACTGGACGTGTCGATCCCAAGCTGATCGACAGTAAACTGAACCTCTTGAATATTGTCGAGCGTACAATCGCCGTCACGCTGTAAACAAAGCACCTCACCATCCTTGTCGACGACCTCGCTCGAAAAGCGAATCCCACATACTGCCCTAGTTGGGAGTCCATCCACACCGGGCACCAATACAATTGCCGGACCGAGGCTATCGATGCCAACCGCGGATATCTGTTGGTTTCCAGAGGGTTGATAAAAGCTATTGTCCAAATCGATTGGAATGCTCTCGCCTGCACAAACGATCTCGGCGACGGACGAGATCAAGCGAAAATCATCGGCAACGCCATCCCTCGGACTTTCATCGAGGATCCCTATCGGCCCCTCTGCTGCCTGACAAACCGCATTGTCACCAGTGCAATCCTCAAGCGACTCTTCAGATCCAGAACATTTTGCGATGTCATCCGGAGTCGTGCCGAGGGGAATCCGACTATATGTGATTCCGTCCGCACAAGCCAGCTCCTCCAAGTTGTTGCCAAGCAGCAATTCATCAACAACCACTCGAATCCGTTGGCGATGCGGTAGTGCATTCGTCACCTGCCGATCATCCGTTTCCGTCGGCACTTGCGGGTGATCGCCAAACGCCAACCGCCGCTGTACGGTCAAAACATTGTCTACAAGTGCTGGTTCGACCACTCGCTCGCTGACAACAACTTGAAGCACCCGTGGTGGCCCCTCAGCGGACAACTCTGACGGTTGCGCAGATCCGCAGCCAATCCCCACGGCAGCGAGTAGGCCAACGGTCAACCGAACAAAGACACCCCCATGTTGAAGCAGTTGCATTGTGATTCTGGTGATTTAGAAACAGACGGAGAACATGTGTCAAGAACGGTCGCTCACGATTTGCTTAGCAGTACGTGGATTCAAGCTATGGTGATTCGTACCGCAGTGATTCGTTATACTAACCATTATTAGAGCCGAGACTCTATGATGTCCGAAAAATATTGCAGTCTGAGTCGATCTCCATCCTCATGGGTGAGCGTTCGGGAAAACCTCCTTCGTGAAGGTAGTCCTCAAGGCTCGCCTAAGAGCGCAATTGGTGGAACCCCAGCCTATTTTGCTACGCAGAACACGCGAGCTTTGGTAAGAACGTGGGTTCTTATCGCAAACGGTACAGTTGTCGTATTAAATTCGGCGCTGCAGATCAAGGAGCTGGTTTGGCCATCAGTCAGGATCTGCGTCGTTCCCGGTGCGATGTTGGTGAAGAACAGGTCCTGGTCATCACCGCCAAAAATTACTGTTGATTCCACAATTTCTTCCGCGGGGTTCAACGTGAACGGTTTGTCGCTCACCGCTGTAATCGTTGCAGTAGCACCGGTTAGATCTAATGTTTGATCCGAGGCAAAGAACTCGATGGCAACAGCACCATGGGAAGCAACGACAACTCTTCCTAAATCTGCCATGGCCTGCGTAAACTCTGCATCGGTCACGAGCTCTGGCTCGGCATCGTCAATGATTTGTCCAGGGTTGATGCGAACGCGGAAAGACAGCCCCCAGTGGTCATCGGCTGCAATGAGTAAATTCGACTCTCCCTCGGGAAGTTTCAGAGAAAACTGCCCGGAAGCGTTGGTCGTTGTTTGTACCAATGGACTGGTATCAAGCACTGTGATGGTGGCTCCAGCTACTGGCCCGTTGTCGGCCTCAATCGTGCCGCCGTAGTTTTCACCAATACCAAGCTCGATCTCCGCGTCTTCATCCCCGCCGCAGGAACTAGACAATGTCAAAAGAGAAAGCAAGAGTAATCGGGTTCTCCAAAGCATGTCGAGAATCTCTCGCAACTATGGAGCAAAGTCGACCCCCAACACCTATCTTGAGATCGATCGATATAAAAATCCAAACGATACCTCCAAATGGGTCAATTTTCTTGAATTAGGGCACTGCTGGCCGCATGACATCCGCGATTTCCGCTGCGGACAATACAGAGGTATAGATTTGCACTTCATCTAGTAGTCCGTGAAACTCTCGCCCGGTTGTGTGATTCCAAGACCCGATCGACAGTTCGGTCTCGACTGCCACCGGCCTGACAAATTTGTGACCCCGGAATAGCGTGGCACCCTCGGATAGTTTTCCGTTGATATAGATCCGATAGGACACCTGATCAGGACTGGATCCGAGATCCATCACCGCAGCAACATGGGTCCACTCTTCGAGTTGATAACTCTCCGGCTTGGTTTGGTAGCAATTTCGATCGACGCAAAGAGTAATACGGCCACTGGTTGGATCCGCGAAGAGCGCGTAACCGTTGTTTCCCCAATAATTGTCGGATTTATCCACGATGCGCTGATAGTCATCGCCGTCCCACTGCTTGAACCACGCCGTGATCGTTCCGCCTGTAGTGAGTTGTAGAGAATCCTCAATGTCAACCACACCAGTCCGGAGTACATCATCGTCACCATCCAGTGATACGTGCCCATCCAACACGCCACCTGTTGCAACAAACTGTGGCCCCCTCTCTTCAGGCTCTTCCAAACCATGTTGGCTGGGTTTCGCAGTATTCTCGCCGCCAGTATCCAGCGGGTAATATGCGGCAAGCGGTGCTTCTGGGTCCTGGGCCGGCTCGGTGATCAAAGCCCTTCCCGTCGTATGAGCATCTGCGATTTCCGCTGCGGACAATACAGAGGTATAGATCTGTACTTCATCCAGCAGGCCGTGAAACTCTCGCCTGGCGTCGTGATTCCAAGACCCGATCGACATTTCCGTCTCTACTGCCACTGGCCTGACAAATTTGTGACCTCGGAATAGCGTGGCATCCTCGGATAGTTCTCCGTTGATATAGATCTGATAGGACACGTCCGTTGGGTCGGATCCGAGATCCATCACCGCCGCTACATGCGTCCACTTTCCTATTTGATAACTCCTCGCTTCGGTTTGGTAGCAATTTCGATCGACACAAAGAATGATACTGTTACGGGGTGCATGGGCGATGAGCGCGTAGCCATTGTTTCCCATGATTCCGTCAGATTTGTCAACGATGCGCTGATAGTCATCGCCGTCCCACTGCTTGAACCACGCCATAATCGTTCCGCCGGTTGTGAGTTGCAGAGAGTCCTCAATGTCAACCACCCCAGTCCGGAGCACATCATCGTCACCATCCAGAAATACGTGTCCACCCAATACTTCACCTTCTGTGACAAACTGCGGCCCCCCCTCTTCAGGCTCTTCCAAACCATCTTGGCTGGGTTTCGCAGTATTCTCGCCGCCAGTATCCAGCGGGTAATATGCGGCAAGCGGTGCTTGGGGGTCCTGGGTTGGCTCGGGGATCAAAGCCCTGCCCGTCGTATGAAACTCCGCGATGCGCTCTGGTGACAATACAGACGTATAAATCTCCACCTCATCCAGTAGGCCGTGAAACTCTCGCCCGGAATCGTGATTCCAAGACCCGATAGACATTTTGCGTCTCCGCTGCCACTGGCCTGACGAATCTGCGGTTTCCGAGGAACGTAGATTGTTTTCCGTTGATATAGACCTGATAGGAGACATCCGTTGCATCGGATCCCGTATCGATCACGGCCGCTACATGCGTCCACCTTCCAATTTGGTAACTCCCCAATTCGGTTTGGTAGCAATTGCGATCAACACAAAGAAAGATACTGCGACTCGGTGCATGGGCGATGAGTGCGTAACCGTTGTTTCCCATGACGTCGTCGGATTTATCCACGATGCGCTGATAGTCATCGCCGTCCCACTGCTTGAACCACGCCGTGATCGTTCCACCCTCTGTGAGCTGAAGAGGCGAATCACTCGGGATGCTCAGACCATTATTGAGTCGCAGCACTTGGCTATCACCGTCAAATACAGCAGCGTCTCCATTTACCCCGCCTTGAAACTCAGGCTCCCCTTCAAATTCGGCGGGAAGCAACCCATCAACTCCAACTTGGCTCCCATCCTCGAATCCGTACCGGGCAATTGGTGGGGCTGGGTCCGGGTCTTCCTCCGTACAATTGAACTGCGGTGTTATCGACCACGATCGTAGCTTGCCCCCAAAAATGAATCCCGTATCCTCGATGCGGAGCGTCCAGGGCCCCTGCGATGGTTTTCCTCGGAAATCTGGAAAGCCCTGAAGAATGCCACCGGCACCCTCTTGTAACGCCAGCTCTGTCCCGCTTTGGGAAGCAAGCGTAACCTCAAGGTCACCAATCCGTTCGTGTTCGATGTCGAGCGAAATGTTTAGATACTCTAATTCTTCGATGTCCGGCAAGTCGATGACCGAGGTAACCGGTGTTTCATCGACAATGTCGATGGGTGTCTCGTTTGCGAAGCGTGTCTTCCCGCATACTGTGTCGGCGCAAACAAAAGAGAGTGACCAAGCGTCGAGCCGAACGAATGTGATAACACCCGAGACTACGGTCAGAGTCCAGTTTCCCGTAATACTCGTCCCGGCAAATGCGTCTGTTGTCAAATGATAAAGGGGAGGATCAAATTCGCGCGAATTAAAGGGAAACCTTAAGTTGTGGCCCGATGGTGCAGTTAGTATGAATGAAACATGAGGAACGGCAGTGTCAATAGCGGTAAAGAGGTCACTTAAGTCGATGGATATGACGGTTTGCCATGCGGTGCCATTCTCGGCTACCTCTATCTTAGGTGTCGCCGAGGACTGAGAAAAGCAAAATTCGCTGTGCCGATTTGCTACGGTAATCTTGGTTGTTGTGGTGCTTTGTCGGCCGACAGTGTCAATAACCGTAGCTGTCAGTGTCACGATTCCGTCAGGGACGCTACGGGAATCCCAAGTATGTGTATATGGAAACGTCGTTAGTTCGATTGGAGATTGCCCGGCGATGGTCAATTGTATCCGATCGATCGTTTGTCCCCCTGGGTTTGCGTCAAGTTCGATGGGGACCTCCCCTTGTACAGTTTCTCGCAATCTCGGTGTTACAAATGCGACGGTTGCGTCATCAAAATTGTCGATGTTGACTGTAAGCTTGGCCTCCTTGCTGATCAATCCATGCTCGTCAAACGACCAAGCATGAAGCGACGCCTCTCCTTCAGGGAGACCAGTTGTGTCCCAACGGTGTTCATACGAGCCTTCGCCCGAGCGTTCGTCAAGCACAATTTTGTTCCCCGTTGGTAGCAGGAGTTCTACCCGCGAAACTGTGCCATCCTCATCTGACGCATCAAGCCGAACACGAGTCGTTCCTCTCACATCTATGATTTCATCTGGGCTCGATACAGGCTCGAGAAATGAAACGTTTGGCCACCTCCCGGATTCGGGGATTTCTGCCATTGTTGCAACAATCCAGTTATGTAACGATAACGAAGAGACGCGAGTATACATATCTGGCAAACGGCTCGCTCTGTCGCAGGACCTTATTCTTCCTCCCAAACTATCTGCTCCCCAACCGTAGACGCCGACAAGAATCTTGTCGACCCCCTCGACGTTGTCTGTCAGCGAACCGCCAGCATCTTTCCTGCAGGCCCCCTTGTTGGCTTCTAAAGCGTAAGCGGGCATCTGATTCCCATCGATATAAAATCCATAGTTCGCTCTCGCCCTGGACACCGAACCAAAAGTGACTTCTAAGCTTTGAAGATGGTTAGATACCGCCTTAAAATCGTCACCCCGAGTACTTCCCCAGCCGGTCACCAGGCCAGGGAGGCCAGGTGCAGTGCGATGACGGTCGGCTGGGCTTGCGATTGCGATCTTCTCAACCTTTGCCCCGGATAAATCGAGCGGTGTCGCCAACCGGAGCAGCACAATGTTGCCTGACCGAATGTTGTAATTGAAGCCACCCAAGAAGGTTCTTTTTTTGATCTCTATGACGTCCGAAATCTGCACCTGCCCGAGGTCGTCGAGGTCCAAGTCGGTGTATTCGGTGAATCCAGCCACGACGCGCAGATCATCGGGAGATCGATTGATAACACAGTGGGCTGCGGTGATAACCCATTCGGGACCCAAAATGGATCCGCCGCACCGATGCTCCTCGGGTCCTTTATCTTGCAATGCAACTTGCCAAGGTCGGTCTTCTATCTCAATGTCGGTCCCACCAACAATCTCTTCAGTGTTGGTAGCCAGTTCTGTACCGGTGCATGCAGTAGCAAATGAAACGGAGGTAAAAACGGCGAAAGGTATCCATTTCATGTCAGACCTCCAGGGGATGCGAACGGTGACGAGAATCGGTGTTCCAAATCCCGTGCTGTTTCAGTGGCTCTCAAAAGAAAGCAAACTAACAGCGCTCTCGAGGTCCGTTCAAGGAGAAATGTTCTATAAATGACAAAAATATTCACAAATACAGCAAACCGTAAGGATTGTTACCACTGTGTAAGAACTATTACGACAATATGATTAGAACATCGAAAAAAGTTTAGCCAAATTGCCCAGAAGTAGGTCTTTCCTTGGACATCCTATAGCTAAAAATTACCCGACCTCTGGTCACTGGCTGATATGGCTCGAGCCCTTAGCCTTTCTGCCGATACACAAATACGGACAACCGTGCGCACAGCAGAGGACTTGGCGTTCATGGAACCAGCCCAGAAGGTTCAGAGCCTGTTTTGGTTAGCGGTAGGGTGACTCAGACTCTATGCCAACTCTCGCGATTGCCTGGGTTAACGTGTCGCCGAGCCAATCTGCCTCGCGTGCGCTCTGGGTACGACAACGAAAGGCTTGTCGATCGCCCATCACGCCAACATAGGGTTGTAGTTCGGTGTTGACCCGGACTGCTTCGATATCTGACATCGATAGGTGTTGCGGCTGACCTCTCGTCGGGTGGTAGCTTACGCGTGTTGTGGTAATTGTTAATGTGTCTCCGCGACCCGATTTGGGTAGGATCACCGCGGCCAATATCAAGAGTATTGACGCCCCAGCAAACAAAGCAAGCAGACGCCACTCTCCAACACCCCCCATAGTGATTGCAACGATACCAAGTAGTGTAGCCACAACCCAAATAAAAATGACCAAGGGATCATGGCCGCTGCGCCAGCGAATTTTTACTTCGTCTTGAACCCTATCAATACTGTAACCTAACGGGGCAGGTTTCGGTGTGTCGATCGGTTTCGTACCGAGAAGTTTTTCTCTTAACGGTTGGTTCAATTGCGCTGGTGTTCGTTCGAGGAGAGTGTTGCCGCATAGATCGAGGAGAGGCACATCAAATGTTTTCGCCAAAATCTCTGAAAGTTGCCAAATTGCAAGCTCGTCACCGTGATCGCAAATAACAAGCGACGGTGCAGTGAGGTGTTGTGACATTGTCGCGAGTTCGTCTTGCATTGCATCGAGTTTATCTTGATCCCAATTCTTATCGGAGGCGGTCGAATCGATGTGAGTTCGTATATCGGCAATGGTCTGAGCGGCTTCGTCGTCAACGCCCTTGGTGAGCATGGAGATCTGATAGCGAAGCGCCTCTGAGGTTCCTTTATTCGTACTCACGCGATGAACATAAGAGACGCCTAGTACTACTTGGTCACTTCGGTGGAGGAGCGAGGAATGTGCCAAACGAGGCCCTATGCGAGTGCGCCCACAGCGACCGACCAAGGCGTACTTGATGTACGTTGACCGAGGGAGCGAGGACGTAAACCGCATAGGGACCGTTTGGTGCATCCGCAGTCTACGCGGAAGTGACCAAGTAGTACTAGGACGGCAACGATATCCGAATAGGAAAACGTCTCTCCGTCTGGGAGCCGTATTGTTTGTCGGTGTTCGTTGATATTCGTTGTGTGACGACCGAGTAGTCCAAACAATCCACCGGTGAGACAGGCAACCGCGCCACACGCGCCTGACATCATTCCTATCAATTCACCAATATTCCCGTCAATCGCCAAAAATGCCCCAAGCCCAAGAGCCAGCGCAAATCCTCCAATGTAGCCCAATACTCGGCCAGCTCTGCGGTAGTCTGATCGCTGGTAGATCAAAAATTGGGAGCCATTTTGGGAAAACAGCGGATGGTTCATGTGCGATACAGTAGCATGGTTTGGCGGTAGCGCGCATTTCGATCCAGCAAGTCCAAACCTTGGGTGTGAAAGCGCGACATTCCGCAGTGACCAACTCTCGAAGATATCACGTGGGGTAGTATTTTCCGCAAAGCATCGAAAACAGACCACGCGAAAATGCTCTCTCGGTACAATGTCATTAGGCATCACGCGAAGTCGGATGGGCACGCAGGTGTAAGCGTGTGGCCAGACTAGCCTACAGCTAACACCGGGAAAAATTACTCAAGGTGAATCGAGAAATGTGCGGTATCATATGTGTACATATGAATTCCCCAATGGTCACGAAGACACTTTCTGGAATGATTGTCGTTAAAACCATGATGATGTTTCTAGTCATCATGGTAACCGCCTGCGGCGATGGCAACAAGCCGATCACCGCAGAGTGTATTGCAAACGGATTGGCATGTACGGATAGCGGGGAATGCTGCACGCAAAATTGCGACAGTGACCAAGGTGTTTGCACCCGCCTAGCAGGGGTTTGCGCAAAACCTGGCGATCCTTGTACCATCGGACCCGATTGCTGCTCTTACTCCTGTACTGATTTTACATGTTCTGAGGACCAGTGCATCTCTGATGGAGAGTCGTGTTCTGGCGACGAGAGCTGCTGTAGTGGTACGTGTACAGATGGTTTGTGCGAAGCACTCAATGAAACTTGTAAAACATCAGGAAACTCCTGTGAATCAGAAGGGGATTGTTGTTCGAAGTATTGTGTCGATACGATTTGCTCAGCTGCCCCGTCTTTTTGCTCGCAAAGTGGTGACATTTGCACCAACGATGATGAATGTTGCGGAGGCCTTTGCCAGATCGAAGAAGGGAAAACACTGGGGACTTGCCAACTAACCCCCGCAAGCGGCGCAGGCAGCTGTTTGAGCGCAGGTGAAGTCTGCGGCGGCATCTACGACGGCGAAGAACTACCTGTTTGCGGTGGTGAGTGTTGCAGTCGGGCATGTTTACCCTATGGGCCAAGCGGTGTGCTGGTCTGCCAAGCGCCCAGTGGATGTCGTCCTACTGGAGAAACTTGCCGTTCTGACGACGACTGTTGTGGGTCTGCCAACAATCCAGATGGCGAAAAGAGCAACGTCACCTGCTCCAAAGAGGGAGATAATCCCATCGGCCGGTGTGATGCAGGAAATTCCTGCACGCCAGCTGGAGGAATCTGTCGCCTGCAGACCAACTCGTGCAACGCAAACGCCAACTGTTGCGCAGGAAATGTACTACAGGAAGATACGTGTAAGCTGGACAGCGTTGGGATTCCAAGGTGTGTTGCAGCGACAATTGATTGCAGCAATCCTTCCGAACGAGAAGGAGAGGAATGTGCTACGAGCGCCGATTGCTGTGGTTTGCCGTGCACCCCCAGTGGCAGTGGGCAAACGCCTCTTTTATGTGGCGGCACTCAATGCGTTGCTAGTGGTGGCGCTTGTACCACCGCATCGGATTGTTGTGCCGGATTACCGTGCCATCTCGCGCCAGGTTCGACAGACGGCGTATGTGGCGATACAGCCGGATCCTGTTCCGAGTTTGGCCAGTCGTGCACAAACAATACCGATTGCTGCAACAATCTTATTTGCCTGGATGGCGGGGTGTGTGGTTCCACCATCATCGTCGAATAAGTTTATTACCGATTGGTACGCCCCATCGCCAACTACAACCGGGGAACCGACTACCACTTGTATCAGAGCTCTGCTGGTTGAATGAATATCCGCGATGCGACCTGGGAGCATCGTTCTGCCCTACCTTGCTCTAACCTTTCTGCCGATACACAAACCGGACAACGGTGCACACAGCAGCCGGCTTGGCGTTGATGACAAAGGGCCGGTATCGCCAACGCCGCATTTGACTGAGTATCAGCTGATCGTAGGCAGGGTATCCTGAAGATCGAATCTTCTCTAAGTTAGCGACCTTGCCGTTCTTGGTGAGACACATTTTTACTACCGCGACAGTCTCCGGATTCCCCTTCCGTGCAATTGCAAGTCGAACTTTCGCGGGGGGGGAGATCTGGGTAGTGCCCCGGATTCGAAGTGCAGCCAAGGAGTGGTGGGGAACGACGTTCCGAGACGTAGGAGCGTTGGCATCCCCCGCAGATGGACGCAAGGGCGCCGACCTGGCATCGCTTCCTGCGCGGGGTGAAGCTGAGATCTTGGTGGCTCGTTTCGGATTCTCCTTGGACGCCTCAACCCGGTGTCCGGACCGGGGTGCAGCCCGCTTGATGACCGGGCGACGCGTAGCATTCTTTTTTGCTTCCTTGGACGAATCCTCATCGGCGTCCTGCAGCGACACAGACATCACAATGTCTGTGGAACGCGACTGTCCTGATGATGTGGCGGCAGCGCTCGGCTCGTTTGCATCCGTATCCACACTTTGATTCGAAGAAGCGAAGGCAAGCAGGGCAACAACAATCCCACCATGCCCAGCGACGGAAACCGCAATCCAAATAGGCGCTCTATCCAAGACCTATCTTGCCTCTAGGGTTTACAAACGCAATACTCCCGGAACCAAGCTCATGCACCACACCCTTGGCGTCCGTCACCAATAGCGCACCTGCCTGATTGATCCCATCAACTGTGCCTTCAAACGGATGTTCAACATCCGTTACCTGGATCTGAGCGCCCAACCGCGTTCTCGCTGACCAGGGCTCTACCAAGGCAGGAGCGCCATGATCAAAGAATCGTTGCAACCAGTGCCCAAGGTGCAACAACAAACGGTCGCTTACCTCCGCAATGTCGACACTCGTTCCCAACTCCAACCGCATTGATGTCGCCGTCTCGGCCAATTCCCCGGGAAAGGTCTTGGCATTTCCATTCAATCCCACCCCTAAAATGACATGGGAGACCTTCGTACCGTTCGTCTTCATCTCGGAAAGAATCCCGGCCAACTTACGTGGCCCCACCAAGACATCATTGGGCCATTTGAGGAAGGGGTGAATCCCAAACGAAGATACTGCATCCCACACGCCCAGGCCGGCGGCGAGAGAAATCGGCGGAATTTCTGGCGGCGGCAACGGCGGACGTAAAATACACGACAGAAATACATTGCCGGTGTCAGACGAATACCACACCCGCCCCTTTCGTCCCCGACCACGGGTCTGTGACTTGGCGATCACCACGGTACCGTGCGCAGCCCCCTGTTTCGCCAGTTCCTCAGCCTCATCGTTGGTCGACCCACATTCGTCTAGGACAACTCGCTCACGACCAAACCAACTCACCGATGCACCTCAAGGGCAATGTCCACGGCGCGAGCCGAATGAGTCAACGCACCAACCGACAGAAAGTCAGCCCCTGTTTGCGCATAGGCCAAGACCGTCTCCAGCGTAATGCCGCCCGATACCTCAACAAGCGCTCCGGCCTGATGCGCCATCGCTACGGCTTCACTGACTTGCTCCGGTGCCATATTGTCGACCAGGACAATGTCCACGCCTTCGGTTAACGCTTCCTTCAATTGATCGAGGCGATCGACTTCAACCTCAATCCGAAGCGGATGGGGCGCATTCTTGCGTGCTCGACGTATCGCCTCAGTCACCGAGCCACACAAGGCAATATGATTATCTTTGATCAATACCCCCGAAGCCAGGTCAAAGCGGTGGTTCCTGCATCCGCCGGCACGAACAGCGTCCTTCTCTAGGGTGCGAAACCCTGGGGTCGTCTTGCGCGTGTCCACGATAGCGGCCGAGGTCGACGAGACCGCCTGTGCAAAACGGCTCGAGAGCGTTGCGATCCCGCATAGGCGCTGCAAAAAATTTAGCGCTGTTCGCTCCGCTATCAATATCCCCGCCCCCAGTCCAGTCACTCGCATCAAGACATCGCCTGTAGCGAGTCGATCCCCTTCTACAGCGACCTGCTCCACCGAGATGCTGTCGTTAACGTAACGGAATACATAGTCCGCAACGAGACATCCAGAAACGACAAGGGGCTCCCGGGCGACAACGTGGCCGGTCGCTTGGTCAACTTGGTTGCCAGCCACAGCGTTGTTGCCGACCACTGCATTGGTCGTTATATCCCCCCGGCCGACGTCTTCTTCAAGGGCCAGTTCAACGAGACGGCGAATCGAAGGCGGCAATAGGGTCGTTGACATTCCTACAGTCTACCGTGTGGACGCACCGAATATGAAACCGAAGTTGCCCTCCAGCCCCAGGCTCAGCTGGGCGATGCAATTTTCAAGCGCGCTGCAAGCGGTTGCGAAACCGGCATTCAAACTGCAGAATCTGCATGCTCCTGGCCGGACTTCCCCGCGACACAATCCTGTATTTTCAGCGCGTTACAAGAATTCGCGCTGGCACAAAGCTTGCGATGTCTAGTCACTGTCATCCGAAACGCACAACATCTATCTCAACCCAGGAGCTTGCCATGAACCCCAAATCCCTATCCTTCATCGTCGCTGCGACCCTATTTGGATTCTTAGCGACCTCCATGCAAAGCGCATCCGCGCATCCGCGCCACAAACGCTCCCCCGAGCAAATGCAATGTTTCAAAAAGCGACACGCAAAAAAGATCGCCAAGTTTGATACCAACAATGACGGTAAACTTGACCGGGACGAACGACATGCAATGCGGGCGGCACGCAAAGCCAAACGAATCGCTAACCACGACAAAGATGGCGATGGTCGTCTCAACAAAAAGGAGCGCCAAGCCGCTCGCCAGGCGCGAATCGATACGCGCTTTGCCAAACTCGACAAAGACGGAAACGGCGAAATCGAAAAAAGCGAACTCACCGACAATTGCATGCCGATCCGGAACCATTTCGACAAGGTGGATCGCAATGGCGACGGCGTTGTATCCAAACAGGAATTCACCATCACAGTGAAGCGTTTCATGCGCCGCAAACACCTGCGCCGCAAACACAAGCGTCACCGGAAACACCACGACCACACGTACGCAGAAGATCGAGACAACCAAGAGTAATAGCCCAATGGGGGCGACCGAAGGTCGCCCCCATTCCCTGTGGTACACTGGCAAACAATGGTCCCCGCTCGCGCCTCACGCTCTCTCCATCGCATCCGGTGGGGCATTATGCTTGCCTCTGTCGTCTTGGCAATCGCTTTGACGATCACCGCGTGGAATAACTATCGCGGTGTCCGTGACGCCTCAGAGCAGCTGGCCCGCGGTCAAGCCAGTGCGATGATCTATAGCCTGCGTAGCGAACTCCGCAATCAGACAGGCCCGCCCACCAGCGAAACCCTTCATCAGTGGCTCGAAGATCATTCACGCGAAGGAGCGCGATATGTCGCCCTAGGGGCCAGACGAAGACTCAGCGCCGGGACTTCCTCGGGGCTCGTCCCCGCGGACGTCAAACCGGGCTTATCATTTCACACAGACACAAAAGTCAACCGAATCGTCGTGACCGCGACGCGAAGCCCACGGCGGTTTAAGAGGAATCGAAAAAAGCGCCGCAAGGGCCCCTTTCTCACCCTGGAGTTTGAACCAATACTCGCAAACCAACTCAAGCAGAGCGCGACGCGAGGCTTACTTCTCAATATCAGCGTCGCCTCCGTTTTAGTCATGGCGGCATTTCTGTCTTTTGGCTGGCTTCGTGAACGAGAAAAACAAGATCGCCTTAACCAAAAACAGCATCATCTTGCAAGTCTTGGCGAAATGTCAGCCGTACTGGCCCACGAAATCCGCAACCCCCTTGCAGCCCTTAAGGGGCACGCACAACTACTGGAAGAGCGGTTGGCAGAGGACCCCGCAAAACTGGCAAATGCCTCTCGGGTTGTCCGCGCAGCAAACCGTCTCGAGACGCTAACAAGCGACCTGCTAGATTTTGTCAAAACAGGCTCGATCGCGGCGGTAAAGACCAACCCAAGCGATATCTTGACCACCGCCGCACAGGACATCGCAGACGATAGGATTTCTGTCATCGCCGACCAAGCACCAGGACAATGGTTCCTCGATCCCGAGCGAATGCGCCAAGCGATCACAAACCTACTCCGGAACGCTCTCGAAGCATCTCCTCCATCCGCAACCGTTGAGGCACGGGTATTCGCCGCGGCCGGACAACTGATCTACGAAATCCGCGATCACGGTGATGGCATCCCGGCGGGCCAAGAAGACCGTATATTTGAGGCTTTTCATACAACGCGTACGCAGGGGACGGGACTAGGACTCGCCGTCGCCCAACGCATCGTCTTGGCGCATCAGGGGACGATCACTGCTTCCAACGCCCCAGGGGGTGGCGCAGTATTCCGCATCGCGCTCTCCACAGGTGGGAGACTCTCAGAAAGGAACTCGTAATATGGGGAAGATCCTCGTTGTCGATGATGAAGAAGACATTCGCTCTTTCTTAGCCGAAGCGCTCACCAGTGATGGTCATACCGTCGAGCAAGCCGATAACGGCCAAACTGCGCTACGGCTTCTGCAATCAACCTATTTTGATGGAGTGCTCACCGATCTCAAGATGCCGGGAATGTCCGGGATGGAGCTGGTGGCCAAACTACGCAAAGATCAACCCGATGTCGAGGTAATTATGCTCACTGCGCATGGAAGCGTCGACTCAGCGGTCGAGGCAATGAAGCTCGGCGCATTTGACTATCTACAAAAGCCAATCCAAAGCCCGGCCGAACTTCGACTTGTCGTATCTAGAATGCTCGAGAGAAAACGCATGATCGTCGCAAGCGATCACGCCAAACGACAACAACCGGAGATTCGCCTCACTTGGGGCGATCCGGCTATGAAACCCGCGGTGGAATCGATGCGTAAAGTCGCCAAGACGGCTGCAACAGTACTTCTCGTCGGTGAAAGTGGCACCGGCAAAGAGGTCGCGGCACGGTGTGTCCATAATTGGAGCGATCGTTTTGGAGGCCCATTTGTTGCAATCAACTGTGCATCACTCACCGACACGCTGCTTGAGAGCGAGCTGTTTGGTCACGAAAAAGGCGCTTTTACTGGCGCCCACGAACAGCGGCGTGGACGTATCGAGCTCGCCCATGGGGGCACGTTTTTCCTCGACGAAGTCGGTGAACTCAAGACCGAACTCCAGGCGAAATTACTGCGAGTCATTCAAGAGCGCCAGTTCCAACGCGTCGGCGGCACTCGCGTCATCGACGCGGATGTGCGCTGGATCGCTGCAACCAATCAAGACCTATCAGCGTTGATGCAAAAAGGAACCTTCCGTGAGGACCTCTACCACCGCCTCGCTGTATTTCCGATTCACTTGCCACCACTTCGCGAGCGAAGCGAGGACATTCAGCCCTTGGCGCTGGCTCTATTTGACCAGGTTTCCTGCGAGCTAGGAAAACCGAACCTCAAACTGTCCGAACCGGCGATCCAAAAACTCCGCTCCGCAAGTTGGCCAGGCAACGTACGCGAGCTTCGCAATGCCCTGGAACGCGCAGTCATCATCGCCGATGGCCGCTCCGTCACCAAAGACGATATCCAAATCGATCGGACAACAGCGCGAGCAACCCCCCAAACCACCCAGCCCGCAACCCTAGCCAATCTAGAACGCGCCGCGATTGTCGCTGCATTGCAGGAATCGGGCAACAACCGGAAACAGGCGGCACAAACCCTCGGGATCGCGCTCCGTACCCTCTACGACAAATTAAAACGCTACGACATCAAATAGATGAGCCCGGGACCAGGGCAAAGAGATGAACCAGCACTTGCACTTCAAAATCACAACAGGGGTACAGGGTTACACTTTGGTTGGACTGTTGCTATTGGGCGGCTGCAGCTATCTGCAGGTTGAACACGCGCTCATTGGTCCGGTCGCTGCTCCACATAATGCAGAGGTTACCATTGTCATGGACGGAGCTGAAACACCCAGCCAGCTTCAGGAGATTGCTATTCTCCAAGTCATGGCCAGTGAAGATCGTCAGCTTGCCGACGTTATTGGCGCCTTGAAACAACACGCGCGCAAACTCGGCTGTACTCACGTCGTTCATGTGCGTGTCGATCGCGGGCAGTCAATGGCTGCCACCGGAACCTGTGCCCGTGTCGCTCCCAATGCCAGCTCCCGCTGATTTTGTGTAGAGATTGGCAAGGTTATTAGCAGCCCGGTAAAAGAGCTGCCACGTTGCTTGTTCAATGGCGACATAGCCATGGGCGTCTCGAATGGCGAGGTTGCTCCGCTAGCGACCAACGCGTTTGATGGAATTCAGATGGTACCTCGCCCAGGAATCGACCGCGTTGCTGTAATCGTGCAGCTGGCTGTAGGACTACAGCTGCGATAACGAGTGCTTGCAGTTTACCTGGAGCACCAGGTGTAAGACCTGGCTGGGATCCGCCCCGCGAGGTGCAGCGGAAGGCGAGGGACTCGAGAAGCGACATTGACTACAGAACAACCACAATCTCAAACGCTGTCTTGCCCCCCGCATCTCTCACGGTCAAGGTCCCACCGGCACCGTCGGCCTTAGCATTTTCGCCAACGAGGTTGCAGGCGGGCGTCTTGTCAACATCGCTGGTCTTGGCATCATTGAACTCTATACGGTCGTCTTCACGTTTTTTGGGGTCCCGAACGTCGAGGGAAAAAGCCCCGGTTCCGTCGTAAATGGAGATACCAGAACATACGACTGTAACGTGAGCCGTAGAGCTGGCTGCTTTTCGTTCTATCGTGCCCTCGCATCGAGTTCCCTCGGCGACCGATGGGTGCGTCGACCGCAACACTTTCCCATCGAAGCTTCCTTTTAGTCCATCTTCGTTTTTCTGTGCCAACTCTCTGGAACAGGCGGCGACGAGCAACAGGCAAACAATATTGGTCCATCTCATGGGGGCATCTCCTCTGCTTGTGGATTGGCGAAGCGACATCCAGCCTTGAGGCCGAGGTCGCAGGCTTTCTGGTAAAACTCCACGGCTCGCTTAGCGTCCGCCACAACGCCGTGACCCTTCTCGTAGATCGCGCCGACCGTGAGACATGCGCCAGCATCGCCGCCAGCACAACGTGCGGCTGTAGTCTGGATCATCTTCTCTGGTGTTTCGTTGCGGCGCGTAATGCAAGCGTGAACATCAACCTGATCGTTGACAGAGCCATCATTCACATCCAGAACGCCACGGGTCATCATCCACTTGCCGCCGTGCTTTTCAAGGTCAAAGCTGAGCGTGCCGCCAGCTCGGTCCCCGGCGAAGGGCAGCGCCCAACTAGCGTGGCCGGTCCCGCCCTCGGTCTCCGTGCTGCCCGTACCGCAGCCCAGACGTGTGTACGAGATCGAGATGTCCTCCCCGAGGAGCTCTTGCGCCCTCGGACAGGCCTCCAGTGACTGGACTAAGAAAGCTTTGTAGCCACCGCACGATGCGGACAAGCTTCCAAATAGTGGCGTAAAAAAAAGCACTAGGAGAAGCAAACCGCCAATACCGATGGGAAACTGACGCGACCAACAGAACCATATGCGTTGTTCCCTGCACTTGGGTTTCAGGCGAGCCAGTTCCGCTTGCGCCTTCGCCAGCCGTGCTTTCAGTTCCTCGGATTCATCAGCGCTGGCCTGCGCAGCGGCGAGTTGTCTCTCCAGGCTAACGACGCGCTGGTAGAGCGCGTCACGTTCGTCACGAAATGCCATTTACTGCTCTCGCGACTGACTTCCTGGCTGTTACACAAGGCGCAGAACTACCTACTGCGCCCTGCGCCAGATTGTTTCTGTTTGACCGTGCTGCGTAGCTTTGCAATAGCGAACCTAGGTGAACTTGTGATTCCGTTCGAACCCGTGATTGTCAACACTGGACCGAGCGATTCCGATGCGGGCCAGCCATTTTGTCATGCGGCTAGAGTTCGTGCAAGCACTAGTTTTATGCAAGCAGCGACATCCATTTCTGCCGTGATCTCGCCCAAAATCACTTATTCTATCGCGCATTTCGCATCAGATAGAGCAACACACACCGCTATCTATTCTTCTAAAAGTGTCAATTTCGCGCTTTCGGAAAGACCGTACACTCTATGAAAGTTGCTGCAAACTCCAAGCAAGTAGTTTCACGTGTCGAAAACGATCGCTACGAAGCTGTATTCGCTTCTATTGGATCTCTTCCTGCATGCGTGCATTGCCACAACAAGCATGAAAAACGACTCGATCGTGGAAAAATGTTTTTGTTGAACGACGTATTGGGCGGATGGGTGGTTTCTATCGGGCTACAATCAATCCGCGAAAGGCCTTAGTCTACCAAACCCGACAAATCGGTACCGCAAATACGTTAAAACGCTCGGATTCATGCTGTAAAAACCCAAATGGACGTTGCCCAGTCGTCGCTACACAAACTCCAAGCATTGGCGAAAAACTTCAACCCGACAGCGCAACCTGGCGTCGATATTAGTCCATTAACCATTGCCTTGGACTTTGGGGCATCCAAATTTCCATTTTCTTGCCTGATCCCTCCCCGAGAATTTAGCATTCGCCCATGGACAAACATGCGCTTGTGAATCAACTCCAAGATCATCTCAGGCAGCTGGCTCACGAGGCTCATACTGCAAGTGTCGCCGCAGCCGATGAGGCCAAAGCTGCCGTAACCGCAAGAGAGAAACGCGCGGATGCGCGAGTATCGATCGAGTCTGCGGGCTTGGCGCGGGGACAAAATCGCCGCGCAACCCGTGCATTTGCCGAATTGGATGCCCTGGACAGGTTTTCACCGGGTCCGCTACCCGACAATGCGACGGTCGAGCTTGGCGCCATTGTCGAAATCGAAGAAGTCGAGACCGGTGAGGGACGCACCTTCTTTCTCGCTCCCGTTGGTGCAGGCGTCACCCTTGGTGGTCCCGGTGGTGATGGTCACCTCTCCGTCGTCACCCCTCGCTCGCCGATAGGACGCGCAGTCATGGGGCACCGATGCAATGATGTCATTGACGTCACCATTAAAGGTGAAATCAAGGAGTGGACAATTACCTGGATCGCCTAATTAGAACATTCTCGCCGTCTATTCGACGCCAGGACCTGCGCAAGCGGCAAAAATCTTAAGCTCCGCAGCTTCGTCCGCCTCGGCCGTTCCGCACATCGCCGAGCACAACACAATTTGCTCGCCATCTACATACCAACCATCGGCAACGCACTCACCAGCACTATCGACACGGGTCAGTGTGTATTGTTCACCGCTACTGGGATCAAAGACCACGACAATCCGATTTAGGTCCACCCTCCCCTGCTCCGGTTCGGGAACATCAAAATTGCAGGGAAGTCCAGCCGAGTCGATCACGCCTTGAGCTACTGACTGGAAAATCACATCGTATTTGTCAAATTCACACAGCGGAAACCGCAGTCCTTGCGTCTCCCTGCTGAGTTTCTGGTACTCGGTGCCAGTATTAACAACGTCGTTACTGCACTTTGTGGTTTGTAGATCATCTTCGGGAAGCCAGGCAGCGGTTGATGGTGTATTCGCCTTCAAGCCGACTATCGAATGAAACGTAAAATCTGGCTCTACCGCAGTGCCAAACCGGGCTGGTGATAAATCAAACAGTGCCGTCTTAAATGCTGCCGCTGTTTGAATACTTGTCGTGGCATCCGGTTGATCATCAGTAAACTCAACAAAAATCTTGAACGAGTCTTCCCGCAGCCACTGCGACCACCCCGACGGCGCAAGATCGTGCTCGTCGGGGTCATTGTAGGTATTAATGATCTTTGCAAACGAGTTGTGACTACCAATCTCCGTACTATAATGAAAGAACCTCGGTCCGTTAATCGGCGCAGTGCCATTGACCGGAGCTTCACAAGCATGCCCACTCAGGGGGGTTGCGACACAAATCGACTCGTTTGGATCGGTATCCCCATGCCTCGACAACATGATGATGCGATAGTCAATATCGCTCGCACCGATGATATCTGCAAAGTTGCTGTTAATGTTATCTTCCACGGCCTCAATCTCGTGGGACATGCTCCCCGAGTTATCGATCACAAAAATGATGTCGACCGGCCGGTTTACGCTCAACGCGACCGCCTCGTCGCTTGCACACGCTTCGTCTGCAACGAGGGGATCAGTCCCTAAAAACACCTCATCTTTGTCGGAGATCCCATCTCCGTCAGTATCCGGATTGTTTGGATCGGTCCCGAGCTCCACTTCCTCCTCGTCGCACAGACCATCCCCGTCTGAATCATCCTCACACACGCTGGCATCGGGATTCGTATTTTTCGCCGAATCCGTCCCACCGCAACCAACGGAAAGAAACAGCGCACATATAGAGTAGAGGGGAATACGTGACATCTATTCAGAATAGATTTCTCATTGAGATAATACCGTGGTCTAAATTACTTAATGAGGATGATTTTTATTTTTTGTTTTCCAAGAACGCACTGTGACTTACAGATAGTCTTTCTAGTTTATAGGTTGATGTGTTCGGATATCTTCTTTGCCAGTTTTATGTAGGGTGAACACCGATGACTAGAAACCAACGCCCCTGGGCTATAGTGCCCGACTTGAGAGGACAACGATGAAATGGCGCCGGGGCGGTGGTCGCAGTCAATACATCGAGGATCGACGGGGGCGCCGCGTCGGGGGACGAGGTGTTAAACGGCTCGGTATTGGTGGCATCGTCATCGGCCTTGTCTTGTATTACTTTCTCGGTCAGGACGTGCTTGGGCTGTTGAGTCCCCAGGGGGGAACTTCGAATCCCGCCCAACCACACCAATCCAATCCACAAGACGAAAAACTCGTAGAGTTTATCTCGTTTGTGCTAGACGACCTGCAAGCAACTTGGCAGCAAACCTTTCGGTCCCAAAACAAACCCTACAACCCCACCACCTTGGTGCTGTTTTCTGACGAAATCCGCTCGGCATGTGGCTTCTCGACCGCTGCGACGGGCCCGTTTTATTGTCCTGCCGATCAACGCATCTACATTGACCTCGGCTTTTATCGTGAGCTACGGGATAATCTTGGCGCTCCAGGAGATTTTGCCCAGGCATACGTGCTCGCCCACGAAATGGCCCACCACATTCAAACGCTGCTCGGCATCTCAAAAATGGTTTCTCGCCAACGCCAAGCAAATCCTGGCAGAGCCAACGAGCTGTCTATCCGGCAAGAGCTACAAGCAGATTGCTTCGCCGGCGTTTGGGCCCATTCGACAAAACGCCGAAACTTACTCGACCCAGGCGACGTCGAAGAGGGGATGCAAACTGCAGCGTCTATCGGCGATGACCGTCTGCAAAAACGATCGACCGGTCGCGTCGCACCAGAAACATGGACGCACGGCTCCTCCCGCCAACGCGTTACGTGGTTTCGACGCGGATTGTCATCTGGCTCCGTCTCCGACTGCGATACTTTCTCGGCCCGTTTGCAATAGGCTCTCTACCTCGAACAAAGACAACTAAGCTCGAACGAAGACAACATATGAAAACACAGCTGGTATTAACCATGATTGGCCCCGACCGCCCCGGTCTCGTCGAACTCGTTTCCAAAACCCTCGTCAATTTTGGCGCCAATTGGGAAGACAGCCAAATGGCAAGGCTCGCCGGAAAGTTTGCCGGGATCCTGCGCGCCTCTGTCGCCCAAGAAAAAGCAGAAGCCCTCCAAGTCGCACTGCGTAAACTCAATGCCGACGGGTTAACCATCGTAATCGAGTCGACCGCCGACCTAGACACAACCGAAACCGGCCCGACACTAAAGCTTACCCTTACCGGCAGCGATCATGAAGGAATTGTGCGAGAAGTAACCCGCATCCTCGCCACTCATGACGTCAATGTCGAGGAGCTAGCAACAAAACGGCAAAGCGCACCGATGTCCGGAGAGTTTATTTTCATGGCGACCGCCGTCCTCAAACCACCGGCGACACTGTCAACAGACTCACTTCGCAGCGCCCTTGAACAAATTGCAGATGACCTAGCCGTTGAGATCAACATCGCATAAGCTCACACAGCGCTCAAATGTGTCAGGCCGTGAAGGTGGAGCTACTTAGGCTCACTCGTGTTGATGATAGCGCCGAGCTTGCGATTGAGTACAACTGCGACAAGAGCTAAGAGCGCTCCCGCGAGAAGAATCGCCAAAAAGCCAAGATACCGAGTGATACTCCATTCTAGGTGGCTGGTGTTAAACAGACTTCGAAGCGAAAATTCGCCAGGTGCGTTGATAACGCGCACAATATGTAGACGCGTATTGAAATACGGGGCTACATCTTGTGGCGTGTTAGCGATGTACATGGCGTATTTGCAGCCGGAGGATGTTTAACACCAGTCACCTAGGGCTGTCTTCGCGCGGTGCCAAATCGGGATGGCTGCAGCGGCGCGCTCCGTGTTTTCAGCCAGCGTAACCTTTACAGTGCAAAACTCGCTGTCCTCGGCGAACTCTCCCAACTTGATACCCAAGTTGTGAATCTGACGACGCAAATCGAGAATTTGATTCTCCAGTTCGACGAGTTCCTTGATCGACCCACCTTTGCCCTTCAGGCAACGAGTGACTGCTGTGTTTCGTTGAGTCCACAACGCACCGCCGTCCCCAAATAGACGAGCGGTCCCAAAAGCGGCGTAATGCCGTACCCAGTCAGTTGGAGCAAGGTGCGACCCACCCAACGCAACGAGTGCTCATCCTTATCCTCGCTGACAAGGTGCGCCGAATGCACGTAGCGAATAAGCTCCCTACGCTCGGATTGCTCAGTTATGCCAAGCACAGCATTGTTCTTGTGAGCGCAACGTTCTCCTGGATCCAGCAACCGCCGGCAACAAACACATATATACGTGCGTTTCAATTCACCCCGATACTACCACTTGCTAACCCGAGACCAACCATCCCTCTACCCAGCACTACTTCACGATTACCATACCGGCAACTTCCACGTGATCTGATTCGTAACATAGACCCGTCTTGGCAGCGCGACGTAGATGGGTAGTGCGGCTGGGTCTAACCATTGCAAAAGTTTCACGAGCTTATTCTCGGCCATCGCTGTGCATCCGATCGTTGGGTGCTTTGGTGACCGCCAAATGTGAAAGAATATGCAGCTTCCATGGTTTGGAATCGGTTGGGTGGAATCGTCTGACGAGCGCAGATGGTTGTGGTCAATAGCGATGACCCAGTGATAGAGGTGGTCGGACCGGCGCATGAGCTCTGCGCTTCGCCAATCCTTGGCGACCGTGCGCTGATCTAAGACTCTATTGTAGTAGGACGAGCGACTATCATTGACGCAGCGCCAGTTTGTATTGACCTGAGTATAGTTGAGTTTCGTTGAGGCCTGTTTCGCGTATCCGTAGGCATCTCCGATGCGAAACACCCCCGCTGCGGCTTTGCGATCTCCTTCGCGTTTGTGTGGACCTGTTTGACCTTTGGGTGTCCCCAAGTCGTGTAGTCCATTGCCCCAAGCAAAGCCACGACGGCCGATCGTCGCGGTCCAAGAGGCTCCTACCTGTCGCCAGGCATCACCATCGCTGCTTCGCTCGTAACGCCTGAGCTCGACAATCTTAGAAGACCATCGCTTGCTTATACCAACCACAAGTTGCTTGCTGGCAACTGGGATCGGCGAGGCGCCCGCAGTAGAAATGAACGCTAGCAAGGTGCAGGCTACGAATATCCAACTCGATTTTGGACTACTGACCACAACGATCATCATAGCATGCAGTCCATCCCCCAGACATGCGACCACATGTACGCGAATCACGGTGTCACGAAAGGCGATGAGAAACACCCGATCTATGGGAGAATGAAGCAGCACCGGACAAAAACGAGGGGAACATGCGCCACAACCCGATTCTAATACTCTGCGTCATCATAACTACCTCTTCATGCGGTGGAAGCGACACCGACCCTTCTGCCTTCGAGCGCGACCCGTGTGTGGACCGGATCAACGCGTTTCGCGCAACTGAAGGAATCGCCCCCCTAGAGCGTTGGGTCGACGCCGAGTCATGCAGCGACAAACAATCCAAGGCGGACTCATCGTCTGGATCACATGCCAACTTTGGCGATTGTGGCGAGTCCGCGCAAAACACTTGCCCCGGTTGGCCTTCTACCGCTGCCGTGATCGAAGGATGTCTCCAGGCCATGTGGGACGAAGGCCCTGGCGAACCGTTTTCCGAACACGGCCACTACATCAACATGTCAAACCCTAAATTCACCCAAGTCGCATGTGGGTTTTATGAAATGTCCGACGGGAAAATTTGGGCGAATCAAAACTTCAGGTAGCACAAGTCGACAACATATCGGATTCTCAGGGTTGTCGGCCAGAACCGGATTCTTTTGTGCCAGATTTGCAATTCGTTCGAAAATGACAAGGAAAATGACAAGATAGTACCAAAACGATCCGCAAAGGCGCACGCTGTGATGGCTTCTCCATGTACTATGCAGCGGCAGTACTGGTGGATCGATCATGACTCGACGATACGAAGACGACCCAGACTGGAATCTGGAGCGACAAGCGGATCAAAGCCGCCAAAGCGTATCTCCGGGCAAGCGCACACTGACCAGTCAAATCGGCAACCCTCGGCGACCCGGGCATCGTAGGCCGAGGGTTCCTGGCAAGGTAACCTCGACGATGCGATTGCCAGCGCTTGGGAAAACTCAGGTTATGATCGCCCGATCGGCAGCGGCCAACGCCCGCCAACCTCAGGATGTGCCAGATGCGGTCATCTCCGCCTTGCAAACCGAGAAAGGGCAACCGCTTTTGGACTGGGAGGGCTGGTCTCGCGACATCGGTGCCAATGTTCGCGATGCACGTGTGGTCACCGGGAGCAAAGCGCAGGCTGCAACCGAGGCCCTCGATGCCAACGCCTTTGCCGTTGGAAATCGTGTATTTCTCGGCGCGCGACATACCGGGGACCAAGCTGTGCTACGCCACGAGCTGACCCACGTCGCGCAACAACAGGGTGCAACAATGCCGCCGTATTCGTCGCTTGCGATTACCTCCCATGATGATCCTGTCGAACGCGAGGCGCGCGGCCGCGTCGGTAGCGTTTCGCAACAACACGAAGCGGTGATCGCGCGCGATGGTCCCGAGATGATCAATGCCCGGGCCTATTTGGAGCGGTTTGGCGAGCGCATCGCCGAGTCGGTCCCGACGCATTTGCGCCGCTACACGTTGCCGTTGGGCGATCCCAACGCGCGCTGGAAACGCGGCGTCATCGGATTTATCAATGCCCTCATCGATCGCCTCCCGCAAGGGTGCGGATTTGTGTGGCAACTGCGTCCGCTCATTGCTCCAACCCAAGTGGAACACTTGGTCGACCGGGGTCGCCATCGCGAAACCGTTACAATGCGCAACGAGACCACCGACGAAACCTACCCACTGACAACCAACAGCGGACGTGCCGAGTGGTTTGAGCCGGTCGCAATCGAAATTGCCAGCGCACTGATCAGCCGCTTGCGCCAGGCGCTGCCACGGATGACACAGCGCTATATCGAAGCCAAGAGCCAAGCCCAGCTGCGCCTGAGCGACACGCTCGGCGCGAGCACCGACCAAATGCCCGAGCCAACCGAGTTACTCGCAAGTCACCCCATCGATCGCCTAATCAGCGACGTATTTTGCTCAGGTGAGGTTCTCGATGTCGACTTGGAAGGCTACCGCGCCAGCGACCCGACTCGGGACGAGGTGCGTCCATCTGCGTGTCGCCAAGTCGAGCTCACCGTCGCCGGCGACCGCCTGGTCCGCGCCGTGCCCGCAGATGCGACCGCTGAGGAAGTAGCGCTAACGCTGTACGGAGACAGCGCCCAGGCGTTCCGCTTGACCCGGGCAGCGCCGCTTTGGGGGTTTGATCATCCATCGGGCATGGTTGAGCGCTACCGTGGCCGTTTCTCCAATCGCGTTGTTGACCCGGCGCAAGAGATCCTCAACAGCGAACTGGCAGACGAGGCTGCGCTCAACCAAGCGAGCCACAATATTGGCGATGCGGGCTCGACCAACGAAATTCTTCGGCGGATGCGCATGTGTGTCCTGCTGTTTCATGACATCGAACAGTCCGCCGCACGATTCGGACTGCGCGGGCTGGGGCCAGAGCGCGACCGCGTCGATCAACGTTCGCAACAGCTTGCCACCGGCGATGCCTCCGCAGCCGCCCAATGGGGATTTCATTCCCAACGCCAGCTGCAAATCTTGCAGGGCGCAGCAGCGGGCCTCAATCAGGCGGTTGCCCAACTACGGTCGATGACCGACCTAGCGCAAGACGCTGGAGGTTTTTCGCTTCCTCAGTACGTTCGCGTGCTGCTGCGCAGCCTCGCGCAGGCGTATTTCGATGCGGCAAAAACCTCTCATCTCGTCGAGACCGCGAGCCAGCGACTCAATACCGCTGACCAGCAGTCGCAAATGTACCCCATCGACCTCATGGAAGCGATCTTGCGCCAAGTCCAAAGCAGTATGGCGCCCATCGAGGAGTCGAGACATTGGGGATATCAGGCCAACCTGCGCGAACAACGCGCTGTCGGATTTCGCGAGCGTCTCGCGGTATTGCGATCGCAACTGCTCGCTGACCCGGCGTCGGCGGGCGAAAGTCTGCGCGAGCTCCACGAGGAGATCACCGCCCTGCAAACCGAAGCAGAAATGTTTGCGACGATGGATGCGCTCAACCAGGCGTTCACGATTCTGGATGATACCAACGGTTTCTGGGCCACGGTTTCGTTCCAACGCGGAGACCTCAACGAACTCGAAGCCGAGGGCCGACGCTGGCATCGCCGATGGCAAGCCATTTGGCACATGTGGAACGACGGCAACCACGATGAGGCCAAAGCAATGCTCGACCAGCTGCGCGCTGAGTCCGGTTTGCAGACCTATTTTCAGCGCGTCCAAGATGAGCTTCAAGACGCCCGCTTGGCGATTGCCATTGGCCAACTCGCCGCACTGATTGGAATTACCATCGTCACCATGGGCGTCGGCGCCTACGTCGGCGCCGCCGCGACCGGGGCGGGTTGGAGCACGGGCGCCGTCGGCGTTGCTACCGTCGCTGCAGAAGCTGCAACGTTTACTGCCCTGCAGACAGCGTTGTTTGTCGAAGACCCGACGATTCAAGGCGTGGTCACCGAGTTTGGCGTCAGCATGGCGACTTTTGGTGCATTGCGTATTTTTTCCCACGTACTCCGAGGCGTCCCCGCCGTGCGCAATCTCACCCCGGGCAGCCGCGCAGCACAAGTGGTCACCGCTGGGGAGATGACCGGTCACGCGCTGATCCTTGGCGCAACCGGATTGGCGCGCGCCGAGATCGAGCGCCGGCTTGCTGGGCAGCCGTCACTCAGCCCCGAGGAGATCCGACACATCGCCATCGAAAGCCTAGCGATGTTTGTCGTGATTACGATCGTTGGACGCATGGCTCGGGGGCCCATTTTGCTGCCGCTACAGCGAGCCGGGGGCGTACTCGGAACCAAGATTCGCCTCGCCAACCGGCAGCGCGCTGTGCTCGAGGCGTTTTCGGTTGAAGCCAGGGGCACGCGAGATCCCGCGGTCGCAAGAGAATTGATTCGGCGTGAGCGAGTCGCAATCGAAGCCGAAGCCGAGGTGTATCGCGAGCTATCGCGACGTGCCGAAAACGACCCCGCCGTGCTCGAGCAGGCCGGAATCACGCCCGAGCAATTGGCTTTGCGGCTCGCATCTGCGACCAGTCGGAGCGGCGAGATGCACGCTGCCGAGGCGATGCTGAGCCTGGAGATGCTCGGCCCCAACCACTTTGTCGCGCCCAGCGAGCGCATGCCGCATCTATTGCGCATGCATCAGCGAAACGGCTCCAATGTTGAGATTGTCGGTCGCGATCCGGTTACCAGTGAGACGACCTATCAGGTGACCGAGGCAAACGGCAGCCGTATGCGCATTACCGAGCGCATCACCGAAGGGCGTCCGGGAACCGAAGACGTTGCGATTTCGCCCGAACAAGCGCGCGCCAACAACCTAGAGGTGGCGCAGGCCCTTGAGATTCAAGCCGAACGCGAGGCCCAGCTCGCCGGCTTGGTCGACAGCGCCGGCGTTGTCGAAGTCAGCCACTTGACCGTCGGCGGCGGAGTCGGTGGTACCGTCGCCCATACAACACGCGCACCAACCTCTGCCGGCGCCGTCCCCGGCGCCGACATTACACGTATTCCCGATACGCTCACAATCAGCGGCCCCGAGCCATGGCGAGCCCGGGCCGATGCACTCAGGGCGGCAAGCCCCAGTGGGCGGCCCCTGCTCGATGGCGGACGGATCGGACAGCGCAACTTCAACTTTGCGACGCGCGGACTGCGACGCCAAGCCGGCGAGTTTAACGAGCAGTCCGACCAACTCGGCCGCGCCCGCGATGTTGCCAACGCGGTCACCATGACTGCATTTGAAACCGGAATGGCGACCTATCGCGGCTTTGTTCGCGGCCCGATCGAGAGCAATCCGGGCGATGGTTCGTGGCCTTCCTCCAAGCCGCTTCGCGTCAGAGTCGTATCGCCAAGCCGCGGTGAGTTTTACATTTACACCGAGTCAATCGATCTGGCGATGGGCCTGGGCCCCGCACGCATGCTCCGCAATCGCCCCGCCGAGGTGACCAACCCCGCAGGCGAAGTCGTCGGAGAGTTGCCGACACAGGTCACTCCCGCAGACCACGCGACGCTCATTGCAGACGGTCGCCTCGTCTACTACGACGCCCACTATGCCAACCCCAAGACTGGGCGTGTTCTCATCGTCGGCAATGGTCCCACCGCGCTTTGGAACGCCGCCGTCGCCCTCGGGGTCGGCGCTCGCGTCACGGTCCTCGGCCGACCAGAGCCCGCCGACCAACGCAGCGCCCAAGCACAACGTGCCGCAGTCGACACCGAGATCAGCGACGGATCGCTCACTCCGCGGCAAGTCGAAGCACGCCTTGCCGAGATCCAAACCCGCCTCGTCGAACAAACCTTTGAGGGCGCACGCACCGAAAGCACCGCCCCCACCTTCGACCATCCCAACCTGCAACTCCAACCCGGCGAAATCCGCCGCACCCGCCCCGGCGACCCCAATAACCCTGCCGAAGCGGGAAAAATCATGGTCGAAATCCAAGAGGGCAGATGGCTCGCGTTTGACCAAGTCGCCATCGCCATCGGCCAAACCGCCCGAGGCGGCGGCGTCAGCGGCGGTCGTCCAGCCCCGCAAGGACCACCCGGCCCCGGCAACATGATCGGCGAATTAGAAATGATTATCGTCGACGGCAGGTTGGTCGGGCTGCGGTCGAGGCGCAATCCCAACATCCGTGTGTTGGGCGCGGCGATGTCGCCGCAGATTGCCGATTTGGTGGTCAGAGATCAGCGGACCCTCTACCAAGACATGCTCACTCGCCAGACCAACGCAGAATCCGTCCCCGAGGGGTCGCGTGGGGTTCCGGGATCGATTTATCAGGTGGGCCAAAACGTGCCCTTGGCCAACCGGGGAAGCACTAGCCCACCACCTCGTCCAGAGCCACAGCGCGGACAACCTCCCATTGGTCCAACACGTTTGCCCCGCCAAGAGGATCAGGCTTGCTATCCGGAGGATGAAGCAACGCCATAACTCCCGTTGCTCTGTTATATTAGTAGTCATCCATGAGCGGGGGATACCGCTGGGGAAACCGGTGTGGACCGTGAATCCACTTTTGATAACCAAACTGTTCTTCGAGTTTTTTCCCCGCCTCCGAGCGCCACGCATCGGTTACCCAACCACCGATAGGCTCGATTGCATAGCCATCCGTTGGGTCTTCCGTCGGGTTGTTGTGGAAGTTAACCCAATCCAGGTTGGGAAGATTTTTAGTCGTGGCGAGTTCTGCCAGGCCCGGTTCGCCAATATTATTCTCGTTGATTTCCAGTAAAGCGACCTTGCTAAGGTATGGACATTCAGCCAGCAGCTTCATATCGTCATCATCAAGGTCCTGAGTCGTCATGTACAAACCTATGGCCTGGCCCAGTAATTCTGAAGAAAATATCCGCTCAATGACAGGCTTGACACCAGTCAGGTCTAGATGGCGAATCGGCGCCAACGAGTACAGATTCCGGCCGATATCCAAAAAACGAGCGGCATCTATCTTGATATATTCGATAAAACCACGAATAAACAGACACCCATCAACCAATCGAGCAAGCTCTTGTGCCCATTCTTGCTGACGTTGTTCCAAAAGCATTTGCGAAGCTCGAAACGGAGTGTTCCAATCCCCTGTCTTTGGTCCAACAATCGTTCGCCGCTGCTTGTGCACTTCGATCTGCAAATCAATGAACTCCGCACGATCCGGGTCACTCGAACGAATCAGGTCAGCATACCGAATCCGAGGTTCCAGCAAATCTGGAGTTTCTAAGATCGCTTGATGCAAAGACCGCTCTGTGTCACTCACTGCTGAAGTCTATCCCACTCCCGCCACCCGCACCACGTTAGCCATGAACTTTGTCCCGGACGTGCCGTGCCAGAATGGGTCGCGGATGACGGGATAGGGGGCAGACTCGGGATGGGATCAGACTGAAGTTGTGAAGTTTCGCTGTGGATATGCATGGGGCCGGATGAGTCATGTTAGAGCGTAGCGATGCCTATGGCATCGGCAACATTATTCACAGGAAAACTTCATAACTTCAGTCTGACCCCATGATTCCCTAACTTCAGTCTGACCCCATGATTCCCATGATTCCCCTTGTCGAAGTTCCTGCAATCCTTAGACCTAGCAACCCTTTACCCTCCCGCTTTCCGCTCTCTTGCGTATAGTACCTGGTCGCAATACGTGGAATGCAAGTACAGCGTCTGTGCAATTGAGTTGTCGTCTTCCCAGCAGAACTCGAAAACCTCGGTGAGTCCCTGTTGCAGCTCCAAAACAGGGACCTCTTCATTCTTCTCTGGGTCGTCGTAGAAACGAAGCCACGTTGAACGCTCATCCAACCCATCAAAGCGTTCGGTTAGTTGTTGGAGCTTCGCATGATCGGCGCAACAAAATGCATGCCCAACGGTGCTCAATGCTTCGTTTAGCTTTGAAAGTAATGTCGGCAAATGATGATTCTTTTTGTGATTCTCAAAAGAACCCCTGCTTTCCCCTAGAGCGACCAGTCGCTCGTTAAGTTCCCAGGCAAACATATGCAGTTGTTTGAGTAGCAATTCTAAAGAGTGTCGTTGTAAATAAAGGATGGGCAAAGCATATTCAACCAAGTTTTCTTTAACCCTAGGGCTCTCCAACAATCGTCTTGCTGCATAAACGTAAGAGGCCGTAGGTTCGATAGGGTCAAGCCAGCAAAAGCCGGAAGCTCCTAGTTTTACGATGTGTCCTGACTTTTGTTTCGAATGCGGCTGCCCACTCAGGCTACTCACACGAGGTTTGCCGCTACCCATGCCATTAGTTTACTCCGAAACCTAAATTGGGAAGTGCACTATTGTATACTCATATTCAAAATTTATGATCTATTGTGAGTAGGGAAAGTGCCCCCATGTCCCTATGCAAGAAACGCAGGTTGATCTCCACCCAAACCTGCACAACCCAGTTGCTTGCGAACTCTAATCCCCCATTTGCTGACTAAACAATCACCGTGTATGCAACTATCGTATTTCTTCCGTCGCCCTCGGGGTCAGCGCACGCGTCACGGTCCTCGGCCGACCAGACCCCACCCACCAACGCAGCGCGCAAACACAACGTGCCGCGGTAGAGACAGAGATCAGCGACGGATCGCTCACCCCACAGCAAGTCGAAACACGCCTTGCCGAGATCCAATCCCGCCTCGTCGAACAAACCTTCGAAGGCGCACGCACCGAAAGTACCGCCCCCACCTTTGACCATCCCAACCTGCAACTCCAACCCGGCGAAGTCCGCCGCACCCGCCCCGGCGACCCCAATAACCCCGCCGAAGCGGGAAAAATCATGGTCGAAATCCAAGAGGGCAGATGGCTCGCATTTGACCAGGTCGCAATCGCCATCGGCCAAACCGCCAGAGGGGGCGGCGTCAGCGGCGGTCGTCCCGCCCCGCAAGGACCACCAGGCCCGGCAACATGATCGGCGAATTAGAAATGATTATCGTCGACGGCAGGTTGGTCGGGCTGCGGTCGAGGCGCAATCCCAACATCCGCGTGTTGGGCGCGGCGATGTCGCCGCAGATTGCTGATTTGGTAGTAGACGGTCAGCAACGAATGTACCGAGACATGCTCACTCGTCAGACCAATGCAGAATCCGTCCCGGAGGGGTCCCGTGGCGTTCCGGGATCGATTTATCAGGTAGGTCAAAATGTGCCCCTCGCCAACCGGGGAAGCACCAGCCCACCACCTCGCCCGGAGCCACACCGCGGACAACCGCCCATTGGCCCAACACGTTTGCCCCGCCAAGAGGATCAAGCTTGCTATCCAGAGGATGAAGCAACGCCATAAATCCCGTTGCTCTGCTATAGTTAGTAGTCATCCATGAGCGGGGGATACCGCTGGGGAAATCGGTGTGGACCGTGAATCCACTTTTGATAACCAAACTGGTCTTCGAGTTTTTTGCCCGCCTCCGAGCGCCACGCATCGGTCACCCACCAGCCCATGGGCTCGATCGCATAGTCATCCGTCGGATTTGGAGTGACGTTGTTGTGAAAGTTGACATACTCGAGATTTGGAAGATTTTTTGTCGTCGCGAGCGCAGCAAGCCCTGCTTCACCGACGTTGTTGCCGAGAAGATTCAATGTCGTAATCTTTTCGAGATACCGACAACCTACCAATCGGACGATATCGTCATCATCCAGGCTCTGGCTGGACAAATACAAACCTACGGCCTGGCCAAGCAGCTGCGAGGCAAACACTTGTTCAATGACAGGTTTGATACCAGTCAGCCCCAAATGGCGAATCGGCGCCAACGAATAAAGATGCGGGCCAAGGTCCAAAAAGCGGGCGGCATCCATCTTAATATATTCGATAAAACCACGAATAAACAGATACTCGTCAACCAGCCGAGAAAAGTCATGCGCCCATTTTTGCTGATGGCGTTCCAGAAGCTTTTGCGAAGCTCGAAATGGAGTATTCCAATCTCCTGTCTTTGGTCCAACGATCGTTCGCCGCTGCTTGTGCACTTCGATCTGCAAATCAATGAACTCCGCACGATCCGGGTCACTCGAACGAATCAGGTCAGCATACCGAATCCGAGGCTCCAGCGAATCAGGAGTTTCCACGATCGCCTGATGCAAAGACCGCTCAGTATCACTCACCGATGAAGTCTATCCCACCCGCTCTACGTTAGCCATGAACTTTGTCCCCGGCGCCCCACAGCAAAATCGATATTATTCCACGGGCTCGATCTCCCGCCCCCAACGCCCACCCCGCTTGATGTCCATCTGGATCGACCCCCTTACCCGAATAGGACTATAGTCTGATTTCGTTATTTAAAAAACCACTCAAACGCTCGGCCAAAGTTATGGGGAATACTTCGGTCTCGCAGTCATTCCTAATGTGCTGGCGAGCAAAGCGATCTGCCGCAAGCCTCTTAAAGGAATGTCACGAGCCAGCTGCCCCAATCCGGCCTGAAGCCGAACAACCGGTCGACCTAGATAGTTAGGATCATTAAGTTAAGAATATCTTTGGCAACGCTGTTGTCCAAAGTGTAAACTTTGGTGTAAGGAGGAACGTATGGAGCGTAAGCGTAAATGTCGGCATGTACCACTTTCCAAGCAGCCGCTTGTCCTCGTGCTGGGTCAGGTCCGGTTTAGCTCCATTCGCCAGATGAGATCATATATACCTGTAATTCAAGAAGAATTCAGAAGAAACGGGTTTCCAATCGATCGCTCAGGGACGATTCAGCAGGCAACGTTCGTTCCTGGCGGCAAAGTGCCCGTCCAGGTAGTCGAACAGCAAAGATGGGAGTTTCGGTCGAAGGACGAGTCTTGGAGTATCTTGGTCATGGAGGACAGCGTTGTTCTCCAAACAACAAACTATGAAGGCTTTGAGAACTTTGCCAAGAAGCTAGACCTAGTTGTCAGCACGGTCTTCTCGAAGACCGAGCACGATCGGCTTGGCGTAGTACAGCGAGTAGGCTTGCGTTATGTCGATGTAGTCCTCCCCAGAGAAGGTGAGGACTACCGTTTTTACCTGCGAAGCGGGCTGCATGGAGTTGATGATTCGGTCTTTCAAGAACGCACACACCATCTACGGGTCGAGCACGTCGGACGAACACACCTAGGAGAGGACAGGGGCAACATGATCATTAGAATCGCTCAAAATGATCAGGGATTTGATCTGCCTCCTGATCTTGTCGGCAGCGCTCCCTCGCACGAGTCGACGGCAACGAAAGGTAAGATGGCAACACTGATCGACATGGATCATTTCTTGAGCGGCACTTTCGAGCCCAAGACAGAATGGATTCTCGCGAGAGCCTACGAGCTTCATGACGATCTCATTGAGACCTTCCACAAACACGTCGTAACGGAGGAGGCGATCAAAGTATGGAAGTAGTCAATTATGAAGGCTCTGGTTCCTATCAAAAATTGATCGAGCCGCGCGATATCGATAATTACCCGCCCGGATCGCGATTACTTGCAAGCCTTGTCAAGACTGCGTTTGCCGGTCGAGTAGGGGCTATCGTTCTTGTTGCGGGTTACGATCCCGCACTGCCACAATTTGGCACGTCACCGATGGTTTTCGATCGGCGTCCCATAGGAGCGGATGCCCATACGTACTCATCTGCCCAAGCTCACGCAGTCGTCTCCAAGTCTATTCGTGAACAGCTTGAGAGTTTGCAGGCGGCTCTTTCTCTCAACAAATCCCAACTAGCGCAGGTTTTGGCAGTATCCAGGCCAACACTCTACGATTGGTTCCAAGGCAAGCAACCGAAACCGTCCAATGCAGACCGTTTGCAATTCTTATTGCAGCTGCTGGCCCGCGAGGGAATTTCTGGATCGACCCCCCTGAACGCAAGATTCGTGCGACGTCCCCTTGATCTCGAATCACCGACTCTCATCGCTGTTCTGGCTAGCTCGGAGATCGACGAGGAGCAAGTGCGCCCCGTACTGGCGGAGGCCCGGCGACTCACTGATGATTCGACCTTGGAGCGTAAGACCCGCGATTCGACCCTACGCGCCAAGGGGTTTGGCGAAGTCGACGAGGAGCGTAGAAAGGCACAGCTTGCGCGCAACGTAGCTCTTTTGGAGTGGCCCAAGTCTAGGAGCTGAGTTGGCGATTGACGGCAAAGGCATCGCCAGGCTTGGCTGGCGACAAGGTGCTGTATTGGACGGTGGCCTTGCTGCCAGCGCCCGCAAGATCGCGCCGGACACAATCTCTCTGAATATCGAGGACTGGATCACGGTCACCTCACACGACTGCGATGTCGTGAATCCAAGTGTAGACAAGGAACCAACGATTGAACTGCTACGTCTTGAACCGTTGCCCACAATAAAACCAGACAAACAGAAGGTTGGAGGGCGCAATCCTCGCTCACTAGAGCTTGTTGTCGAACACAACGGAACCTCCACTGTGCTGCGTTGCTCTGTTCACGAACGGTGGCAGATCCCTCGAGAGCTCCTCTCCAAGGAGGCACCAGCCTGGTGTCTTGAGTCAAGGCACAGTCGACTCATCGCCGAGTGGCTTGCAAAGCGGTACATTCGTTCGGCATTTCCAAATGAGTTCGATCGCCGTTGGCGCGCAGAGATGAAGTCTTGGTTGAAGCTGCTGCGCAAACATTCACAGGACATCCAGGGCGTGTACTTGAGGCTCAACACGCTAGCGGAGTTGGATAATAGGACGCCCTACAAAGCCGCAATAATGATTGCGGTGCCCGCGTTCAGAAGGACGGGGGTTGACTGGCCTTCTCGTCGGTCGGAACTTGAGTATGCAGTAGAGAAGTTCTGGAGTCAGTTTGACGAAATGATCGCTTGCGAAGACGTGCTCGTCCTTGGCACAGACGAGATAACGCTCGCGGACATAGAGACCTATCAGAGGTTCGATGCAGACTGGGTCAGTTTCGCCGACGAATCAACAAGTCCACCGAGCAATTGGGACCTTCTTGAGTAATCACGTCCGGCAAAACCGGAGGCTTTGTAATAATTTCCTCTGCCAACCGAGGAAGCACCAGCCCACCACCTTGCCCGGAACCACAGCGCGGGCAACTTCCAATTGGCCCAACGCGTTTGCCCCACCAAGAGGATCAGGCTTGCTATCCGGAGGACGAAGTCACTCAATAGCTGTTGATGCTCAATAGTCGGCCATGAATGGCGGATATCGCTCGGGGAACCGGTGTGGACCGTGAATCCACTTTTGATAACCAAACTGTTCTTCGAGTTTTTTGCCCGCCTCCGAGCGCCACGCATCTGTTACCCAACCACCGATGGGTTCTACCGCGTATCCGTCACTTGGGTCTGGGGTTAAGTTGTGGCGCAAATTAACATCTTCGAGGTTGGGAAGATTTTTTGTCGTTGCGAGTGCGGCCAGCCCGACTTCACCAATCCGGTTACCAAGAAGATTTAATACAGCAACTTTACTTACATACGAACAGGCTGCGAGCTGCGTGATGTCGTCGTCATCGAGATTCTGATAGGACAAATACAAGCCCACTACCTGGCAAAGCAATTGCGAACACAATAACCGACCAAACACAGATTTCGCATCTGTGAGCTTCAAGTGACGAATCGGCGCCAAGGAATAAAGATGCGGGCCTATGTCCAAAAAGCGAGCGGCATCCATCTTGATATATTCGACAAAACCGCGAACAAACAAGTACTCGTCGACATGCTCAGTGATATCGGTCGCCCATTCCTTCTGTTGCTGCCCGAACGACTTCCTGACTTTGCGGGATGGTGTTTCCCAATCCCCTGTTCGCTTTCCAACGATCGTTCGCCGCTGCTTGTGCACTTCGATCTGCAAATCAATGAACTCCGCACGATCCGGGTCACTCGAACGAATCAGGTCAGCGTATCGGATCCGAAGCTCCAGCGAATCAGGGTTTTTCAAGATCGCCTGATGCAAAGACCGCTCTGTGTCACTCACTGATGAAGTCTATCCCACCGGCTCCACTCGCGCCACCACCCGCGACAATCAGTCCATCAATCCCAACGCTCGATCCGCCACCCCCGCCGCTTGGCAACGCGCCCAAGACGACCATCGGGATTCACGGCAACGGCGGTTCCCACACGCTCGAGCATGGGTAGATCGTTGTAGCTGTCCGAATAAAACACACTGCGCTCTAGGGAGATCCCATGCTGAGATGCAAAGTCCTCGGCTTCGGTGACCTTATGGACGCCAAAACACAGGGTGCTGAGGCGACCTGTCAGAACCCCCTCTTTCACTTCCACTTGCGTGCATAAAGTGTGATCGGTCCCCACTGACTGGCCAACTTGCTCGGCAATAAATTGCGTCGCAGCCGTCAAAAGCACCACGGGTTCACCACGACTCTGATGGTCTTCTATCGCCCGCAACGCCTTCGGCGCTACTTGGGTGGCAATATCACTTTGGTACCAGACTTGGCACTTTTCGATCATCTCGGCCTCAGAACTCCCGGCTAGCTCTGCGCACAACTTGCTCGCCAGGGTTTCCATGTCAAGAACCGCAAGTTGGTAGAGGATGCTCCAGTACACGGCACGAGCCATATCAAACGCTGAGATTTCGCGGCGCCTGCGGAGAAACTTCATCCAGCTCATCCCAGAGTTCACCCGCAACAAGGTTCGATCCATGTCAAAAAAACCGGCTGCCCGATCTCTCTGCTGTTGTTCTCTCTGCTGTTGTTCCAAAGCTAAAATACCATTCCATTGAGGAGCCCGATCGCAATGTTGCTGGCTGCGTGAGCGATGGTTCCCGGCAGAATCGAACCGGTCGCCGAGCGCATCCAGCCAAACATCAGACCGGGGAAGAAGGTCCCAAGGCTACGAGGGTCCCACCCCTTTGGCAAATGTACCACCGCAAACAGTATGGCCGAAATCACAAGCGCCCAGCCGATCCCGCCACCCAAAATCCGCCGGGTTGGTGGCAACGCTTTCTCTAGCAGTTGCAGCAGTAATCCACGGTAGAAGAACTCTTCACAAAGGGCGACGACGACAAGCTGAATCGCGACATATTTTGCAAAACACCCCCAAACAGCGCTCCCGGCTGGGGAATCAATGCGCCTGCAAAATAAGCTCAGATCGGGAACCGTAATCTGGTCCCAGCCGGAAAACTTGTTGCAAAGGCCCGCCGGGGCAATCGGTCTGAGTACTTCGATATCGCAAATGAGATGGTAAAACAGGATAAACCCAACACCAAACAGCGGTACGACGATAAGGCAGTAGCCAACCCCCAGTCCCAATCCCCGTCCGAGGGGATCGATGCGAAATCCATAGATCCTCAGGTCATGGCCCTGCCGCTCGGCAAACCAGACCGGGGTATACAGGAACAAAACCGCGATCACAGCACTGCCAACGTGACCTATATAGGGGAGATCAAAGCGGATATTGACCAATATCCCGACCGCCACGGTCACTGCTGCGGCGATTCCAAGTGCCTGTTTGAGTTCGGATTTCAAGGAATTTTCAATCGGAGAGGTCTGGCAAATACCCAGGAGACGAAAGAGAGCTGAGCCGGACCCTTGCACAGCTCGGGGAACACGACTAGAACATGGGCGCAAATTGTCAGGTGCACATGGCGCCTGAATACACTATCGGAGAAAAAGAACATGAGCACAGGTGTTGGAAAAATCCGCGAACTGCTTGGCAGCCAAGCGACCCTACTTGACTATCAAAGTAAAACCATTCCCGCAAAGTCGCTACATGCACCTGGTCCCAGTTTTGTAGACGACATTTTTGTCCCGAGCGACCGACCGCCAGCGGTTCTTGCAAACCTGCAACGCATGTTTAATACCGGCCGCCTTGCTGGAACAGGATATCTATCCATTCTGCCAGTAGATCAGGGCATAGAGCACTCCGCAGCAGCGTCCTTTGCCCCCAACCCCGAGATGTTTGATCCCGAGTCAATTGTGAAGCTCGCGCTTGAGGGCGGCTGCAACGCCGTTGCCTCTACACTGGGCGTGTTGGGTGTTATGGCCCGCAAATATGCCCACAAGATCCCGTTCATTCTTAAGATCAACCACAACGAACTGCTCTCTTATCCCAATTCTCACGATCAGACGCTGTTTGCCAATGCGCAGCAGGCATATGACATGGGCGCCGCCGGTATTGGAGCGACAATCTACTGGGGATCTCCAGAGTCCCGACGTCAACTAACGGAGATCTCCGAGGCCTTCCAGGAAGCCCACCAGCTGGGAATGTTTACCATCCTGTGGTGCTATGTCCGCAATCCTGCCTTTAAGACCGACGCGGCAGATCATCATACGGCTGCCGATCTCACCGGCCAAGCGAATCATTTGGGAGCAACTCTCAAAGCCGATATCGTGAAGCAAAAGCTGCCCACCGGGAACGGCGGTTATATCGACCCCGCGCTCAAAGGATTTGGGAAAACGCACGACAAGGTCTACTCAGAGCTATCAAGCGACCATCCCATTGACCTCACCCGCTACCAAGTCGCCAATTGCTACATGGGGCGGATTGGTCTCATTAACAGCGGCGGCGCTTCTGGCGACAACGATCTGCAGGATGCAGTCGCAACGGCGGTCATCAACAAACGCGCGGGTGGGATGGGGCTCATCAGCGGCCGAAAAGCATTCCAGCGTCCGATGAAAGACGGAATCGAGCTCCTTAACGCGATTCAGGATGTGTACCTGTGTAAGGAGATCGACCTCGCCTAGGCGATACATGTAGGTGGGTCATCAAAGGAATCGCCGCTTCGCGGCGATTCCTTTGATGACTTTGTAAGGTGTCTAGAGCTCCCACCAGCAGATCTGTTACGGTATCTGTTGGTGTGACCGACAGAACGCGTATCGGCGAACTTCTCGTTCGCAACGGCGTAATCACGCCAGATCAGCTTAAGGAGGCTTTAGGCGCGCAAATTGTCCAGGGGCGCCGACTGGGGTCCAATATTATCGAGTTGTATTCGATCGATCCCGATCAAGTCGCGCAGGCCCTCGGAGTACAACACGATCTCCGCGCCGCCTCATTAAGCGATTTTGATCGAACCAGCGAATCCATTCAATCCCGGCTCCCGGCCGAGCTTGCAGCAAAATGGAGAGTCATACCACTCAGGCAAGAAGACAATGGCAGCATTGTCGTCGCCATCCAAGATCCACTCGACACCGAATCACTTGCAGCTCTCGGCGACAAACTTGGCGCATCAATCGAGATGATTGTGACCCCCGAGCTGCGTATCGCTTACCAGCTTGAAAGAGTTTATGGAGTCAAGCGATCGGTCGAAATGCTCCGGGCTGCAAGTAAACAAGCACGTAGCAACAGCGGATATGAAACCCAACGAAGCTATGTACCTACCATCGACGATGACAGTCTCATCCAGAACCAGGAACAAACTCCAAACCTTGGACGCATCGCTCTCAAGCGCGTTCGGGTCGCAACCCAGCCGGACTTAAAGCCCTGGTCATTATCGGAAAGCCTACGTCTGATCCGCACTGCAACGGGCAGAGATGCAGTCGCTGACCACCTCATCGATGCCCTCGAGGATGGCCTAGACGGCTGCATTAGCGCTGGAGCCATCCTCATCATCCGCAACACTCTTGCGATCGGTTGGAAGGGCTTTGTTCGCCATAACGAAAACTCGCGGTGGACAGACATTGCAATCCCACTCGATGCGCCAACGATGTTTACCCAACCCGCCGCGACTGGTGAACCATCGTTTGGCCTCCCTAGCGAAAAAAGCGCCGAGATTGACTCGTGCGTGTGGAGCCGACTGGGAATCTCCACACCAGCCCAGATCGCCGTGGTGCCCATCAAGCTACAGGGCAAGGTCGTCTGCTTGCTGTACGCCCAGACCGATCGTAGGGAGGAGATGGATGAGGCGGTAGCGACGATCTTGGGAGAATTGGGAACGGCGATGACAAGCTCGTTCCATCGATTGATTCGCGCGGGGGAGCGGTAATGAGTTGTTTCTGGGGCCGTGGTTTCCTGGTGGACCAGCCTTGATAAATTTCGCGCTCAGAGCACAAACTTTTGTGAGAAATACAAGCTGGCTTTCACACTGCAGTTGGGGCATCGTGTGCACTGTGACGACCGAGAAAACCGTAAATGTGCAAAAGGACGCTAAAAAACCACATCGCCATGATGTTGGGCTCGTAAGTCATGGGGCAAAGCAGTCCGAGAAAACAACCAAGATGATTCAGATCATCCTTGGTGTATTGGTTGGCTTAACTACACTTCTGACCACATACTCCATCATCCGGAGTTTGTGACGGTTATCTTTCTGTGGGGCCGAGCGCAGCAAGCGGTGGGATAACTCAGTAGGTGTGCGCAAATATTCGGGATTTGACAGTCTGACTGCAGCCGCCATACTTTAGTGGTAAATACAAAATCGAGAGCATTTCTATGTACAGCGGACCGTATGACGATTGATGGGAGCAAAAGATGGGACTAATACCCGCCGACGTCATCGATGAGATCCGCCAGCGCGCTGATATTGTTGCGATCATCGGGCAGCATATCGCCCTAAAAAAGGCTGGGCAGAACCACAAGGGATTGTGTCCCTTTCATCAGGAAAAAACACCCTCGTTTCACGTAAACAGTGATAAGCGATTTTTCTACTGCTTTGGCTGCCAGAAGCGGGGGGATGTGTTCACATTTTTAATGGAGTTTGAAGGCAAAAGCTTTGTCGAAACAGCAGAGGTACTGTCCGCAGTAACTGGGGTGGACATCCCAGAGGGACAGGATGCAGAGACCGCGATTCGGCAGCGTAGCGAACGCACCGAGATGCTTGAGACCTGTAGACTTGCGGGAGAGTTCTTTGCGCAAACCCTCGATGGCGAACAAGGACAACTCGGGAGAGCATATCTAAAACAACGCAAGATCGACCTCGCGACGGCAAAAGCATTTCGTCTTGGTTTTGCTCCTTTAGGATGGCATGGCCTTGGGGACTTTCTTTCGAAACAGGGTGTCGCAGAGAGCGTCGCCCAAAGCGTTGGCCTGCTCGTCCCGCAAAAAACGGGTCAAGGGTCATACGACAGGTTTCGCAACCGTCTAATGTGTCCGGTGATCCTGCCAGGTGGCGAAATCGCGGGATTCTCGGGCCGCCTCGTCGGCGATGTGGATGAGCGCTCAGGAGCAAAGTACATCAATTCTCCAGAGAGCCCAATCTACAAAAAGTCGAAGCTCCTATTTGGACTTCAGCAAGCCCGAGACGGATTCCGCCAGCGTGGCCGAGCGGTGTTGGTCGAGGGGAACTTCGATGTGATTTCACTTCACCAAGCTGGTTTTAATGAGACCGTTGCCCCCTTGGGGACCGCGCTAACGGATCAGCAGGTCGATCAGCTCAGACGTTTTGGCGTCCGGGTCATCCTTTTATATGACGGAGATTCCGCTGGCCAGAAAGCCACACTCCGGGCACTCCAGACCTTGCTAGCCGCAGAGGTCGACACCTACATCGCCTCATTGCCGCCCAACCAAGATCCGGATAGTTATGTTCATGACTTCGGCTCAGAAGCCCTCGCAGCGCTTCTGGACCGAGCGCAACCGGGAATCGAGTACTTCATTCATGAGGTTTGGAGTACCTACCCACCCTCAGCCGACGGTCGTTCCAAAGCCCTTAAAGAAGCAGCACAACTATTTCAAGGAGTAACGAATACTACAAAACGAGATTTAATTGCCGGTACACTCTCGGCCGCCATGAATCTAGACCTCCCTGCCGTGCGGCGCGCCCTTTATCAGAGAAGACCAACACCACCAGCGCGATCGACGCCAAATCAACCCGCAAGGCGTATCCTGGACATTCCACCACCGCGAGACGAGGTGGAGATTCTGGCAATCTTGGCAGATCACCCAGGACTTCTTGAACTTGCCGAAGAGAATAATGTTTTTTCGCTCTTGACGGATGCTCGGCTTCAGGACATGTATGTCGCCGCACGCCAAGAATCATCCTTTCTTAGTGCCACCAACGAACTGAGCCCGAGCATTGCGAAACACGTGTTGGCTGGAGCCTATGCCAAAGTTACCGATCCCCGTCACTGCCTTTTCGAGGCAGTCGCACGGCTTAAGCAAACGCGCAGACATGCGCGACTCAATCAGCTCCAACACCAGGCGCAAACAGCAAAGCGCCGTGGTGATATTGCTCTCGAGCGGCAACTCGTTCGAGAGATCCTGACAACCAGAAGGCAGGTAGATTGAACTATGGCAAAGTCTGCATCCCAAGCCAGTAAAAAATCACAGAAAACAAAAGTGGCCAATCCAGCAGCAGGCGCAGAAAACAGCGCAGCAACCCCGGACCCGAAGCAGCAAAAACTCATCGCTCTCGGGAAAGAAAAGGGGTTTGTCACTTACGACGAAGTCAACGAGCATATGCCAGATGAGGTGGTCTCTTCTGAGCAAATCGATGCGTGGCTCAGCGCGCTCGGCGCTGAGGGCATTGAAATTGTTGACTCTGATTCCAACATGGCGCCTCGCCCGAGCCGTGGAGATACCGAGAGTGACGCGGTCGCCAAGGTAGCGGCAGTTGCGGCGAGCGAAAAAGAAGAGGCCGAGGAGGATGACTCTGGCTACTCACGGACGAGCGATCCGGTCCGCATGTACCTACGCAAGATGGGGTCTGTCTCGCTTTTGACCCGTGAAGGCGAAGTAGAGATCGCCAAACGCATCGAAGAAGGCGAGCGACGCATGCTGCAAGCGGTCCTCAACTCACGCGTTGCCGTCGATGACATTCTAGAGCTCGGCGATCGGCTTCGTGCTAACAAGATGCGTGTCAAGGATGTCGTCAAGGACATTGACGACGACGAGGCAGAGTTTGATGAGCAGTGGCATACCGACCGCGTGTGTAATGTCATCGACAAAGTACGCAAACGCGTCGCTGAGAACGAGCAGACCGATGAGAAACTCGCAGAGCGCGGCCTTAGCGAAGTTCGCAAGAAAAAATTTCGCGATGCGATCAAGGCAAACAAAAACGGCATGTTTGAGGACATGTCGGAATTACGTTTAAGCAAGCCAACCGTGGATCGGATCGTCTCTAAACTAAAAGGCCAGGTTGTCAAACTAGAAACCTGCGAACAACCAGCGCGCGAGTGCGAACGACGCACCGGAATGGGCAGGAAAGAGATCCGCAAAACCCTGCGCGAAATGAAAAGCGATCCCACACAAGCACGGGCTGTTGGAAAACGACTCGGACTGACCATCGACGACTTTGAGCGCATGGAGCGAATCATCAAAGTCGCAAACAAAAAACTCAAAGCACTTGAAGAGGAAGCACAGACAAGCATTGCAGACCTTCGCCTGACCTATCGAGATCTCGCCGAAGGTGAGCGTATGGCCGAACGCGCCAAGTCCGAACTCGTTGAGGCCAACCTACGCCTTGTCGTGTCGATCGCCAAAAAGTACACCAACCGGGGTCTGCAGTTCCTCGATCTAATTCAAGAGGGAAACATCGGCCTGATGAAGGCGGTTGACAAGTTCGAGTACAAGCGAGGCTACAAATTTTCAACCTATGCGACATGGTGGATCCGACAAGCGATTACACGTGCCATCGCCGACCAGGCACGGACCATTCGAATCCCCGTCCACATGATCGAGACGATCAACAAGCTGGTCCGCACATCGCGGTACCTCGTTCAGGATCTGGGCAGGGAGCCAACCCCAGAGGAGATCGCCGAGCGCATGGAGCTTCCCCTGGATAAAGTCCGCAAGGTGCTCAAGATCGCAAAAGAACCGATCTCCCTGGAAACCCCCATCGGTGAAGAAGAAGACTCCCATTTGGGAGACTTTATCGAGGACAAAAGCGTTACCTCGCCTTCGGAGGCCGTCATCTCTGTCAATCTTGCTGAGCAAACACGAAAGGTCCTCTCGACGCTGACACCTCGCGAAGAAAAAGTTCTTCGAATGCGGTTCGGCATTGGTGAAAAATCAGATCACACCTTAGAAGAAGTCGGTCAGGACTTTGAGGTTACCCGAGAGAGAATTCGCCAAATTGAGGCCAAGGCGTTGCGAAAACTACGCCATCCATCCCGGTCTAAGCGCCTAAAAGCCTTCGTCGACTAGGAGACTGGTTTTAAACGGCTGCGGGCTCCGATCTGCGGCGTTGTCGCTGCGCTTCCGGTTCTCACGTACCAAAAGTACGCTCCGATCCGGTTCTCGCTCCGCCTTGCATCTCGGGCTCCTCGCTCGTTTAAAACCAGCCTCCTTCCTCTCAATACATGCTGCAAGTCGCTCCTTCCTACATCCCTGGGCTCCTCGCTATTTTTGAGACGTGCTCTATGCTCTTTTTTGGGTGCGTTGCTGCTCTCCTACCATTCATTGGTCTTAAATAAACTCGGGCTCACGCGCGCTCACACAATCTACAGGGGTCTTTAAGTCCATCCGCTGGTTGCGTGATCTCCTCGATTTTTCGAGACTAGGCGCTGCGCCCGGGAAATGGGTCCGCGCTCAATCCGAAACCGGCATCGCCGGGACATTTCGAAAGACCGCGCTACCTCAGTTCCTTGCGAGATCTGCTCCCAAACCAACTTGCGCGCGCATGCTTGAGCACGGCCCCATTCCCAGGCGCGGCGCCACACCGATCGCAACACTCGGCCTTTGGCGGACAAACCGACACTTAGGACTCTGGTGAACAATCCGCTATGCGCAGACCGTTAAAACCGATTTATGGTGCGGTTGGGGGGCGCCAGCCGTTCCATTCGCCTTGGCGGTCTCGTGAGTCGGTCCACCACCGACCCGTGAAAGTCCCTCCTTCGGAGTCAAAGGTCAGATAACCTTTACCGACCAAGGGCTTGGGTTGAGCGGGTTCTTGCCATCTGAGATGCATCACGTTGCCATCTAGCTGACCTTGAAAATAGCCTATGATCTCAGTGCCATTCCTTTCATAGCGCCACACCCCCATCAGGTGCGATCCACCGCGAGAATCATCGCGCTCGATCTTCACGGGACCAAAATTCGAGCGCCACAGTCCCAGCACCTGCGTGGTTGCTGCCGCGTTTGCGGATGCTCCGTGAATCGGCGGAGATGGGCGATATTGATGGCTGCTTGACCCGCAGCCCAACCCTAGGAGCAAGCACAAACCAACCCAGTTAACCCGCTTCATCCCCATCGTCCAAAGCCTATCATAGCATTTGCCGGTCTGGGAGCCAGGAATCCGTCGACAAACGATGACCGTAGGAAGTGTCCCACACCAAAAAAATCTTATATAGTGCCGGTCCCTTTGTTGGGCCCATAGCTCAGTTGGTTAGAGCGGCCGGCTCATAACCGGCTGGTCCCAGGTTCAAGTCCTGGTGGGCCCACTTACAATAGTCCCCGCAACTAACAAGGACGCTCGCCTTTGAAAGACCAACTCCTGCTGCTCCTCGAACTTCAAACCCTTGATTCACGCGTGCGTGATGTACGCGCGACAATAAAGGCCCTGCCAGAAAAACTAGAGCCCGCAAAACGAGATCTCGCCAAACTGGAAGCAATGCTACAGCAAGAAAAAGACCGCCTCACCGAGACGGACAAGTGGCGCAGCGAACAGGAAAATACCATCAAAGAGGACGAGGAGGGACTCAAGAAAGCGAAGGTGAAACTCCAAGCCGCACGAACAAGCCGCGACTACGCTGCTGCAAGTCGCGAGGTCGACAACAAGCGTCGGAGCGTATCAGAACGCGAGGATGAGGTTCTTAAGGTTATCGATGCACTGGAAAAGTCTCGCGCCGAGGCAGCCGAACACCAAAATGACGTAGATAAACTCCGCGCGCATATTCAAGAGCAAGAAGCACCACTTGCAGACCGTATTGCCGAACTCGAAGAGGAGGCCGCCGCACACGAGAACGGGCGCGAAGAAATCACGGACAAAATCGACCCCAAGTACCTCAAACGCTACGAACTTGTTCGCGCGAAAAGAGGCTACGCAATTGCCGCGGTAGAACTAGGCGTCTGCAAAGGCTGCCATATGACGGTTCCGCCGCAACTCAACAACATTCTCGCAAGTGGAACCACAATTGAAAC
>CBDCWZ010000089.1:0-42326 GCA_965223575.1 Kofleriaceae bacterium
ACCTCGTTCTTTGAGGTGTCTCAGAAAGGATAACCAGCTTTCCTTATCCTCCTTCGCGCCTTCGCAAACCCCAAGGATTTCCCGATAGCCTTCGGCAGATACGCCAATGGCGATCAGGACAGCGACGTTTTGCACTTCGCCACCCCAGCAGCGTTTCAACCAGATACCATCCAAATACACGTACGGATGGCTACCCTTGATCGGCTGCGTACGCCACGCATCGATCCGCTCGTACAGTTTCTGATTGATGTCGCTCACTGTGCTAGCACTCACTCGCGTGCCCCACAGAGCTTGGGTAATATCTTCCACACGCCGTACCGACACCCCGGCTAAGTACATCTCCATCAGCGCTTCCTCCACCGAGGATTCGCGACGACGATACCGCTCGATAATCGCCGTCTCAAACGTGAGCTGGCGCAGCTTGGGAACCTTCAGTTTCACCGCTCCCGCTTTGGTTTCTAATCCGCGCTCATAATGCCCAGCGCGGGTATCCCGGCGCGCAGAGGTCCGCTCATAGCGTTTCGCGTTGCATAGATGATCCGCCTCTGCTTCGAGTAGCGCATTAAGCGTTTCTTCCACGGTTCCGCGTACGACCTCCGACACGTGGTTTTTGATGGCTGATTCGTCGATCTGAATTACTTTTCCTGGCTTCTGCGGTGTATTCTCTTTCACGGCAGCTCTCCTTCTTGGCTCTGGTTGTGGTTTTCCGATTTCAATCAACCAGATTGAGGGCTGCCGCTTTTTTGCGTCAAGCTAAATCGAATGTGCGCAAAATATCCTACCTTATCAGACTGGTCTTGCAACCTATCCAGATATCAGTGTTGTCTGTGGGCCGATGGAACGCGACCCAAACAGCTCAACAACCGTCATTAACCCCTCAGTGCTTATTGAAGTCCTGAGCAACAGCACAGAAAAATACGACACTGGCGAGAAACTGCGGCACTACAAGCAAATTGATTCACTTCACACATGCGTTTTCGTTTCCCACCGCGAACGCCAGATTGAAGTTCATCGCCGTGATGGAGGCTCTCCACAGGCTGAGGCCTCTTGGCAAATAGAACAAACCACTGGAACGCAGCCGCTCATTCTTGCTCCCATAAACTGCATCCTCGACGTCGAAACCGTATACGACGGCGTTCTAAACCAATAGCAACGAATACCAAATTACCGAGGCGACCCAGCGGCCGCAATTTAACCAATACTCTTTTACGTACAGACTCGCCGCTGCCTTACGCGGCGTCGAGGATTTCGATATAGGCCATCGGCGCTGCGTCGCCGCGTCGATTGCGGGACCGCAATACACGCGTATAGCCACCGGGTCGCTTGGCGCACTCGGGTGCGAGCTCGTCGAATAGCTTCTTGAGAGCGTCTTTGTCGCGAAGCACGCGTTTCGCCATGCGGCGGGCATGGACGACTTTTGCTTTGTCGTCGTTGCTCAGTTTCGCTTGGTCTTTTTCGAGGAGCTCGCTCACCGATACGCCCCAGTTAATCGTCCGCTCGGCAATACGGCGCAGCTCCTTGGCTTTTGCCACCGTCGTCTCAATACGGCCATGGGTTACCAGGGCTGCAACCATGTTGGAAAACATCGCTTTACGATGGCTGGAGTTACGGTTTAGTTTTCGACCTGATTTCCCGTGACGCATGGCTGATTGCTCCTACTTACTATCGTTGCGATCGCTCCCTATTTGCGGAGCGAGGTATTGCCGGGCCAGTTGTCGAGCTTCATACCCAAGCTCAATCCCATTTCGGCAAGCATTTCCTTGATTTCCTTGAGCGACTTGCGGCCAAAGTTCTTCGTCTTGAGCATTTCCGACTCGGACTTTTGGACAAGCTCGCCAATGTATTTGATATTTGCGTTTTGCAGACAATTTGCCGATCGGACAGAGAGAACAAAGTCATCGATCGTGCGCCACAAGTTCTCATTAAGCTTCTCTTGCTCTTCATCAATCGGCGCTTCGACGGGCTCTGCGAGCTCTTCAAAGTTGATGAAGATATTGAGCTGCTCTTTGAGAATTTTCGCCGCGAAGGCGACAGCATCATCGGGGGCAACCGAGCCATTGGTCCAGACTTCAAGGGCCAGCTTGTCATAGTCAGTTTGCTGGCCAACACGGGCATTGGTCACCGTGAAGTTAAACTTTCGGATCGGATCAAACATCGCATCCATCGCCACGGTCCCAACCGGCATTCCGGCTGCGGCGTTTCGAGCCGCAGCAACGTATCCCCTGCCAGTACCAATGGTGAGCTCGGCAGACAACTTGCCATCTTGCGATAGGGTTGCGATTTTGTGGTCTGGGTTGAGAATCCGAACCCCGGCAGGTGTTTGAATATCCCGCGCAGTGACAATCCCCTCCCCCTCTTTGTTGATTCGAGCGGTATAGGTCCGCTCGTCGTCAACCTGTACGACGACGTCCTTGAGATTGAGGATAATATTAGTGACATCCTCAACCACGTTCGGCAGCGAGGTAAACTCATGCAAAGCGCCATCAAACCGCACATGGGTAATTGCTGCCCCCTGAATCGAGGATTTCAAAACCCGGCGAAGTGCGTTCCCTAGAGTTGTTCCAAAACCACGCTCTAGCGGCTCACAACTAAATTTGCCGTAGCTACCGTGTTTTGCCTCCGTCTCCAGTGTTCGCGGGCGAATCAGGTCGCGCCAATTGGTTGCCATGAAGGTGGTGTGCTCGCGTATTTGCTGTGCTTCCATGCCAGAGTCTCCGTAACGGTGTTCTACTTCGAGTAAAGCTCTACAATAAGTTGTTCGCGAATCGGAAGGGTGACATCCTCCCGTGCAGGTAGTGCAGTAACTTTGCCTTGAAACGCATCTTTATCAAGCTCGACCCAGCTGGGGATTCCCCGCCTTTCGACCGCGGCCAAAGCTTCCATGATCCGTGCAATCGTGCGCGACTTTGTTCGTACTTCGATCACATCACCAGCTCGCACCAAATAAGAGGGAATGTCGACTTTTCGGCCATTGACGATGAAATGGCCGTGCCGAACAAGCTGCCTGCCCTCGGCATGGTCACTGACAAAGCCCATCCGGTACACAACGTTGTCAAGCCGGCGTTCGAGCAACTGAATGAGATTGGCGCCGGTGACGCCCTTCATGCGGGCGGCCCTGTGGTAGTAGCCGCGAAACTGGCGCTCAGCAATCCCGTAGATCCGCTTTACCTTTTGCTTTTCACGAAGCTGCTCACCGTAGTCCGATGCGCGCTTTCGCCGTCGCGTTTGGCCATGTTGGCCTGGCGGGTACGCGCGGCGCTCGTAACCACACTTGTCGGTGTAGCAGCGGTCTCCTTTTAGAAACAGCTTCATGTCTTCGCGCCGACATAGCCGACAAACTGGACCTGTATATTTCGCCATCGTTGTTTCCTCTTACCCGGTACTCGTTACACTCGTCGACGTTTTGGGGGCCGACACCCGTTATGGGGAATGGGGGTGACATCGCGGATGAGCCCAATCTTAAAGCCCGCGCCTTGCAGCGCCCGCAGTGCCGATTCACGACCGGCACCTGGTCCCTTGATAAACACAGTCACGTTGCGCATGCCGTGCTCCATCGCCTTTTTTGCAGCACTACCCGCGGCTAGCTGAGCGGCAAAGGGAGTCGACTTACGCGATCCCTTAAACCCGCAGGCTCCCGCAGACGACCACGAAATCACGTTCCCGGAGACATCGGTAATCGTGACGATGGTGTTGTTAAACGTGGCCGAAATATGGGCGACGCCGGTTTGAATGTTTTTTCGGACCTTTTTCTTGGTCTGTCGCTTTGGTTGGGCCATGACTTACTTTTTGCCTCCGACGTTTTTCCGCTTGACTGCTTGCCGTTTTGGTCCCTTGCGAGTCCGAGCATTGGTATGGGTGCGTTGCCCGCGAACAGGAAGTCCCTTCCGATGTCGCAATCCGCGATAACAACCCAGATCTTTGAGTCGCTTCACGTTGATATTGATCTCACTGCGCAAGTCACCTTCGACTTTGCAATCCGCCTCGATGACATCGCGAATCCGCCTGACGTCTGTCTCGTCTAGCGCATCGGTACGTTTGTCGAGTGAAACACCCGCCTTTGTCAGCACGACTTTAGACATAGAGCGCCCAATGCCGTAAATATATGTGAGCGCAATCTCGATGCGCTTATTGCGTGGTAAATCGATTCCTGCGATGCGAGCCATCGTTTGCTCTCCTTAACCCTGACGTTGCTTGTGCCGAGGGTTCGAACAGATGATCCGCACAACACCCTTGCGCTTAATGATTTTACAGTTTGTACACATCGGCTTGATTGACGCTCTAACTTTCATAACAGGTTCCCCAAATCCCCGGGTTTTGCAGATGGCTCGGACAAGACCCATGGGCCTTGCTCAGTGATTGCTATGGAATGCTCGAAATGTGCGGAAAGACTGCCATCCTTGGTCACTGCAGTCCACTGGTCCTTGAGTACTTCAATGTCGTGGGTCCCGGCGTTTACCATAGGTTCCACAGCAATGACAAGTCCGGGTTTCAGCCGCTTTCCAGTCCCCAATTTCCCATAGTTAGGGACCGGCGGATCCTCGTGCATTGCCTTACCAATCCCATGGCCAACAAACTTGCGAACAACAGAAAATCCTTGTGATTCTACATAGTTTTGTATGGCACCACCAATATCACCGAGGCGACGCCCGGGCTGACACTGCTCGATCCCCAGCCGGAGGGAATCGCGGGTGACTTTGACAAGTTTATCGGGAAGAGATGCGATTTCGCCAACGGCAACCGTGCGGGCGGAGTCGCCACAATAGTCCTCTTTGAAAACGCCAAAATCGATGCCAATGATATCACCGTCTTTGAGTACCTCGTCTTTCCTGGGGATCCCGTGTACGACGACGTTATTGATCGAAGTACACAAGACCGCGGGATAGTCGTAGTAGCCCAAAAACGCGCTGCGTACTTTATGCCGTTTGATCGCGCTTGCCGCGATCTCATTGAGCTCCCACGTGCTCACTCCGGGAGCAACCGCATCACACAGTTCGTCCAAAATAGCACAAACCACCAAGTTGGTTTCCCGCATCAGCTGTATCTCAGAAGCGGACTTGTAACGAATCTTCACGGCCCTTAGCTGCTAGGAACGAGCCGTTGTCCGCCCGCGAACGCGAGGCGCTTTGGGCCCGGTAAAGCCGTCATAGTTACGCGTGATGAGATGCGATTCGATTTGCTGAACGGTGTCGAGCGCGACGCCGACAACGATGAGCAAGCCAGTACCGCCAAAATAAAACGGTACCGACAACCACTCTTGCAGCAATGCGGGCAAGACGCAAACCGCCGATAGATACACCGCACCGGCGCAGGTAATCCGAGTTAATACTCGATCAATGTACTCAGCCGTCTTCTTACCGGGCCGAATCCCCGGAATGTAGCCACCGCTCTTCTTCAGATTGTCGGCGACATCTACCGGGTTAAACGTAATCGCTGTGTAAAAGAACGTGAAAAACACGATCATTGCGACGTAGATCACATTGTAGCGCCAATCATTTGGCAACAGCGCGGCAGTGATCTGTTGCATCCAAGCCGTATCCACCATGTTGGCAATTTGTGTCGGGAACATCAAAATTGACGACGCAAAAATCGGCGGAATAACCCCTGAGACGTTGATTTTAAGCGGAATATGCGACTGGGTCCCGCCATACATCTTTCTGCCAACAACGCGCTTTGTGTACTGTACGGGAATTCGCCTGTGGGCTCGCTCGAAAAAACAAATGGCGCAAATCGTCCCGATGACCACCGCCAGGAGCAGGAGCAACTTAAACAGGTCAAAGTCACTACTGCGGGACGCAAGCTGGGCAAGTCCATCGGGCATTCCGGCAACGATGCCGGCAAAGATAATCAGCGAAATTCCATTGCCAATTCCGCGCTCGGTGATTTGTTCACCGAGCCACATAATAAAGGCCGTGCCGGTCGTGAGCGTCAGTATCGTCACCAGACGAAATCCCCACCCTGGCTCTGCAACAACGGCTCCGCTGGATGTCAAGCCTCCGGCAGCACGACCAATCGTCTCTAACCATGTCGCAATAAAAGCCGCTTGAACCAGCGAGAGTACAATGGTGCCATACCGCGTGTATTGGTTAATCTTCCGTCGACCCGACTCACCTTCTTTGTTTAACTGATCGAGTTTCGGAACCACCACAGTCATCAATTGCAAGATGATTGAGGCGCTAATGTACGGCATAATGCCAAGAGCAAAAATCGACAATTGCTCAAGGGCACCACCCGAAAACATATTAAACATTCCCAAAAATGAACCAGAACCACCGCGGCTGATGTAATTCGCCATCTCGATGCGGTTCACACCGGGAACTGTTACAAATACTCCAATACGATAGATCGCCAGCATCGAAAGCGTGAAAAGAATCCGCTTTCGTAGCTCTGGGACCTTACCGATGTTTGCGAACGAATTGGCCACGGGATGCTTGTCTACATTCGTAAGGGAATGCCTTGACTACTCTACGGTAACTTCCACAGCACCGCCAATTTGTAGGATCTCAGCAGATCCGCCAGCAGCACTAATTTTTTGTTTTGCAGTCTCCGAAAAACGGTGCGCACGGACCGTCAACTTTTTGTCCAGGTCGCCACCACCAAGAACTTTAATTACTTTTGCACGCTTGGGAACAAGCCCGGCGTTGCGTAATGCGTTCACGTCGACGACAGACTCACTTTCGAATCGGCTCGCCAGTGTGTCCAAGTTTACAGGAAACGCCTCAACTCGAAACCGGTTTTTGAATCCTCGCTTCGGCAATCGCATTTGCATAGGCAGTTGACCGCCCTCAAATCCAACACGCGCGCCATGGTGCCCGGCGCGAGCCTTTTGGCCTTTTTGTCCACGCCCAGACGTTTTTCCGTTCCCCGAACCCCGTCCACGACCCACGCGCTTACGCTTGCGGGTCGCGCCCGGATTCGGTGCTAGTGTATGTAAGGTAATTGCCATTGGTTTGTTCTCTCGCCTCAAAAATGCTGTGGGCCCCATCTGCCATGTCGGCGCTCCGCTTCCGGTACTCACGTATACAAATACGCTCCGTTCCGGTTCTCACTTCTCCTCACACCTGGGGCTCCTCACTATTTTTGAAAATGGAATTCTAGTGCTTCAGGCTCCACATGCAAGGTCTAGTTTATACTTGTTTCTACTCAGCAGGCTCAACCCGGACTATTCAGCGGGCTCCACGCGGACAAGGTGGCTCACCTTCCGAATCATGCCTCGAATCGGCAGGGTATCATTGACCAAGACGGTCTTATTAATCCGGGTGAGTCCCAGCCCCTTCAGGGTGAGTTTCTGCCGCTGGGGAAACCCGATTCCGCTCCGAACTTGAGTGACTCGTAGTTTTAGTGCCATTGGATTATCCTACAATATCGCTAACTTGCTTGCCACGAGTTCCTGCTACATGCGCGGCTGACCGAAGTTCCTTCAGAGCAGTCACAGTCGCGTGAATCACGTTATGTGGGTTCGCACTCCCGATTGACTTGGTTAATATATCTGTAACACCGGCAACTTCAAGGACCGGCCGTACAGCTCCTCCGGCAATGACCCCAGTACCCGGCCCAGCCGGCTTCAAAAATACTTGAGCAGCGCCAAAGACCCCTAGTACTTCATGGGGAAGAGTTCCATTGGTCATGGGAATCTTAAACAAATTCCGTTTTGCCTTTTCGGTACCCTTGCGAATCGCTTCTGGAACTTCGTTCGCTTTCCCCAACGCAGCACCGACATAGCCGTTTTGATCGCCAACAACGACAAGCGCCGAGAACGAGAAACGACGCCCCCCTTTCACAACTTTAGCGACCCGATTAATATGAACAACACGGTCGACCAATTCGCCAATCTCTGATTCGTTCACCATAGCTTTGCCTCAAAAAGTCTCGCCTTAAAACTCAAGTCCTGCTTCTCGCGCGCCATCGGCCACTTCTTTGACGCGGCCATGATAGATAAATCCGTTCCGATCGAATACTACGTTCTTGATTTGCATCGCGACGAGCTGCTTGCCAAATGCCTGCCCGACGAGGCGTGCCCGCTCTTTCTTATTCTTGCCATCAGCCTGCGCACGAACTGTTTTATCGAGATCAGAAGAAGCTGCTAAGACTTTGTTGCTAGAATCATCGATAGCCTGGACATAAATGTGTTTTGCAGAGCGAAACACAGAGATCCGTGGCTTGCTTGTCGTACCGATAATGCGTTTCCGGATCGAACGCTTGCGGGCCAGCCTAGACTGCTGCTTTGGGTCTCGAATTTTTGTATATTGCGCCATGTTCCCTCCTACTATCCCGCAGCCTTGCCAACTTTGCGAACAATCGTTTCTTCAGCGTACTTGACACCTTTGCCTTTATAGGGCTCCGGCGGCCGAAAACCGCGAATTTTTGCTGCTGCAGCACCAAGGCGCTCCCGATCAATTCCGCTGAGAATAATCGTATTTTTTTCAACTTTGGCAGCCACGCCCTCGGGCAATGGATAATCAATAGGATGAGAGTACCCAAGCTGCATAAGCAAATTTTTGCCTTTTACCTCAGCACGATACCCGACACCGTTAATCTCAAGCTTGCGTTCCCATCCATTGCTCACCCCGGTGATCATATTCTGGCATAGGGCACGGATCAGGCCATGAGCAGCGCGCGCAGGCTTACTGTCATTCTTACGGACGCATAGCAGCTTTCCGTCTTCTTGGTTTACTGTAACAAGCCGATGACTTGCAACCTTCAGCTCCCCCTTGGGTCCCTTCGCAGAAATTGTATCTCCGCCAATCGTGACAGTGACACCTTTGGGGACTTCAATGGGTTTATTTCCAATTCGTGACATTTTTGCTCACCAAACCTCGCATAAAATCTCGCCGCCAACGCCGCGTTTGCGCGCTTCGCGATCTGTCATGATTCCCTGAGACGTTGAGAGAATCGCGACACCTAAGCCATTGCGAACTTTGGGGACATTTTTGTGGCCAACATAGCTACGTTGCCCAGGACGAGAAACTCGACGTACGCCAGTAATTGCCGCCTGGTTGGTCTCGTCATAGCGTAACGTGAGCCGCAAAACAGCGTCCTTGGGCGTCTCTACCGTGCTGATGTTGCTTACATACCCTTCTTGTTTCAGGACGTCCGCAATCCGTGACTTTAGGACAGAGCGAGGACAGTCTACAACTGACTTTCGAGCAAGTAAGCCATTGCGAATGCGCGTGAGAAAATCAGCGATGGGATCGGTCATTGACATAGCAGAACTCTCGACAGGTTGAAGACTCTCTTACCAGGTTGAAGACTCTCATTACCAACTTGACTTAATGACACCAGGAATTTCACCCTTTAGGGCTAAACTCCGGAAACATAAACGACACATTCTAAACTTGCGAAGAAAAGCTCTCGGTCGCCCACATAGGGGACAACGATTGTGCTCACGTACCCGAAATTTGAACTTCTTGGGCAGCATTTTTGCCAAACGACTCATGCTTGCGCTCCTTGCGATGTTGTTCGTACAGCTTGGGTTGTTCCCGGTACTGGAGTTGAGGGACGGCGAAACGGCATGCCCAGGTGGGTCAGAAGCGCCTTTGCTTGGTCATCCTTGGTTGCGGTGGTGACGATGGTAACGTTCATTCCCTTTACAGAGTCGATCTGATCGTAGCTAATCTCAGGAAAGACAATTTGCTCGCGGACACCAAGCGAGTAATTCCCGTTCCCATCAAAAGCGCGGAATGATATCCCCTTAAAGTCACGAACTTGCGGTAGGGCGATGTTAATGAGGCGATCCAAAAACTCCCACATTCTTTCCGCCCGGAGCGTTACCATGGCGCCAATCTTTTGCCCTTTGCGCAGCTTAAAGGTCGCAATGTCTTTTCGAGCACGGGTGACGACAGGACTCTGACCGGAGATGAGCCGCAGCTCATTGATCGCACTATCAAGGATCTTCGGATTTGCGTTTGCGGCACCCAACCCCATATTAATGGTAATTTTTACCAAACTGGGGACTTCCATGATGCTTTTGAGTCCCAGCTCTTCCTTGAGCTTGCCACGAATTTGCTCGTGGTACATCGCTTTCAACCGCGGGGGGTTTTCCCGCGTATACTTTTTCAGCTGCGGAGCTTCCTGGGCTTTTGGAGCCTTGGAGCCTCGCTGCTGATTTTTTGCCGCCGTCGTCGCCATGATTCTTGCCTCACCCGTCTGCTTCAACCAGTTCCCTACTGCCTACCTACGCTGCAGGCACAGGAAACGCCGTGCCACAACGCACGCAGACCCGCTCCTTGTTGTCGCCATTCATTCGTTTGGACGAACGGCCAGGTTTTGCACACTTTTCGCACCACAACGAGACATTTGCGAGATGTATCGTGCCCTCTTTGTCGACGATTCCCCCACGCGGATTTTTTTGCGTTGGTTTGGTATGGCGCTTGACCATCATCACTTTTTCAATCTCCAAACGGTCACCAACAATCTGTTTTACAACACCACGCTTGCTGCGCTCTCGCCCCTTGGTGACAACCACCGTATCTCCACGCCTTACATGCGCCATCACAACACCTCCGGAGCGAGCGAAACAATTTTCATAAACCTCTTGGCTCGTAGCTCCCGTGCAACCGGACCAAAAATGCGGGTTCCGATCGGCTCGTTTTCCTTGTTAATCAGCACCGCAGAATTTCCATCAAACCGAATGAAGCTTCCATCCGATCGAGAAATTTGCTTTGCGGTACGAACAATCACGGCACGAGCAACGTCGCCTTTTCGCACCTTTGAGTTTGGAATCGCTTCACGAATCGAGACGACAATCACATCGCCAATGGATGCATATCGTCGGCGTGACCCGCCGAGCACCTTGATGCAATACACCTTCTTGGCGCCACTGTTGTCAGCGACATCAAGGACCGACGATGTTTGAATCATCGAGAAACCTCCTTACGGGTTGAGGACTCTCGACTTTTTTCAATCGTTTTGGCCAACCGCCAACGTTTTGTTTTCGAGTAAGGCTTCGCTTCTACAAGCTCTACGACGTCTCCAACCGTGCATCTGTTATCCTGGTCGTGCGCCTTATACTTAACCCGACGACTCACAAATTTGTGAAACCGCTTATCCCGAATACGCCTAGTAACCGTTACTACAACCGTCTTATCCATCGCTGTAGATGTCACGGTCCCAGTAATGGTACGGCGTGTGCCGCGACTGCGGGCTTGTTTTGGTGAGTCTGCTACTGGAGAGTCTTCAACTGGTGGAGAGTTTGTCGTCGCTTGGGCCACTGGCTTATGCTTCCTTTCCCTCTGCTGCAGCTGCACTGCCTTGCGCCTGGGTCTCTAATCCCATCGAGCGTCTTTGCATGACAGTGATAATGCGGGCAATTTCTCTTCGTTTCGACCGCATCAGCAACGGGTTTTCTACTTGATTTGTGTGTAGACCCAGGCGTAAACGAAATAGCTCATCACGAGCCCGATCGAGCGCCTGCCCAAGCTCGCCAGTTGGCAGGTCGCGAATTCGTTCGAGGGTTTCTTTGACTTTGCTCATATCGACTCGTCTTGTCGTTCTTGGTCCAGCGCCCTAAACTGCGGGTTCCCTTGAAATCACTTGCGTTTTCACCGGTAGCTTGTGGTGTGCATTGCGAAACGCTTTGCGTGCCACCTCTTCAGAAACACCAGCGAGTTCAAACATGACTCTTCCTGGTTTGATAATACAGACATAGCCTTCATTGCCGCCTTTTCCTTTTCCCATCCTGGTTTCGGCCGGCTTCTTGGTAATTGGCTTATCTGGGAATACGCGAATATACAGTTTGCCGACCTTTTTGACGGCTCGAGTAATCGCAACACGCGCTGCCTCAATCTGCCGTGCGGTAATTTTGCCGCATTGAACCGTTTGCAATCCGAAATCACCGAACGAAACGGCATCGCCGCCCTTGGCCGCACCTTTCATGCGTCCCTTCATTCGTTTGCGATATTTTGTTCGTTTAGGAGCTAACATGTTTTTTCTCAGACTAGACCGCGGGGTTCGAACCAGCCCCTGATGCGGCATGTGGTGAGCGCCCTACATTTCGCATCTTGATCACCTCACCGTTAAAGATCCAACACTTGACGCCGATTCGTCCGTAGGTTGTACGGGCCTCGGCAAAGCCATAGTCAATATCAGCGCGAAGCGTGTGCAGTGGAACCCGTCCTTCGCGATACCATTCCCGACGTCCCATTTCGGCGCCACCAAGCCGCCCAGCGGAGGCAACTCGAATCCCCTTTGCTCCAAACTTAATCGCCGTCTGCACCGCTTTTTTCATTGCTCGGCGAAACGCGATGCGGCGCTCGAGTTGCGTCGCAATATTCTCCGCGACAAGCTGCGCATTGGTCTCTGCCTTGCGCACCTCTACGATGTTCAAAAACACTTCATTGGAAGTAATGCGCTGGATATCTTTTTTCAGTGTTTCAACCCCGGCCCCACGTTTCCCGATCACAATCCCAGGGCGAGCTGTATAGATATTGATTTTCGCTTTGCTCGCTGCGCGCTCTACGTCGATAAAGCTGACGCCTGCGTGGCTAAGCTTCTTCTTGATAAAACGCTTGAGACGAATATCTTCGTGCAGCCATTTTGCGTAGTTCTTTTCCTCGTACCATTTGGAAGACCACGTTTTCGTGACACCGAGGCGAAAGCCAATTGGATGTGTTTTCTGACCCATGAGTTACTCTTGTCCTTCGCTTGCGTCGAATTCGTCTTGCTGCTCATCACTGACGACGATCGTTAAATGGCTTGTCCGATGGTTAATGCGATTTCCGCGCCCCATTGCTCGAGGCATCCACCGTTTATTAATTGTCCCCGCATCGACATAGATACGCTCGATGACAAGTGCATCAATATCTACCTCGCCACCGGACTTATCTTCTGCATTCGCAGCAGCCGAAACAAGCGCTTTCTCGATAATGCGGGCCGCTTTCTTCGGAGTAAAACGAAGACTAGACAAAATAGGCTCGACGCGCCGATCGCCCCCATCGCGGATCAGATCGCGAATGGTATTGGTGACGACGCGCATCTTGCGCGGCGACATACTAATATTGCGAACGACGGCTTTGGCCTCCATGACAGCTCATTTCTCCTAGTTACAAATACTTAGTTACACTTGGTTTCATACATGCCAGTTATACATACGATGGCGAGCGCGATTGTCTAGCAGATCTATATGGTTAGCACAAGGGCAAGAACAAAGCATCCAGCCCCTGCAAAGCTACTTCTTCTTGTCGCCCCCGTGTCCCCGATACGTCCGGGTTGGCGCAAACTCACCCAACTTGTGACCGACCATATTCTCAGTCACAAAAATAGGCACAAATTTCCGCCCGTTGTGGACTCCAAATGTCAAACTGACCATTTCTGGGACCACTGTCGAGCGCCGTGACCAGGTCTTAATAACCTTCTTGGATTGCTCCTTGTTGGCCGTTAATACCTTGTTCATCAGATGATCATCTACAAAAGGACCCTTTTTTACACTTCTTGGCACGGTTCTCCTCTACGATTCCTTGCGAATGGCATTTACACCCTTGTTGTTACCACACTTACTATTTCTTGCCGCGACGTCGGACGATAAACTTATCGGTTGCTTTATTTTGTCGGGTTCGATAGCCCTTCGTGGGTTTGCCCCAAGGCGTACATGGGTGCCGTCCACCAGCCGAACGCCCCTCACCACCACCCATGGGGTGATCAACGGGATTCATCGAAACGCCGCGGTTATGCGGTCTGCGTCCCTTCCAACGCATCCGTCCGGCCTTTCCCCAATCGATGTTGGAGTGTTCAGTATTGCCAATCACTCCGATGGTCGCCCAGCAGTCAATGTGGACTTTGCGCATCTCCCCAGATGGCATGCGCAGGGTAGCCCAGTCTCCCTCCTTGGCCATCAAGATAAGCCTTGTCCCAGCAGACCGTCCAAGCTGCCCACCAGCGCCAATTTTGAGCTCCACGCAATGAAGCTCGGTACCTGTCGGGATATTGCGCAGCGGAAGCCGATTCCCCGGCTGAATATCTGCTGACTTTGCCGTAACGATGGTGTCGCCTACTGCGACCTGAGCCGGGGCCAAGATATAACTTTTCTCGCCATCCAAGTAATGGAGCAGGGCAATGCGCGCCGATCGATTGGGATCATATTCGATCGCCGCAACTTTCGCGGGGACGCCACGTTTGTTGCGCTTGAAATCAATCAAACGATAGCGCTTCTTATGGCCGCCACCGCGAAACCGCGATGTTGTCCGACCGCGGTTATTGCGCCCACCAGAGCGCGTTTTCTTGGCGAGGAGATTCTTCTCGGGTTTCGCTTTTGTAATTCCTTGCAGGTCCTGGCTAGACATGCCGCGGCGACCAGAGGAAGTAGGTTTAAATTTTTCGAATCGCCATGTTTTTTAGACTCCCTCGAAGAACTCGATGTTGTCCCCCGCCTTTAGCGTGACAACTGCTTTCTTGGTTTTGGGACGACGCCCCTGGAACCGTCCCATTCGCTTTAATTTTCCCCGAGAAACCATCGTGTGGACGTCGGTGACAGCGACATTGAACAAGGATTGGATAGCATGGCGAATTTCGATTTTGTTGGCATCCGTGGCAACTTCAAATACCACTTTCTGCGCATACACCTCATCCTCACCGTAAGCTGCAACGCCACCGCCTGTTTCGCGCAGCAGCGTGCTCTTTTCTGTAAGTAGGGGTCGCTTGATTATACTTTGGGGAGCTCGCATCGTCTGTTTCCTAAATTCCTGTCCCGAGTTCCTGTCCTGTGTTCCTGTCTTGAGTTAGGGGCGGAGAGCCTGCTCGATCTGTTTCGCAGTCTCGGAAGTCAGAACAAGCGTTTGGTGGTTCAGCACATCGTAGACATTTAGCCCCTCAGGTGCCAAATAGCGTGATGATGGCAAATTCCTTGCGCCATTGATCAGCGGTTGGTTCTCAGAAGAATCTACGATCAAAACTGAGTTTTTTGGTTGTGCGGCACCGAGAGCGGCCAAAGCGCTGGCAACAGCCTTTGTCTTTCCGTTGACCGCAGGAAATGCGTCAACCACTATCAATTTTTGTTCGCGGGCCCGCAACGAAAGCGCTCCACGTAACGCCTTTTTTTTCGCCTTTTTGGGCATTGTATACTCGTAGCTACGCGGCTTTGGACCAAACACGCTTCCGCCACCAACCCACTGCGATACTCGCTGAGATCCTGCCCGCGCCCGCCCAGTCCCTTTCTGTTTGTGAGACTTCTTTGTCGTCCCTCGGACCTCGCCCCGGCGTTTGACACTATGTGTGCCGGCACGACGCTTAGCGAGCTGCCACTTTACGACCTCCCAGAGGAGATGTTTGTTGACCTCCGCAGCGAAGACCGCGTCATCTAGCTCGACATGGCCGACGCTCTCTCCAGTAATGTTTTTCACTTCAAGTTTTGCCATTGGTATTTCTCAGTCTGCTTGGTCTGCGCTTGGTCTGTACTAGAAGAAGGTCCGGTGTATGCGGGGCGCCATGGTAGCTTAGGTGGTTCGAATCGCAACGTCCACGCCAGCCGACAAGTCGAGCTTCATGAGCGCGTCGAGGGTTTGCTGGGTTGGCTCCAAAATGTCTAAGAGCCGCTTATGTGTGCGGATCTCGAACTGCTCCCTAGACTTTTTGTCACCATGGGGCGAACGCAACACACAATATTTGTTGATCTTCGTCGGCAATGGAATCGGGCCAGCGATTTTGGCTCCAGTTCGTTTTGCCGTCTCTACAATCTCACCCGCAGATTGGTCGAGCAGCTGATGATCATAGCCTTTTAGGCGGATGCGAATTCGCGGTGTATTCATGGGTAAATCCTAATCAATATCTAAGCTATTCGATAATCTTGGTAACAACGCCGGCGCCGACGGTGCGACCACCTTCGCGAATCGCGAATCGAAGCCCCTCTTCGCAAGCAATCGGGCTCCCGAGAGAAACGTCGATATTGGTATTGTCCCCCGGCATCACCATTTTGACGCCATCGGGCAATGCCACATCACCGGTCACGTCCGTTGTACGAAAGTAGAACTGCGGCCTATATCCATTAAAGAAAGGCGTGTGTCGGCCACCCTCATCCTTTTTTAGCACGTAGACCTCTGCACTAAATTTGGTGTGAGGAGAAATCGTCCCGGGCTTCGCCAAAACCATCCCACGCTCAATTTCCTCGCGTTTGATCCCACGCAGAAGAGCGCCGCAGTTATCGCCGGCCTGCCCCTCATCCAAAATCTTGCGAAACATCTCTACGCCCGTGCACACCGATTTGCGCGTCTCGCCAAGACCAACAATTTCGATCTCATCGCCGACCTTCACAATGCCGCGCTCGATACGACCCGTCACCACAGTGCCACGACCGGTAATCGTAAACACGTCCTCTACGGGCATCAAAAACGACTTGTCAGTATCGCGCTTCGGTTCCGGGATAAACGTGTCACAAGCTTCAAGGAGCTTCGCGATCGACTGAACACCATACTCGGAGTCTTCCCCTTCCAGCGCTTTCAACGCCGAGCCTTTGATAATCGGCGTGTCGTCCCCAGGGAATTCATACTTATCAAGGAGCTCACGCAACTCCATATCCACCAAGTCCAGAAGCTCTTCGTCTCCAGACTCGATTTGGTCACACTTATTCATGTACACAACAATCGCCGGCACGTTCACCTGGCGAGCCAAAAGGACATGCTCGCGCGTTTGCGGCATCGCACCATCAGGAGCGCTGACCACGAGGATCGCCCCGTCCATCTGCGCTGCACCGGTTATCATGTTCTTAATATAGTCAGCATGACCCGGGCAATCGACATGCGCATAATGGCGATTCGCAGACTCGTACTCGACGTGGGCTGTCGCAATCGTGATACCACGCGCCTTCTCTTCCGGCGCCTTATCAATCTGGTCAAACGCAGTAAACTCTGCAAACCCCTGACTCGCCTGCACTTTCGTGATCGCAGCTGTCAGTGTTGTCTTGCCATGATCGACGTGACCGATCGTGCCAATATTTACGTGTGGTTTGTTCCTGACAAATTTCTCTTTCGCCATTTTTCTTACGCTCCCTTTACCTTTGCGACGACTTCACCTGAAATACTGCTAGGCACTTCTGCATAGTGACTAAATTGCATTGTGTATGTTGCTCTACCCTGAGTTCGCGACCGTAAGTCCGTTGCATAGCCAAACATGGCTGCCAGAGGAACTAGGCCGGCGATGACCTGTACACCAGACCGGGCTTCGATTCCAGTGATCTTTCCCCGTCTTGCACTGAAATCTCCAATTACATCTCCAACGGACTCTTCCGGAGTGACCAACCCCACTTCCATAATTGGTTCGAGAAGTACCACTCCGGATTGCTCCGCAGCATCAACAAATGCCTTTGATCCTGCTAACTTAAACGCCAATTCGGAGGAATCAACAGCATGAAAAGAGCCCTCCAAAAGCGTCACTTGCACCCCAATCATCGGGAATCCGGCCAAGATCCCCCGACTGGTCGATTCTCGTACTCCAGCCTCGGTCGCGCGGACAAATTCCCCTGGAATCAGCGCCGCCGGGGCCTCATTTGCAAACAAAATCTCTGATCCGTCCACGGGAGCGATGCGAAGTTTGACCCGTGCATATTGCCCCCGCCCTCCAGATTGGCGAACGATCTCTGTCTCGACCTCCGCTTGTTTGACAACGGTTTCACGATACGCAACCCGAGGTTTTCCGATTCGTGCATCAATGTGAAACTCGCGACGCAATCGATCGGCGAGGATTTCTAAGTGCAACTCGCCCATACCAGAGATAATCATCTGCAACGAATCGGGATCTGTCGCGATGCGAAACGAGGGATCTTCCGCGGCGAGTTTCGCTAGCGCATTTTGCAGGCGCACTTGATCTTCATTGGTCACCGGCTCGATCGCAACACCGATCACGGGGGTAGGAACATTCATTTGCTCGAGCACAATCGGTGTTCGCTCATCACACAGGGTATCCCCTGTCGTTGTATTTCGCAGTCCAACCGCCGCGCCAATATCACCGGCACGAATTTCCTTGACCTCTTCACGTTTGTTGGCATGAACGCGCAGTAGACGACCAATCCGTTCATTGGTGTTTTTCGTCGCATTAAATGTCCGATCACCACACCGGAGCACTCCCGAATAGACTCGCAGATACGTCATGGGACCGATCGCAGAATCGGTAAACACTTTGAATGCCAGCGCCGCTAAGGTGCCCGCTTCTGCAACGGGAGGAATATCCGCAGGAGAAGGCAAATAGTCGACAATGGCATCCAATAGGGCGTGCACGCCCTTATTTTTATAAGCCGCTCCGATGAGTACGGGCACCGCTTTTCTTGCCAAGGTACTCCGGCGAATCGCCGCGACTAATACCTCGGGTGTAAGCGGCTGCTCTGCGACAAATCGCTCTAGGATCTCCTGATCTACTTCTGCAAGACGCTCGATCATTTCTTCCCGAGCCGCTTGTGCCCGCGCAAGCACACTGGCTGGCTGTTCCGAAACATCAAAGTCTTCAAACTGCATGCCGAGCGATTCTTCATCGGTCAAACGCAGTTTCATCCCAATCAGATCGATGATGCCGTCAAAATCATGCTCGAGCGTAAGCGGAATCTGCAAAAGAATGGGGTTGCCACCCAGCCGCTCACGAATTTGTTTGCATACGAGGGCCGGATCCGCTCCAACCCGGTCACACTTGTTGACGAACGCGATCCGCGGAACATCGTACCGGTCTGCCTGACGCCAAACGGTTTCACTCTGAGACTCGACGCCACCAACCGCACAAAACACCGCAATCGCACCATCCAAGACTCGTAGTGACCGCTCAACCTCAATGGTAAAATCAACGTGTCCCGGGGTATCTATGAGGTTGATCTGATTGGCCTGCCATCGAAAGGTCGTAGCTGCGGCAGTAATACTAATGCCACGCTCTTGTTCTTGTTCCATCCAGTCCATCGTCGCAGCGCCATCATCGACCTCACCGATCCGCCGCGACATCCCCGAATAGAACAAGATACGCTCGCTGAGCGTGGTCTTGCCGGCGTCAATATGAGCCATGATTCCAATATTACGGATCTGCTCGATCGCTATGTCGGCTTGCTGTTTGCCCACAGCGGACAATGATAGACGAAGACTCGCAGACTAGCGACTAACCGGCCCATTCGTTACAAATTTCGCTCCGGGCCTCAACAACACCCCCCGACAGTAGTTGCGACGAAACGGTAGCCCCCTGGCTCCTGGTGCGACGAACAGCGACTTGCTTGTCCCCACAAAAACCCGGAGCAGCTGCTGTGCCTTACCGAGGCCCTGCGGCGTTTACTAGCGACTACCAACGATAGTGCGCAAACGCCTTATTTGCATCCGCCATTTTGTGGACATCTTCGCGCTTCTTGACGGCCGCACCGCGATTCTGCGACGCATCGAGCACTTCTTGTGCCAGGCGCTCTACCATGGTCTTCTCGTTGCGCTTGCGGGCAAATGACACCAACCAACGCATTCCAAGCGCTAGCGAACGGTCCGGGCGAACATCAACTGGAACTTGATAGGTCGATCCACCAACCCGCCGAGATTTGACTTCGACGCGGGGGCGAACGTTCCCCAGAGCGCGCTCCCATACTTTGAGAGGATCATCTTTCGCACGCTCGGCGACAAGGTCTAACGATCGATAGACCGTCCGCTCAGCGACCGACTTTTTCCCATCTGACATGACAACGTTGATGAATTTCGTAATCCGCTTACGCGTCTCTACAGGAGCATCGGTAAACTTTGGATCGGGGAGCGGTTTTCGTTTGGGAACTTCACCTTTGCGCGGCATTCCAGTTTTTCCTTGCTTAGTCCTTGCTTAGCTCGTTAACCATTACTGTTAGCCGTTATTTGGGCCGTTTTGTCCCGTACTTAGAACGGCTTTGTTTTCGATTGGCAACTCCTGTCGTATCCAGAGTCCCTCGCACGATGTGATAGCGGACCCCCGGTAGGTCCTTGACACGACCACCACGAATCAACACAACAGAGTGTTCTTGCAGGTTATGCCCTTCTCCCGGAATGTAGGATGTAACCTCCATTCCATTTGTTAGTCGAACACGGGCGACCTTACGGAGGGCCGAGTTTGGCTTCTTTGGGGTCGAGGTATAGACGCGAACACAAACACCCCGCTTTTGCGGACAGCTTTTCAGAGCTGGTGCTGTGCCCTTCTTTTTTACTTTTTTCCGGCCCTTGCGGACTAACTGATTGATTGTTGGCATAGAACCGCGTGAGTGTATGGAGCTGCTTTATTATGTCAAGGCTTTTGGCCAGTCCATAGCCGAAAAATGCCTAAATGCAGCCCTGGAACTGCTCTAGGTGGCTGGTGTTAAACAGACTTCGAAGCGAAAATTCGCCAGGTGCGTTGATAACGCGCACAATATGTAGACGCGTATTGAAATACGGGGCTACATATTGTGGCGTGTTAGCCTGTCTCCCTCGCCTCGCGAACCCATGCCCAGAGCCGAAACGGGCTCTGGGCTCCCGTTCTAGTGGGTCCAGCGGCGTGGCGAAGACAGATCTCCCTCGTCATATTCGTGGGCCATAACGAAGTGATATCCGGTCTCTTGCCCACTCGCGGTCTCAACTACGCACTCAAACACGTACTCTTCGCCCTCACGCTCAGAATATTGTACATAGGCGATATCGTTGATCTGCAGCAACAATTCCCCTACGAGCTCTTTGCCGCGGACAAGTTGAACAATTGCGGCGGCAGCCTCTCCTTCGCTGGCGAGATGCCAGTGATAGTCCTCATGATCAAACAGCACAGCATCCGCCGTACCAGCACGAACAATGCAGTTCGCGTGAGCCAACAACCAAGCCCAAAACTTCTCAAACGGCAGGGTCGTAGGCGCAACTTCAACCACTGATCTCTTCTCCATACCGGAGTATTGTACCTTGGAAATGCTACAAGATCATCTCATCGTTCGAATTTCCCGAGTCTTCAACTTGTGGAGAGTCCCCGATGCCAACCTCTGTTGACTATCGCCCCGCGCGACACATGCTCGAACTTGGACCAGGTTTCTACGATACGGTGAAGCCCGCCAGCTTCCCCAACCTCACCTTACGTTTTCGCAATCAACGTTGGGCCCGCAAGATAGGCCTGGATCATCTCGATAAAACGCAATGGCAACAATCATTTGCAGAGTTTCAGCCCCTGGCGAACAATCTCCCGAACCCCCTGGCCCTGCGGTATCACGGGCACCAATTTCACAGCTACAACCCCAATTTGGGAGATGGGAGAGGATTTCTATATGCACAGGTCTACGACGCCGAAAATCGTCTGCTCGACCTGGCAACGAAGGGGAGCGGCCAAACCCCCTGGTCTCGTGGTGGCGACGGCCGACTAACTCTCAAGGGAGGTGTTCGCGAGATTCTCGCGACCGAGATGCTCGAGGCACTTGGCGTCTACACCTCCAAAAGTTTTAGCCTATATGAAACCGGCGAAGCCCTGATACGCAACGATGAACCATCGCCAACGAGGTCCAGCGTGCTCACCCGGCTCGGTCATTCCCACATTCGTTTTGGCAGTTTTCAACGCCACGCACACAACGAAGATAAGACCTGCCTAGAAAAACTCCTTCACTTCTCAATCCAATACTACGCCCCCGAGCTATGCGATGCCGGTCAACACGCTGCAGCAATGCTCATGCATATCGTCACGCGACGCTCCGCCCAGCTGTGCGCGTCTTGGATGGCTGCAGGCTTTGTCCATGGCGTACTCAACACCGACAATATGAATATCACCGGTGAAAGCTTTGACTACGGCCCTTATCGTTTCCTACCAGCACTCGATCCCAACTTTACAGCGGCGTACTTCGACCACACGGGACTGTACGCCTACGGCAACCAACCCAAGGCCGTGCAATGGAACCTCAATCGACTCGCCGATGCGTTGCAGCGAATCACGGATGCCCCCCTGCGCCCCATTGCCGCGACCTTTCAACCAGCGTACGAAACAGCCCTAGACCGAGCCATTCTGAAGCGATTGGGGATTGCCCCCGATACTCCCCTCAAAGACCGTCTCCTACGCACCAGCGTGTTTGCGTTTTTGGAGACAAGCCTTGCCCCATTTGAGCAATTTTTCTTCGATTGGTACGGTGGCCATGAAGCCAACGACAAAATCAAACACAGCCCCAGTCGCCCCCTATACACCTCGCGTAAATGGCCGTTCCTTTCTCTACTCCGCAACCACGTCAAAGCCCCCCTGGCAAACGTAGAACACCGATATTTTTTGAACCGTGCCCCCTGCACTCTCTTGATCGACGAAATTGAAACGATTTGGCAAGCCATCGCGCATCACGATAACTGGCGCCCATTTGAGCAAAAAATCGCGGCGATTCGGTTCATGGGCGAGGCTCTTATGAGCTATCCAGTCTGAAAGCGGCAAAGGATATGGCGTAAATTCAATTGGACAGCAGCGCATCGATATTTGCATCGAGCTCCGCACGGGTCAGTCCCCCGTGGAGCACAACCCCATCTGCGACAGTTGGATGTCCATTGGCCCTACGGAAGATGAACACAACATCCCTAAATTCAACGGTCCCATTCCGATCGACATCAAACAGCGACGACTCCATAGCCAGCCCCGCTTCGATGCGCGCCGCGACCTCAGTGGGAAGAATATGGTGATTTATGTAAAGGTGCAATAGCGTAATGTCGGCGTTGTTTACCTGGCCATTACCATCCACGTCCAACACTAACAACGAAACATTAATCGAAACGGGCTCCGAAACGATCCATTGGGAAAATTCTGAAAAGTACGCTTCCGCTTCTATCGTGTGTGGCCCATCGCCCAAAGCACCGGCTTGCACATTAAACTCATATGGTGGCTCGCTGAACGATTCAAGCTCCTCACCATCAACACTGAGTACGACCTGGGATGGCTGGAGATTTGTTGAAACGTCTATGCGAAATCCTCCGGTCATAATGTCGCCCTGTTTCGGATTGGTTATTTCAACAACCAGCTCGGGAATATCAAGCTCTTCATAGAGATACACATGTTCGGATGAGGAGGTTATCAAAAACTCGTTTTTCCCATCCTGATCGGCATCCGCAATATCCAGACTCCTCATCGCATTCCCCCCCCCAACTGTCTCGCTTTCCCAAATGTGCGCCAATTGATCCCGTAGAAGCGATAGGAAATGTAATTTCCCACTAAATTCTAGGGCGACAATGACCGGCCTTTGAACTCCCGAGATGGACACAACCTTTGCATCAATAATGTTGCTCTTCCCAATCGCTGGACTTTCGTATTTTATCTGGTACTCATCGTCCCCTGTAGCGCTAAAAACAAGAAACTTGCCCGAATCCGTTCTTGCAACAACTTCGCTCACGTCATCACCATCCAAATCTGCAACGAGATACTTTGTAGCTCCGCGACCGACCGGAAACTTGGTTATTTTGTGCATATAAGTGTTACTCGACGGAGAATACTCTAAACGCCTAAAAGACGTAGTCTCGATAGAAAATAGATTTCCTGTTGTTGCCAGGTAAATCTCCTGATTGTCATCACTGTCGCCATCACCAACGCCAAAACTAACGAGTCGTGTCACAGTATCGTAAATTTCTATGGGGTCATCAAAATCAAGCAGCCCTTCCGTTCCGCGGTGTTCAACAATCGTCACAGATGAAAAATTGGTACCACTCATAAGAACTACGATTTCCATTTTCCCGTCACCGTCTGTATCTGCAATTTTCATATCTTTGACCCGAGGAAACGCGAGATTCGCCGGGCGATAAAGATCAGCAATCACTTGACCTGAATCAAACCCGTTATCCGCATTGCTCTCGAAGATCCAAATCTTGCCATTCAGCTGCACTGCGACTAACTCCCGATTGCCATCCCTATCCATGTCAGTAACGGTTAGGTTCACGATAGTGCCTCCAGGGGACAAGCCTTCGCTTGACCAAGTTTCTTCGTACGTATTGGTACCCATATTATCAAGGACATGGAGTTTTGCTTGAAGCGTCTGACCAGAAGGGGAACCAAAGGACTGCGTGACAATTTCTTGAAAACCGTCGCCATCTAGATCATCAAAACGGGCTACATTTACACTTGACGTTGATGTTGGTGGATCAACTTCGAATGACGGCGATTTCCAAACCTCGGCAAGTAAGTTCAGTTTCAAATGACCAAAGGCAACAAACTGAACAGGAGCCAAACCTAATACATTCGCGCTAACCGCATACTCTCGTATGTTATCTGCGTCCAATTCTGGGCCTAGCGTAAAGATAGTGCTGGCCTCTCCACGAGCGTTGGTGAGAACGACCGCTGCGGACAGCTGAGCAGTTGTGTCTGTTTCTAATGCAAAAGTCACGAGTACATCTGAAACCGGGTTGTCCATGTCGTCAGTTACCTGAACGACCAATGGATTTCCAAGCGCTGTCCCAGCAGCTCCAACTTGACCATCTCCAGAAAGAATCTTCAGTTGAGATGGAGCCCCAGTTGCCATGGTGGTGCCAGCTGCCTGATTGGAAAGTTCTGACAAGTTCGCGGCGTTATCCATGACCCTCACGCCAAAATAATATGGTGTGTTTTGATGCAGTTCTTCAATTGTCACCGTTTCTAGATTGCCAAAGGGTTTCGGAAAAAGTTCGTGAAGCACACGAGAAGCCTCATCCCAATTCTCCTCTGTCAGTGGATTGGTTGAATACCGGATATCATATAGCGCTGCTCTGCCCTCTGCCCCGTCGTCTCCTGAAGCAGTCCATGTAATGGTGGCGCTATTAAAAGTAGTGGATACGACGACCACATCGCTGACTTTTCCTGGGGGCAACTGTTCGTCGTCAAGTGAAGCATATGCATCCAAGCGCCCACCAGTGAGAACAAGAGTCGATAGAGGATTCGACTCATCCGCTACCGCAGCCGAACCAAGCAGTCTCGCCTTCACTTTTTCCCAATCCCGGGTTTTATCGTAATCCTCAAACATATCGGAAATAATCAGCCCAGCGACACCCGCAACATGCGGCGCCGCCATGGATGTTCCATCGATTTCTAGATAGTCTTGTTCAAAAACACTCTCGGGTTTCCTTCGAGCGATCACATTTTCCCCGCCCATGTGCGTTCAAAGAAATAATATCCACACCAGGCGCCGCCAGATCCACAGAGGTTGGTCCAACGTTCGAGAAATCAGCGAGCAAACCGTCCTGTCCTGTTGCCGCCACTGAAATAATATTCGGAAGGTCATAGCTTGCAGGATACGTTGGCGCTCCATCATTGTTGCTCCCATCATCATTTCCGGCGGCAGCGACAAAGATTACCCCTTCCTCGTGAGCTGTCATAATCACATCGCGAAGCAGGAGTGAGAACTCGTCCCCTCCCCAACTCGCATTGATTATGTGCGCACCATTGAGAATTGCATATTCGATAGACCGAACCGCACCAACCATATCTCCCCTCGCGGCACTGTCGAGGTAACGGATAGGCATAATTTTGACATTCCACATGACGCCGCTAATGCCAAGCTCATTATTGCCAACAGCACCAATTGTACCAGCCACATGGGTTCCGTGACCATGCGGGTCCGAAGGGGTGTTATCTTCCTCGGCAAAGTCCCATCCGTTTGCATCGTCGACGAATCCGTTCCGGTCATCATCTCGTCCATTACCGGGAATTTCATCTGGGTTCGTCCAAATATTTTTCACAATATCCGAATGTTCATAATCAACGCCAGTATCAATCACTGCGATAACGACGTTTGCGTTGCCTTGAGTTTTGGTCCACGCCATAGGTGCGTTAATGCCCTTAACTCCTTCTGCGCCATCGAGCGCCCACAAATTCGGAACACAGGATCGTCTGGGACATTGAATGCCCTATATTCGACGTTACGCTCTGCATACAATACATTCGGGTCGTTGCGTAAATCTCTAAGCGTTGCGTCTATCGAACCACTCGTCATCTTCAGCCTGACGATGTTAGCCATCTTTGTTCGCCGAAGGATTGACTTTGCTTTCGCTTGCTTGGCTGGACCAGCTACACTACTCTTACTGATCCGTAACGTTCGTTCAAAAACTCTCGAGTGCTCTACTTTCCCAAGGCTATTCTTTACACGAACCCGTTCAACAATCCCTTCTACCTTCGTGTCAAACGATGCGCTTTCCCCATCACCCTTGAATTTTACGATAATCTCATTTGGAACAGCCCGAGATTTCTGATTGGCGTGACTTTTCATTGAAAACGAAATGAGACCAATCCCAAGAATACAAACAATCACAATCCTCAATTTGAAGCAGTGCATCAACGTTTCGTAGCATCTTAATAACGGTCGAGCACCCCTAAATGTGATTTCGGCATTTTCCACAAAGTCTCTACACTTGCCTGTCGCCGATTCGGCCATTATTTCCCTATGATTGGCATAGCTTTCGTACACTGATTGTGTACAGCGACCCGATTTTCGAACGGTCACGGAACCGTAGTTCCCGCCTACATACCATTCTACCATCTCGCCCCAATGGAAATGATCAAACGGTTCTTTCACAAAACCATGGAGGGATGTATTGGCAACATCGGTTCCGATAGTGTTCTGCGAAGTTGCAGATTGGATCGACCATTACCGTCGTATGCAAAATTCCGTTTCTGGATTGAAACGAACTAATGCACACTTGGATACAAAATCCGAAACTGACTAACCACTCGGATAGACGGGCAAACACAAGATGCCTTTGCTCGCCTACCGAACATACGGAGTCAAGTGATGACTCCGACAGCCGGTTCCCAGGCACCTGAAGTACGTTCTGCTCCTGAGGGCTTGCGCCACCCCAGCGGATCAAGTTGGAAATCGTCGCCTTCCATCGCGAAATCCCGCTGTTTCGCACCAGTCTCCTTATCCTTAGAGGTAGGCTTCAGAGACTCGGTTTTTTCGGCGAGTTCGTTGTCCCCAGCCCGTTTGCAGGGTAGAAGACACACTCATAGTCTCATGCGAAATAACATCGTTCATATTGGCGCCGGCGAGCTCATTTATGAAATTCGCGCCATCGTTGAAATTGCAAGTCAGCTCCAAGCGCTGGGCGTCCCTACGTACATGGAGAACATTGGCGATCCAGTGTCCAAAGGCGAGACACTACCAACCTGGCTCAAACAGATCGTCGCCGACCTTGCCATGGACGACAGCACATACAGCTACTCTCCAACGAAGGGCATGTTAGAGACCCGTCAATTCCTCGCCGACAAAACCAATCAGCGAAACGGCGCAAGGCTCAACGCCGAAGACATTGTTTTCTTTAATGGTCTCGGCGACGCCATCCAAAAAGTCTATGGCCTGCTCAGGCGCGAGGCCCGGGTGATTGGCCCCTCCCCTACATACTCGACACATTCTTCCGGCGAGGCTGCACATGCTGGTCAGCCCCCCATCTGCTATCGGCTGGATCCTGATAACGAATGGTATCCCGACTTAGAAGACTTAGAACTGTCGGTCCGGTACAACCCGGCGGTATCAGGGGTATTGATCATCAACCCCGACAACCCAACGGGCGCAGTCTACCCAAAACATATTCTTCAAAGTATCGTAGACATAGCCCGACGTTACGATCTGTTTATCATTTGCGATGAGATCTATCACAACCTCGTATTCAACGATCGCAAAACGGTACCCATCTCCGATCTTGTTGATGGCGTCCCGTGCATTGCCATGCGCGGCATCAGCAAGGAGCTTCCCTGGCCAGGGGCTCGCAGTGGCTGGATAGAGGTCTACAACGCGGACAAAGACCCCATATTCGCCCGCTATATCCAAAGCATCGTCGACTCAAAGATGGTCGAAGTCTGCTCGACCACACTACCACAGCGAGCCATTCCCAAGATTCTCAGCCACCCCAACTACCCGCTCTATCTCGAAGATCGACGAAACCGGTACGAGGTGTTGTCTAATCTTGCCTACGAAATCCTAAGTGCTGTCCCCGGAATTAAAGTCAATCGCACCAACGGCGCCTTTTACATGAGCGTCGTATTTGAAGAGGGGACCCTAAACGGTAACCAAACCCTTCCCATTAACAACCCTAAGGTGCGTTCGCTTGTAGAAGGACTGACCAGCACCGAAAACGTCTCGCTCGACAAACGCTTTGTTTACTACCTCCTCGCCTCGACCGGAATCTGCGTGGTCCCCCTTTCGTCGTTTTACACCCCGCTTTTGGGGTTTCGGATCACGCTTCTCGAACAAAACATCGAGCAATTTACCAACAACTTCCAAAACATTGCCACGGCGATCCGAACCTACTTGGGAACAACCTGACCTCTATCAGCTCTCTCCATGGACCGAGACCAACAGGATGTCGAACGCTGCGTACTCCGGTGGGTGTGCGACCATTTAGTGAACCATGTCGGAGGAATATCCGAACTCCCCAAACAACAACCATCGCCCAGCATCAGCGACCTCACCCCCGAGCAGCGAAAACGTTTTAGCGACATCGTCGCGCGTGTCATCATATGCGCGCCCACCAAACAGGACATTTCCTCGGTCACGATCAGCCCAGACATCTTCCAGACCTGCCTGCAGGCTTTCGCGCGCAACCAACCCCTGGCCCTTCTGTATTGCGCAACCTCTGGCGAACAAAGCGAACGACGCATCGAACCCCACGCGATCGTGATCCGCCCCCCGCTTTGGTTCATTCTCAGCCACGACCTCGAAAAAAAGTCACTACGAACCTTTCGCATGGACAACATCGTGCAAGCACATTTTATGATCGGCCATTTTGCAAGCCGCAGCCCGGACGAACTCTTTGGCGACCTCCAGGGTATCCGCTACGTCGCGGATCCTGACTAAGCTTAACCCGTGAGGCGCTAAAAGCGTTCTCTGTCGGGATACAAACAAATATCTGTTTCAATTTGGGATTATCGAGGTCTAACCTTTGTCTCTGTTCGGAGAACAACACCAAAAGCTTGTAGTTAAAAAAACGTGCGATTGAAAACGTCGGTTCCAGTTGCTAAGAAACATATGAGTCCATCTATGTTTGCCAACAAGCGCACCTGGCTTTGTCTATCAGTTTGTTTTGCCATTTCATTGGTGGGGTGTGGAAGTTTCAAGTCCTGACCCTGAGGCATCATTTCATCAAGTGGTGATTCACCCAGCTGGTGCCGGCCACGTCACTGTAACATCAGCGAGCGAAGAAAAAACAACTTGCGATCAAACCTGCGTCCTGCAGTTTGCGCTGGATGAAGATGGGCTCTAGCCCGGCAACATCACGGATGCGTGCGAAGATCGCCGAAGGAATTGTTTTCACACGGAGATTTTTGGTTGCAGGGAATACTGGTCTTGGTCTCCACTAGTCAAAAATAGCGATTCCCGTGGGGGCATCCTTTTCGTGCTGTCACGGGCCGGGCTATGAGATCGCAATGGGGCGGCCGACCATTTCGAGAGTTTGGTCGGCTCGCTACAGAGTTCCTCCAACGGTTGTCGCTGTTCTCGGAGGCACTGAAACTAGGCAATCATCGCCCCTGCTTTCAGTTTGTATCCATCGACCGTTCTGCTGGGTGTAGTCACTCCACAGCCCGGTGACCACTTTCCCCAATGTCTCCTCTGGAGTGACCTCAAATACAATAGCAACGAGACTATTTTCCGGGTGCCTGCCCAATATGAATCTTCCAGACAATCGGTATTCTCCGGTGAGTGGATCAACACGCGCTCCCAATCCAAACCCGTCCGCATATTCGTTATATTTCGCAGAATCGGTAACTTTCGCGTACGTATCACGGGTTGACTGACATGGGCGAATAAAAGTCCCCTCACGTCTCAGTATGCTTGTCAATGAAAAGTTGTAGAATATGTCTGTCTTCCACCAACTTCGGACAACATATTCTTTATCAGGATGCAATCCACCAACCACTCCATTTGCCAAGTTGTTGCTGTCTGGGAAAATTTTCAGTTCCGTGGGAGCCGATCGAATGTGTACTTCTTGCTCGATTGAACTCTTTATCCAGTGCCCTCTACCTGGCTCTATGCGCTCGGTAGGCACATACAGTTCGATAAGCGGGTCCCAGTAAAAAATGGTAACAGATTCGGTATCTATTGGAGTGAGGTTCGGGTTGAGCAGTCTTTGTTTGGGCACTTGCCATGATAAGCCAAGCAAGTTCAAATTTTTGCGCAAACTAAATACGGTTGGCGAACTGTCGCGTTCCCCTTCGAGAACTATGTGAGACCTATTGCCAGCGTATTGAATCCAATAGATGCCTCCGTTTCTCAGAGATTCAACCCGCTCACAGTCGACGCGGGGAAACTGCTCATCACTCGATATTTCTCTGACAATGATCTCACGGGCGTCCAATATCCCAGGATCCTTTTCCCAAAGATTGCTGCTATCGGTGACATGGACAGATACCAGGTTCCATCCTTGATCTACAGGAACAAGTTGTTGTCCGACCATTGCGCTCTGGTCCAAAGGTAGTTCTTCATCGCCGTCACTGTCGCTTTCTTCGACGAGAAACGTGCTGACCTGGGTCTCAAACGTTCCATCCCCCTGGGAAAACGCGATGATGTTTTTGCCCTCTTCGGTTTGACACAGGTAATCTGTGGCGCCGTCCCCATCGAAGTCCCCGAGGCGAAATCGATCGCCTGTATCGCACCACGCCTGGCGCCGATAATCACTGGTGCTTCCCTTCCCTCGGTATGTGCTGATCCGGGTCTCAAACGTTCCATCCCCTTGGGAAAACGCAATGATATTTTTGCCCCTCTGCGTGTGGCAGTGATAGTCGGTTTGACCGTTGCCGTCAAAGTCACCAAGGCGAAATTGATTTGTGCCAACCTTGTTACCACAAAATTTGGTTCCCGAAACGGTCCGGAACGAACCATCCCCGTTTGAAATCGCCACCCAATTATTACCAGCTTGTGTATAACAGTGATAGTCGGTCTGACCGTCGCCGTCAAAGTCACCAAGGCGAAATTGATTTGTGCCGACCTTGTTACCACAAAATTTGGTTCCCGATACGGTCCGGAACGAACCATCCCCGTTTGAAATCGCCACCCAATTGTTACCAGCTTGTGTATAACAGTGATAGTCGGTTTGACCGTTGCCATCAAAGTCACCGAAACGAAATTGATTCGTGCCGACCTTGTTACCACAAAATTTGGTTTCTGAAACAGTTCGAAACGAACCATCCCCGTTTGAAATCGCCACCCAATTATTACCAGCTTGTGTATAACAGTGATAGTCGGTCTGACCGTCGCCGTCAAAGTCACCAAGGCGAAATTGATTCGTGCCGACCTTGTTACCACAAAATTTGGTTCCCGAAACAGTCCGGAACGAACCATCCCCATTTGAAATCGCCACCCGATTTTCTCCGCGGTTTGTGTGGCATTGGTAGTCGGTTTGGCCATCGCCGTCGAAGTCCCCAGATCGAAACGTGCCGACAGCATCCATATCTGCGTCGTCCGCATCAATACTGTGCACGCCGCACCACACGTTCCCTGTTCTATAGACAAAAGTTCCGTCTCCTTGGGAGTATGCGACAATATATGTGTCGTTGGGCCTACGACACCGGTAGTCGGTTTTGCCATCGCCATCAAAATCACCGAGCACAGTTGAATCCGGGTGACACAATCGCGAGTATGTCTCGAGTGGACAACTGGACAACTCCATCTCGGGGAACGTCTCTAGCGCACCGGAGACCTCTGCTTTCGCGACAGTGGGTAACACCATCCCAACGGCATTCATAACAACGACCAACAACAGAGTTTCCTCATTACTCCTCATACGCGCACTATAGTGTTAGATTGCCTCAACACAATGGTTTTTTTCGCGCGACTGCTAGGAATCCCACTCTTCCTTTTTTCTAGCTACTCTCGAAAAAGAGTTGGGAGAAAAATTTGGTCTACAAAAATTTCAGTAAGAATTGTTTTAGTCATTTTGAGAGTGCCACTGATTCCGCAGGCTAGCATTCGCTTCCCCGAGAACATCGGGGACAAATTGTCCGCTTTTGGGGCAATTAAAACTTGTTCCTTTTTCTCTGGTCGATATCCGCATTGCCATGGGAAGTTTCAACTTTATATTTTCCCTTGCTCAAAGAATGTGCAGAGAGTACGGTCTTGAGCTCATTGCACAGCAAATCAGGCAGGAGGAGAATGGTGGTACTTAGAGTGTTGGTTATATCCGTTGTGGTAAGTGTCGTTTCTTCAAGTGGGCATGCAGCTTTTTGGAAACCTCACCTGATAGGTTCTCTCGAGTTCGCCGGAAAGGTTACCAACGCTCGAACTGGCAGCACTATTAGTGGCACGATGACGCTATGCACAGGCGAGGGCTTCCAAGCGTGTCGCGCAGTTCCGTTCGACGGTGAATATTACATGCTTTCGAGAGTACCCACAGGAACCTCTTATCAAGTTCGTTTCACTGCGCTCGGATACAAAACCATAACCGTCCGTGGAAGCAGAAATCAATTCTTCCAACTCGAACAGCGCGACATAAGGCTACCCCCGATTGATCGAGATTTTGATGAAGTAGTTGATCCACTCGACAATTGCCCAGGGCACGCAAACCCAGACCAAGAAAACGTAGACGGAGACGAATGGGGTGATGTGTGTGACTGCACCAATATCGGGGATACGACATTCGAGGATTGTGAGTTCGATCAAGAGTCGTCGACGTTCGAGTGCTCTGGGGTGCAATTTGTCGACTGCAGGGCAGATAGATTTTTAAGTAGATATTCCTGCAACAATAGGGCTGTTCAGTGCTCCAAGTCGCATTCTGGTGACCAGTGGCGATGTGCGGCAGAACTCTTTGATGCCGGGCCTGGGGCACATTGTGATCTTTCCACAGAAACCCAGGATGAAGATCTAGACGGGATTTTAAACGATCAGGACAATTGTCCAAACACCTATAACCCTCGCCAGCATAACATTGATGATGACAAACATGGTGATGTTTGCGACTGCACCAATATCGGAGATACGACATTCGAGGGTTGCGAGCTCGACCAAGATTCGTCGACTTTCCAGTGCTCCGGGACGCGGTTTGTTGACTGTTGGTTCGATGGAATGAGAGGCGACCATTTCTGCGAAGATGAGACCGTTCGGTGTTCTGGGCCGCCTTTTCTTAGTTCGTGGCGATGCGTGGCTGAACTCTTTGATGCCGGACCCGGAGTACATTGCGATCTTTCCACAGAGACCCTAGATGAAGATCTGGATGGTATTGCAGACGATCAGGACAATTGCCCAGACACCTATAACCCTCATCAGTATAATATTGATAATGACGAAAACGGTGATATGTGCGACTGCACAAATATTGGCCATGTGTTTTGGTCTGGCTGCGCCCGCAATGCGGACAGATGGGAATGCAATCAAGGAACGTTCTTTCAATGCAGCCAGATCGATTCGAATTTGGACAGTACATATAAGTGCCGTGGTGGAAACATTAGGTGCAATAGCTTTACCGACGGGTGTAGTTCGAGTGCCTACGACATAGGTCCAGGTGCCGCTTGTTCGAATACACCACAGTGAAAAGTTGGTGGAAGACAGACATATTCTACAACTTTTCATTGACAAGCATACTGAGACGCGAGGGGACTTTTATTCGCCCATGTCAGTCAACCCGTGATACGTACGCGAAAGTTACAAAAACGGCGACAAGCAAACGTTCACGTTCGACAAAGACGAACTCCCCGACCCACAACGACGAAGTTCGGACATACGATCGTGTTTTTTTCAATCGCCGAACAATGTACAAACTGTCATCGGCGGCTCCTTCACCGGCACCTGCGCGCTCCCATAACTGTTTTCACAGTCCAGGGATGAATCAGTTTGATTCGCTTAATGCAGGAATCGCATCGATGAGCTTGATGTCATCTAAACGACCTTCGCCCCGCACTAAAAAACCATTCACAGCAATGATTGTCTCATGTTGATGATCTGGGTTGGAACGCAAATCAACGGCGAGGTCCTGTGTGATGGTGCGCCACGTATTGTCATTGACCGGTCCCAATCCAACGTGAATATATCTTGTGTCTTCTGGAATGATACTGTTTTCTGCGTTTGTATAATAAATATATCTTTGCTTGATATCGCCCCTATTGTCGATGGTATCAACATTGATGTAGACAACAAACCGCTTTTCCGAGTTGAAGTTCATACTCCACTGAATGACCGACTGCTCTTGGTTGTTCCAAACTTGTTTCGCATCGGTCTCTAATACAAAACCATCAGCGATCGGTTGGCTATCAGGTGGTGTTAACGCGATGACATGGCTTTGACGACTATCGTCAAACACAGTGTGAATCAAATCCTCGACCGGAATTTTCGTAACGTCGTGATATTTTTTCCACCGATCTGTAGTCTTGTCTTCTGCGTCCTCATAAATCGTCTGCAAGTCTTCCTCGATAACCGGCAGTTTTGTAACGCCACTGCCTTGTTTCCACAGAGTGCAGTTGCCAAGGTTTTGTTCTTCAGTGCAACTGATTTGTCCGGGCCCTGGAGTGCAAAGGGGAATCTGAAACGATTTATTGGCGAATCCAACGCGGACATCGCCAATAAACCCAGCATGCTTGACTCGAATCGGATGTTCAATGCCCGCTGCAAAATCACTGACCGAAACGATCACATCATGCGACGTACAAGCACAGGGATCGTCGGCAAGGGTTGTGCGGTATAACTCTTTCCCGCTAAGCGAAAACCAAATCTCTGGGGGCTCCTCGTCTTCTTGTATCCCACAATTTGCGCTCTTCCAAGACAAGCGCAACTGGCGCGGCTGCAGGCGCGCACGTTGTCCAGTGCGTTTTATCGGAGTCGTGCCGTAAAGATTGGCAATATCTTCTATGTCGCCAGAGCTAAGTTCATAGTTAGGGCCGATTTTGCTGCCATCTTGGGTCAACAGTGTGGACCTCGCACCACTTTTGACAAACTTGTTCGATCCCCAGTGCATGAGAGAAGCAAGGTCATAGGGGCCGCGTAGTGGAAGGGCATCGTGTTTGTCAAAGAACACATTCACTTTGTCATTGAATATGTGCTCGGGAAAATGGCGGATAAACTCCTCCCGATCGCTGCGGCTATGCTCATGCCACAAACCGACAACATGGCCCAGCAAATGCGTAATATTGAGGGGTGGGTTAATATTGGCTATACTACACCAAGAATTCAACGTGATCGTATGGGCTCCTTCGTGACTCATTCCGATCGGCGCCGAACAGCCAATCCCAGCGCGAAATACAACGTACCGCGACTGATCAGTGCGCGGAACAAACCGGATAGCGGTATGCTGCTCCCAATACGCCATCGCTGCGAAAATATCCTCGGGAACAATGCTATTTTGCCCCTTCGCTTCATTGCGAATGGTAAACGGAATTTCACCATCTGGCCACAGACGACCCGGATAAATTTGTGAGCTCGCGGCGTCAAATAAAACAATGTCATTTTGGAATATTGGCTTTCCTTCGATTTGACGATAGGGCAACTCCGTTCCCATTTGTCCCGATAGTGCATCGGGCGAATGAATCGCGACCTGCAGGGTTTCTATCTTGCCCCAGCGTTCGACGAGTTGGACATGTGAGTAGAGGAACTGAAACCTTGAATAGAACAAGCTACCATGGGCAATTCGGGGCAAGGCTGCGCCAACGATAACAGTGACCAAGACAAAAAATGACAAGGATAAAAACACTGAAGATTTTGTAGAAACACGCATGGCCCGGACGGTTACACACCTGCTTGGCTATTTTCTAGTGCAAACTGAGTTTGCCCTCAAAATTGTCGTAGTTAGAAGCCAAAACGATAGGGAAAAAAAGACTAGCGTCCGCGTCGCCACCATCTACGATCGATTCGTGATGCCCCCATTTGTAGGCGAAACCTTTCTAATCTGAAAGTATTCGCATACCAAATCATTCGTGTCATCATTCGCACAAATAATGGTGCGGAAAAACTCGGCAGCGATTCTCTGAAAGACGTCTCTGAGATACTCATAGGGGTTGGCGCCAACAAGGATACAGTTGAGTACGGCAGTAAGACCTACCCACTCTCAGGTGATCGCCACTCAGTCAATCGATCGTCTCACAATCCAGTACAGGCCCTTTTTGGTTGTAAGGATCTCCTATGATCACTATCTTCACCCACATGAGAGGGATTGCGTGTTTCTTTCGCGCGACAGCGACCGTAACAAATCGGTTCCAGGCTCGTCGCTTGCTCGTATTGCTAGTGATGCTCGGGGCTACGGCGCTTCATACGGGTTGTGGCAGTGTTTCTGCCCTTGAGCGGATTGGAACATGTACCGATGGAATCAAAAACGGCGAGGAGCTCGGTATCGACTGCGGCGGAGAAGATGACTGCCAGGCATGCATTGCATGTACCGAGCCTAGTACGTGTCAAAGTGGAATCTGCCACGAACAAACGTGCGCAACCAGCCAACGGGCGCAATGCATCGAAGCTCATCCCAAAAACGCGACATCTATTCAGCAGCAGGTAGCGATCTTGTTTACGGTCGGTCAGGGTTGGTCAAAGGCAGAGGTCTGCGCATGGGAATGCGATACGGACTTTGATCGTGAGGGTGACGAGTGTGTAGACGAACGCATTCGGGCCTGTCGGGACGTATCACCAGATAATGCAACAGCCGATGTCAAAAACATCGTCGAAACGTATACAAGTTCGGGCGGATGGAAACCCATCGACTGCTCATGGGATTGCAAAAAGGACTACTTTCGCACGCCGGACGATACATGTATCAACGAGCGTCCGATTGACTGCATCGACAACGCGCCAGACAATGCAACAGCGATCCCAGGAGGTGTAGAGACCTACGCCAATGGAGCTTGGAGTGGGCTGCCAGAGTGCGCGTGGAACTGCGACAAGGACTACTTTCGCACGCCGGACGATACATGTATCAACGAACGTCCGATCGCCTGCATCGACAACGCACCGGACAATGCAACAGCGATTCCAGGAGGTGTAGAGACCTACGCCAATGGAGCTTGGAGTGGGCCGCCAGAGTGTGAGTGGGACTGCAATGCCCCCTATGAAGCCCAGGGGGATACCTGTGTTCTGCCCAATCCGGAAAAAATCATCAACAACGTCGCGTTTCTCACCTCCGTGACCTACGCAGGGAATCTCGGCGGATTGGACGGCGCGGATGCGATTTGTCAGAAGCACGCAAACAATGCTGGCCTCCCCGCCAACCAGTACCGCGCATGGCTATCGACGAGCGACGAAGATGCCGCTGCACGCATCGGTTCCGCCCGCGGTTGGGTGCGACCCGATGGACTGCCAGTTTTTTGACAAGTTTTCGAATCTCGTTGCCGGAGACATGTTGTATGTGCTTCGCCAGGACGAGCTGGGCAACCCCGCACCTTCGACATTTTCGTGGTCGGCAACAACGTCGCAGGGAGCGTTAGCGAGGTGGGGTGACTGCAACAAATGGAAGGCTGGTGATGATGCGTTTACGAGTAGTGCGTGGGTACCCTCACGCTCGGGAACACTGCAAGAATTTTTGGTCAACGCGAAGTGCTCCAGGAAATATCCCCTGCTGTGCATGGGAGTCGATATCAATGCTCCAGTGACACTTACTCCCGTTTCTGGACGGACTGCATTTGTCACAACAACATCCTGGATCCCCAAGGCCAATCCAGGAATCGATTTTGCCGACGAGTTATGTCGGAAAGAAGCCGAAAAATCGGGATTGGGCGGCAGTTTCTTGGCATTGCTTAGCGATCTTGGCATGGCAGCATCAGCCCGGTTTGATACGAAGGGACCGCCATGGGTCCGCAAAGACGGCGTTGCATTGACCAAGAAGACGGCGGATCTATTTTCTGCAAACGAGTGGATCGCCGCCCTGGAACAGCAACGAGCATCCGGCGACCCCCAGCTAATTTGGACGGGTGCTCAGCGTATCACAGAGAAGGGGACCGCTGAGACCACGTGCAATGGATGGTTGCCAGAAACACAATTTGCAATTGCGGAGGCAAATCTTGCCTATTCTGTGCAGTTACCTAGGTTCTGGGGGTCGACAGACCGGAATTGTGGCGAAGCAGCAAGCGTCATCTGTTTGCAGGAATAAGCTCTAAGAAACGAATTGCGACTGCTCGCATCGGCCTTTTAAGTCCAAAGGGAGGCAATTCCATTTTTGAGCGTACCAGAGAGTCAAATAGGGAATTTTTCCGTTCCCATCTTTGCTTTGTTGCGCTATTACCAAGCTCTCAATGCGCTATTTTTCCAACATTCTCGTGGGCTTATTGGTGTCTGCATGCGGTTCTGTCGGCTCGGACTTAAACCTAGACGATTCCACCAAACATATACTGCAAATTGAGGTCGTCGGCAGTGGCGCTGGGGAGATCGTTTCGTCACCGAGCGGTGTCAAGTGCACCAATCGTTGTGACAGCGAGTTTCCGCAGGATAGCGTGATCACGCTAACGGCGACACCAAGTGGTTCGGACATATTTGTAGAATGGTCTGGAGCATGTACCGGCACGGGCGAATGTGTTGTTACGCTCAATCAAGCCAGATCGGTCATCGCGCATTTCGCAGCTTCCTCCTTTGCCGTGAAAGTCACTGTCACCGGAAATGGCACCGGCTCTGTCACTTCTAGTCCTATGGGGATCAATTGCGGGACGATTGCGAGACGAGCTATGCTGCAGATTCGATCGTTAACCTGTCCGCCGTTGCTGATTCCGCCACTTCTATATTTGCAGGCTGGTCTGGAAGTTGCTCTGGTACCGCTAATAATTGCGCGCTTACTATCGACAAAGCTCATGATCTCACCGCGACATTTACACTTGATCTTCGCAATTTGAACGTAAAAACAACTGGAGCAGGTAACGTCACAGCGACAGGGATTGACTGTGGTACCGGTTCCGATTGCGACGAGAGTTATGACCATGGCACCTCGGTCATACTCACCGCCTCGCCAACAAGTGGTCATCGCTTGTCGGGCTGGGGAGGCGCGTGCGCATCCAGCGGAACACAGCCCACGTGCACAACAACACTCACAACAAACTCCTCCGTTACGGCAACATTCGTACCCATTGTCCGAACCCTAACAGTAACAACTGTCGGCAGCGGCATCGTGACCGCATCAGGCATCAATTGCGGAACAGATTGCCAGCAAGGCTATAACGACGGGACCTCTGTGACTTTGACAGCTGCTGCAAGTGGCGCAAATGTCTTTGTTGGATGGGGAGGCGACTGTCTTTCCAGTGACACAAAAACGACCTGTACGGTCACGATGACAGCGGATCGCTTGGTAAGAGCCACGTTTGGAGATGGAATTCCAGCCAATGTTGCTTTTGTTACAAAGCAAACATACTCCGCCAATCTTGGGGGATTAGACGGAGCAGATCAGAAGTGTAATCTTGAAGCCTCAGACGCTGGACTCGCAGGAACCTACGTCGCTTGGTTGTCGACCAGCAAAGTCAATGCGATCGATCGCCTCGGCAGCGCAACAGGTTGGGTTCGCCCGGACGGAAAGGCAATCACGGAAACCCCCGCAGAGCTCGCTTCTGGAAAGATGTTCCATCCGATTCGGATCGCCGCCGATGAAAGCGATATCGGATCCGTGAGCGTTCAAACCGCGACAAGTAGGGAGGGGAAATTGAGCGCATTGTCCGATACCTGCAACGATTTTACATTCGGAGAATCAACTGGTGAAATACGCAGAGTGGGCATCGGCGACTCCAACGGTATGGCGAGTGCGTTTACCTCGTTTGGAACTTCCGATGGGTGCCATGTAAAACGACCTCTGTATTGCTTCGGCACCGATTTCAAAGCCACCGTTCGTCCGCAAACAACCCCTGGCCGACTCGCGTTCGTCACCACCGAGTCGTTCCGCCCGGGTGGAGGCATCGGAATCGCCGACGCCCTATGCCAGGCGCAGGCAATCAATGCCGGCCTATCTGGTAGATTTCTGGCTGCACTCGCAACCATCGGCGCCAACATTGCCTCTCGATTCGACACCAGCAAAGCACCATGGGTGCGCGTTGATGGTGTAGCAATCGCGCCAACCGCCGCAGACTTCTTTAATGGTACGCTGTGGGACAGTGCACCAAACACGTCGGCAGACGGTACGCAACACTTTGGAAACCGCGGCATTTGGTCTGGTGGAACAGCCTTGAATAAGGCAGGAGACTCAACCAACACGTGCAACAATTGGAAATCCACCGAAGGTGATGCACCGACAGGAAGATCTGGTTTCGCCGCACCGGACAAGTTCTTCCGCTTCTTCAACTTTACTGGCCGCTGCAACGCGACACACCTGCGTCTTTTGTGTATGCAAGAATAAATCCCTCTTTTGCCCGTATTGCATAGAATATTCAGTCTACGGACGAAAACGTTATTTCAATTCGCCATCGTTTACCCATTTCCTAAATAGGGCTCTGAGATATAGCGGCTTTTGAAAACCCACCCTGGAGTCACGGGATATGAATCGCTCTGCCCAGCCGTCAGGGCCAGCCCACGTGCGTCCATCTACTTCAGTGTCAGGGTCGATTTGGAAATCAACGTTACCTGTAGGAGGCTGATACGCCACAGAGCTTCCGGGGGAATGACAATGGGAACACAGAAGTTTGTCAGAACGTACAGATACCTTGCTCTCGATAATTTCAGCGATACTCGTTTCGATAGTTTCAGGCGTTGCACCTTCACCAGCATTCATTGAAGAGATTGTCGATGTCCAAAACAGCGGTGAGGTCGAAACATTATCGCCACCGACATGAGACTCCTCCGGCTCATACTGCTCCAGACAGCTCACGCTCAGCAAAATCAGCAATACAGTCATCGAAGATATGATCGGCACACTGAATTCTCGACTCTGTGTGCGCGGCAAAAAAAGAACCTAGAAAGATAGCTAACATAAGGGAAATACGGCCATTTTGTGGGTTGCCATGAATGGCGACAAAATCCATTACGGTTGGAAAGATCCGCAATGGCACTGGTTAAATTTAGTGCACCGATCAGACTTTCCCTAGAGAGCTGAACACGTAAAGTTGCTTATCGACGGTAAAGGATCGGAAATCTCAACATGATTTTGACCTCGGTATTTTTGAATCCCACTACCGCAGCTGCATAAATTACAGTAATGACAGTCCCACGTTCTCGATATTTTCATCCAAGTATCTCGTGCCGGTGACAACCTCCGAACTGAAAATGATGATCGATCAATTGCGTCTGGTCCCGAATGTGTCAAATGGCGGGGTAGCCTCAGAACCGTGGGTATCTATTTCACTTTCAAACCCAGAGCTCAACCCCAGCGTATTCGAGGCGATCTTGGCCCGCGCCGATGCCTCTCAGTTGTTTCAAGCTCTCCATGAGGGATTAGTGGAAAATCAGGCACAAGGCCGACGAAAGCTTTCGCAGATGAGCTGTGCAGTTGGTGGCACTACAGGTTCGTTTTCAGACACTTCTGACGACGTCGAGGTGACTTGGAGCGAGGAGACGCTAAACCACACCATTAATCAGTACGAACGTACGATCACATTGACCAATCGAGGAAAATCGTCGCTTGTGGGATCTTCATTTGCCATTGTTGCGCTGAGCTTAGATGTAGATCACACTTCTTTTGTAGATATCCTAAATGCTGATGGGGTCTCGTGTTCCGTTGCTCCTGTGGGCCAGGACTTCGTTTATCTGAACAGCGACTTCGCGCCCAATGCGTCCGTAGATTTAGTAATTCGCTACAAGAAACCACCCCATGTAGCCGCGGATTTCCCAACCCGGATTGACCTCATCAAGATCTTACAACCCAGCAGTAACAACCAATAATCCCAACCCGATTTTTCTCGGATATCACATCGAGGATTTTAGCCCGGGTTTATACGGTCCGCGCGCCGGCACAGAAAAGCAGAACCGGCACAATACTTTGCGAAACCCGACAAATTGCCGAAAAAGAATACACTGACTGCTTGAAACACGTTTTTACCACGCATCCCCGCGACATTTCTGCCATGGGGAAATCATCCCCGACTCTTATGGGGGTGCAAAAAAGTTCCCTTGTCTACGTTTGTCCTCCCGCTATGGTATCAAACGAGTCGAGGAATCGCTCGGCCGTTCGGCAATCGTTTTGCGTGACAACAGTCTCGCACAGAAAGGATTACAAATGTTTTCGATTGGGATAATGACAACAAGTATAATAACAATGACAGTGGGGCTTGCCGGACCAACGATCCCGGATTTGTCTCTCGATAAGGATACGCTTGCGGCGTCCTTCTCGGATGGAACCCTGGCGATCGACTACAAAGTTCAAAATATTGGCGAGAATAGAATGCCGCAAACGTCAGTATATTTTTACCTATCGCCCAGTGTAACTGGCGAACCTCGCAGATTTGTGTGCTCTAAACTGATTGCGGAATACGAAGATGGCAACACGTTTGGGCCGGATCAGAGGCGTTGCCACGTTCCACCGGGCGCCGAGGGACCGTTTGTTGTCGCTGTAGTCGATCCCAATAATTACGTTGTTGAGTCTGGCGAGGCGAACAATCAAGAAATTTTTAGAGCCGAGGGGTTTGGGAAGGTCAGGCCA
>CBDCWZ010000090.1:0-22544 GCA_965223575.1 Kofleriaceae bacterium
TGTTGCGTTTTTCCCGCGAAGAGTCAGTGGCACGCCGGTTAGTTCACGAACAAAGGTGGCAACATCCGGTGTTCGGGCGTCAATTTGTTTTGCCAATGCGTGGGCAATCACTGCATCAACGTGGCTGGGTAATCCGGGAACCAGCGCGGAGAGTGGTGTGTAGTCCTCGTATACAATCTTGAACATGATCTCGGGGAGCGACGGTGCCTCAAACGGTAGTCGCCCGCTCAATAATTCGTAAGTGATCACACCCAATGCAAAGACGTCTGTGCGACCGTCTACATTGTCGTGGTTTCCTGTTGCTTGTTCCGGAGCCATATACTGTGGGGTCCCAAGCACAACCGAATCTATTGTTTTTACAGTTTGTGACCCGCGAATTTTGGAAATACCAAAATCGAGGACTTTGACCTGTTCTCCGGCAAATCCGTCCATTTGAGTTGGACATAGAAAAATGTTTTGCGGTTTCAGATCCCGATGCACGACTTGCTCGTGGTGGACGGCTTGTAGTGCAGAAGCGACCTGGCGAACAATGGAAAAAGTTTGTTCCAAGCTGAGCGGGCCATTTTCGATCCGGTCTGCGAGGCTTTCGCCTTGGAGAAACTCAAGGACAATATATGGCGTGCCATTGGGGAGCGTATTGGAGTCATGGACGTCGACAATGTTGGCGTGACCCAATCGGCTTGCGATCTCTGCTTCACGGCGAAACCTTGCTAAGCTGTCTGCGTCGTTACAGACGTCGGGATGCAAAACTTTGACGGCGACCTTCTTGCCGGGAAGCCGATTGTGGGTTGCCAGCCATACCGCTCCCATGCCACCTTCGCCGATCCGCGATACGATCGTGTAGGTATCCGAAATCACGAGGCCTTCGTAGACCTCGTCCCGACGTTCTGGGTGCGCCATTGCTGCCAGTATACTGGAGCTCGCTATCGCACGCCCGTTCTTTCCGACCACGCTGATTCTTAAGGTTGGGCCGGAGCCCGTGGGATAGCTTGTGGGAGTCCTTGCCTTGCTAGGCCGCCGTAGGCAGGCCCAGTTGTTTGGCCCGCTCCTCCAGATAGTCGCCGTAGGGGATGGGACGATCGATCAATCCCTCGGGGGTTAGCTCGACGACCCGGTCGGCAAGGGTTTGAATGAACTCAACATCGTGGGAGGCAAAGATAAGTGTTCCCGTATATTTGATGAGAGCGTTGTTGAGTGCATTGATCGACTCGAGGTCAAGATGGTTGGTAGGGCCGTCCAGAACCATGCACTGCGGATCTTCGAGCATGAGTTTGGAGATCATGCATCTCACCTTTTCGCCACCGGAGAGAACCGAGCATTGCTTTTTGGATTCTTCTCCCTGGAACAGCATTCGACCGAGAAAGGTACGAATAAAGCCCTCGGATTGGTCATCGCTATATTGGCGTAGCCAATCGATGAGGTTTAGGTCGCTTTTGAAGTAGTCATTGTGGTCTTTGGGAAAATAGCCTCGCTTCACAGAGGCACCCCATTTTACGGTGCCTGAATCAGGCGGCATCTGCTCGGCAATGAGTTGCAGAAACACCGTTGTCGCAACCGTGTCTTTGCTGACGATAACGACTTTCTCCCCTTTGTTAATGATCAAATTAATGTTGTTGATCACCTTTTGGCCATCGATTGTTTTTGACAGTCCTTTGATCGTTAGAAGCTCTTTTCCGTTGAGCTTCTCCGGTGCGAATACAATATGGGGTGATTTTCGCGTCGAAGGCGGGATTTTTTCGAAGTCGAGTTTTGCCAGCATCTTTTTCCGTGCTGTTGCCTGGCGGGATTTTGATGCATTGGCGCTGAAGCGCGCGATAAATGCTTTGAGTTCTTTTGCTTTATCTTCGCTTTTTTGGTTTTGACTGCGTTGCTGTTGCAACGCAAGCTCGCTTGCTTGGCGCCAAAAGTCATAGTTCCCCGTGTATAGCCGTACTTTCTGGAAATCGATGTCGGCAATGTGCGTGCATACTTTGTTTAGGAAGTGGCGATCGTGGGATACGACGATGACAGTATTTTTAAAGTTGATGAGGAACTCCTCGAGCCACAAGATCGCATCGACGTCGAGATGGTTGGTTGGCTCATCCAAAAGCACGATATCCGGATCCGCGAATAGGGCATGGGCGAGCAATACGCGGACTTTGTCGCCGTCGTCGAGCTTTTTCATCGGGACGGTGTGGAGATCGCCTGGGAGTCCCAGGCCGTTGAGCAGCTCGCTGGCCTGTGGCTCTGCCTCCCAGCCATTTAGATCTGCGAACTCTGTTTCGAGGTCGGCGAGCTTGAGCCCCTCCTCTTCCGTGAGATCGCTTTTCGCGTACATCTCCTCCTTTTGCTGCATCAAGCTCCATAGACGCTCGTGGCCCATCAGCACTGTGGTGATGGCATCGACGTCGTCATAGGCAAAGTGGTCCTGTTTGAGCACGCTCATGCGCAGGCCAGAGGGAATGCTGACATCGCCTTCGCTGGTTTCGATCTCTTTGGCGAGGATCTTGAGAAAGGTTGATTTTCCAGCGCCATTGGCCCCGATCAATCCGTAGCAGTTTCCAGGCGTAAACTTAAGCGAAACGTCTTCGAACAGGATTCGTTGGCCAAATTGTAGGGTAAGGTTTTGTGTCGTGATCATGGCAGCCTCCAGACATACACCATCAAAACCGTATTGCAAACGGAAAGTTATCCCTTTGTCGAAGCTCTAGTCGATCACAATGTCGTCAAGGCCGTCTTCTGCCGCCGGATATGTCATATCCAGCCCTTCCAGGGCATCTATGATAACCTGCGAAATCACTAGGTTTCGGTACCATCTAGAATTTGCTGGCACGATATACCATGGTGCCCATTTTGTGCTGGTGCGGGATAGGACGTCTTCATAAGCGGTCTGATAGTCATTCCAGCGGGCTCGCTCGGCGAGGTCCCCTTTGGAGAATTTCCAATGCTTGCGCGGAACGTCAAGACGGTCCTGTAGTCGTTGTTTTTGCTCCTGTTTGGAAATGTGGAGATAAAACTTCAAGATGGTCGTGCCCTCATCGGCGAGCAGTTTTTCAAACTGGTTGATGTGTTCGTAACGGCGACCCCAGATGGAATCGGGCACAAGCCCATGAACCCGGACGACGAGCACATCTTCGTAGTGGCTACGGTTGAAGATCGAAATTTCGCCACTTCCAGGGGTATTTTGATGGGCCCGCCATAGGTAGTCGTGTGCGAGCTCTAAAGGGGTTGGTCGTTTAAAGGACGCAACCTTGACTCCTTGGGGATTTACGCCATCAAATACGTGACGGATCGTACTGTCCTTGCCGCCGGTATCCATGGCCTGCAATACGATCAATACTTTGTGTTTTTTCTGTGCGTAGAGGAGCTCTTGCAGTGCCTCGAGACGCTTGTTTAGCTCACTCGCGCGCTTTTTGCCGAGTTTTTTACCACCGTCGAAAGCGCTCTTGTCGCCTGCATCCCATTCGTCCAAGTGAATTTGTGCTTTGGGTTCTACGAGATACTGTTTCATCGTTTTCTTCTATGCCAGTGGTTTGGGGTGCGATGGTACGGACGAAAGTTTCACTGTTGTGCAGGAAGTAGCCCGCGGTTTTGCAAGACGCGGCGAAGAAAAGTAACAGGCATATTGCCCGATTGCAGGTATATTTTGTGAAATTCTCGGTCTAGATCGGTGAAATCACGACCGCTTTGGGCTTGGGCAAGATCTTGTTTGAGTTGCCACACAAGTCGGTTACCGGTGAGGTAACACAGGGGATAGCCGCGCTCTTGGGAGTACCAGTTGAGCTCTGCCTGTATTCGTCCCGGGGTAAATCCAGTTGTGGCGTAGAGTAGGTTGCCGGCTGCTGCAAAGGGATCTGTCGGCGAGACGTCGCACGGGATCCCGACGTCGAGATAATCGCGGTTGCCTGTCATGAAATACAGATCGATGGCGACGCGGGCGCCGATCCTCGATAGGTCACGCTTGCCGCAGAACCGCGCCTCATCGGTCAGATCACCGAGGTAGCCCTGGTCGAGCATGTAGTCTTCGAGCATCGTGGTCCATCCCTCTGCGTGCTCCATGGCGTCAAAATGGCGGCGTATGTAGGATGGGTGCTTAGATGCAGTCGCGAGTTGGAGATGATGTCCGGGAATCCCCTCATGGATCATCATTGTAGGAATACTGATCTCGGTGTGTTCGTCGACGAGATCATCGCGCAGCGTAATATAGATGAGGCTCATGCGGACTCCGTCCCGAAACGGAGGGGGAGACATCATCGCGCCGGCGGGAATGCTAGGTTGCATAAAAGGGGGGGTTCGCAGAATACGTAAGTCTTGGTCTTCGATGATCGGAAACAGGTCTCTATCGCGAATAAATGCGAGAATCTGTTTGCGCTCGGCGTGATAGCGGTCAAGGATTGCGTCAAGGTCTCCTGCGGCGACCCGGAAGCGTTGATTGAGAAAGTCCTGCAGCGCTTGGGTCGGAATCTCCAAATCAAGTCCATATTTTTGGGCGAGTTTGATCCGCAATTCCTCAATCGCCGTTTGTGTTTCTGCAAGGAAGCTCGTCGCCATTGCATGCAGGTCCTCGAAGGTTTTGTCAATTCCTCGCAGGGCGACAATCCGGCGGGCGTCATGGTCGGAAAGATGCAGATCGTCAGTCGTTGGCAGTTTGGTCAGCGCGGCGCGATAGCTTTCGAGGGCTTGCTCAGCTTTGGTACACGCTGCTTCCAAACGACTCGCTTGTCGATAGTCTTCCTTTTTTGCCCATCCGCTGAGAGTATCGAACAACTGGGGCAGTCCAGTGACTTTTTCTTGGTCCATCTGTAGCCAGCGTGCGACTGGAGTATCCAGGCGGTGCAGCAGTTGGTCTAGGTAAGCTGGGACCTTCTCGAGACGAGCGGTGATGTTGTCGAGTCTTTGACAGGCTGGCCGAGGGTCGTTGGCGAACAGTAAGAATATCCCGTCACCGATGTCATCGCCAGCTGTGGGTTTTTGCGCTCGCTCGCTACGGCCATTGAATTGATAGCAAAGCCGGTGTTGCTCGGCCTCAAGACTGAGGCGAGCAAGATCGATATCGAGCTGGGTATCAAAATCCTCTTTGCTGCGATCAATATCGTCGAGCTGGGTGAGGAGTCGATTGATCGTATAGGTGGTATCGGCCGCGTGTTGCAAGCTTGGATCTGGGAGATCGTCAAGATGCACATCGATTCCCTTGGTTACGCAAGCATTTGGGTTTGTAGCCATATGGCTGTGGTAGTCGCGGACAAACACATCAAAGGACATCATTCTATTACGACACGAATAGACGGTGGATTACAAGGCATGGCCCCAAATGCTCGTTGAAATGCGACGTACACTTGAAGCTTTCGCGACAAATCTTGCGAGAAATACAAGTTAGTTACTCAGCGCATGCTGAACATCAATGCCGATCGTCTGCCCCGGGGACGTATCGACGGCGTCACCGGCGTCCCCATTATTACCGTGCGTTTCCCACCAGGTGGCAGCCTGCTGCTGGTCCCAGTCTTGTACTGTCTTGCAGGCGGATAGTTGTTTTGACAGTTGGTTCGCACTCTGAGGTCGATCCTTGGGATCCTTGGCGAGACACTTCAAGAGAACGTCTTCTAGATCTGTTGGGATTTTCTGAGCGCCTCGCTGCGATGGTGGTTGTGGGGGAGAGTGGAGATGATGGCTGCATACTTCGACGATATTTTTGCCGTCAAAGACAGGTTTGCCGGTCAATAAAAAGTATCCGACAGCTGCTAAAGCGTACAGGTCGCTGCGACCATCGACCGTTTCTGGCGCGGTAATCGTCTCGGGTGCCAAATACAATGGCGTCCCGGTCAGTGTATTGGTATGAGTTAAGTTCGGGCCTCCCTCGCCCTGGTCAATCGCTTTGACCAACCCGAAGTCGACGACCTTGGCGACATCATAACTGCCACCGCGCTCGCATAGGATGATATTGGCTGGTTTGATGTCACGATGAATCAAATGAATGCCATGCGCCTCGGCAAGTGCGCCGCACATTTGTTTTATAATATAAACGACTCGGCTCGGTGGCTGCGGACCGTAGCAATCGACGAGTGTCTCCAGGTCGACCCCTTCGAGAAACTCCATGGCGTAGTAGAAGACCCCCTCGGGAGTGCGACCGTAGTCGTAAATCTCTACGGTGTTGGGATGGGTGAGCCGTGCCGTTTGCTGCACTTCGCGTTCAAAACGGATCAGGCTTTCTTCGCTGGCTCGCTCTGGGTGGAGGAGCTTGACGGCGGTTGGTCGCCTGAGCATTGCATGGCTCGCTTTATAGACAGCCCCCATCGTTCCTGAGCCGATTTTTTTCTCCAGGGTATACTGTCCGAGCCGTTTGATTTTCGTCACTTCTTGTTGGAGTCCGAAAATGATTCGTGATCCGACTGTCGCAATCGACGTCGCGACTGCACACCAGCAGATTGTCGCTATGATTGCTCCGACCACCATTCCCGATGGCAGGTTTGGGCTGGCGTATACCAATAGGTAGATGGCCACCGCGATCGCTGGTGCGAATGTCATTGCGGTGAGAAGTAAGGTTCGCCTGGCGGTGCTCGGTACGATAATCGCCCGCGCAACGACGGTATTGGTGATTGCAAGGACAATCACGTATAGCGCCCGTACGGTATGCTGATCCCAGTCGCTGAGCGCCATCGAGGCAAACAGAACGCCCATGACAATAATTCCGCTATCTAGGCTCGAAAGGGCTGACGCAGAACGGGGCGCCCCTCGAGCGACGAGCCATATTGCCCCAGCGACTAGCGTCGCTAGCAGGTGACCCATCGGGGCGCTGTGGGTCAAGTGCCGGATCCAGTCAAAATTAGGGTTTAGTAGTAGATCTGTCACCAGGCTGACGGTGTAAAAGCTGCCTGAAAGAATAAATATGCTCAGACCAAATACAGCGATCCGGCGCTGAAAAAAGGCCTGGTTTTCCGTTCCGGTAGTATGAAATCCAGTACCGAGTCCGGCGACGGGCATCCACCGTGGGGAGGAACTCGTGCTCTGGTTGGATGCCTGTTTTTGCACGCTCGGAGTATAGTGGAACGGCAACTTGGACAAAAGCAATAAATACGGAAACGACGGCAACGCTACGGCCGCGCGAGCTGCGATGTTCGCTGCGTTGCTCGTAATCGGGCAACAGGTAGCGGGAAAAGCAGTTCGTGACACGCTGTTCTTAGCCAACTTTCCCGCGACTCGACTGCCGCTGGTGATGGCTGCCGCGGCGGGAGTTTGCATTGTGGGGATATTGGTGTTGGCCCGACTCATGGCTCGCTGGCCCCCGTCAAGAATTGTTCCGGTTATCTTTGTTGGCAGCGCGGTAATGTTTGTTCTTGAGTGGCTTGTGCACCGCGTTGCACCGACCATAGTTGCAGTAAGTGCCTATCTCCACGTTGCAGCGTTAGGCGTCACTGCCGTGAGCGCATTTTGGTCGCTACTCAATGAGCGGTTCGATCCGTATGCGGCGAAATCAGTATTCGCCAAAATCGCGTCTGCTGCGACCGCTGGCGGAGTGTTGGGGGGAATGATTGCCTGGAGTGTTGCGGTTTGGTTGGACTTGCCCTTATTGCTCATCGCGTTGGCAACTAGCAATCTGGTATGTGCTTGGTGCATGCGCCGGATTGGCGCAAATCATCAGGAGAGAGTGTCCGTGCGGGGGCCATCTGGAAGCGCGGAGATTTTTCGCAAGGTTCCCTACTTGAGGCACCTCGGTGCGTTGATGGCATTTGGGGCGTTAAGCGACGTGACGATTGATTACTTGTTCAAGGCGCAGGCCAGGGTAGCGTACCTTAGCGATGATAGTTTGCTTGGATTCTTCTCGCTATTCCACATGGTTGTTGCGATTGGGACGTTTGCCCTGCAAACTGCATTTGCCCAGCGGGCCCTACAGAGATTTGGTCTGACTACAGTGATTTCGGTGTTGCCAGGGTTTGTTGTTGTCGGCGCAGCCGCGGCATTTATCATTCCGGGACTGTGGAGCATCGCGGCGCTGCGCGGTGGAAGTACGGCGCTACGCAACTCCTTGTTTCGATCGGGATACGAGCTTCTCTATACTCCGCTGAGTCCAGGCAAGAAACGGCCAACGAAAGTCCTCATCGACGTCGGCGCGAGCAAGTTAGGTGGTGGTGTCGCGAGTTGTGTCGTCGTTATTCTGCTGTGGGCGCTGCCGGCTGGCGTAGTCACCGCAGTCCTGCTTGGGATTGCCGTTGCGGCAGGGGCGATTGCACTCGTGATAACGAGCTGGTTGCACCGGGGGTACGTGGCAGCGCTGGCTGACAGCCTGCGATCGGGGGCGATTGATCTGCGTGAAGAGCCTCGGCTTGATGCGACCACGCGCCAAACGTTATCGGATACATTCGGTGCAATCAATCGCACTGAATTGCTTGCGAAAATCGCATCGTTACGAGACCAAACGCAGCCGGCGTTCGCTAGGGCAGGTCACGACCTTGAGCAAGTTCGCACGATATTAAAACGGGTCGAGCACGATGCTTCGCTGATTCCCCGCGTCGTTACGTTTTTAGCAGATGAAAAGGTGATGGTCGAAACCGTAGTCGCCTTGCGTAAGGTGGCGACTGAAGCGAGCGAGTGTCTCATTGACAGCCTGAACGACCCAAATACTGACGCCAAGGTCCGGGCGCGAATCCCACGGGTTCTCCGCGTGTGTGCAACCCAATCGGTCGCGGATGGGTTGCTGCGCGGACTGAGCGATACGCGATCGGACGTGAGATATCGCTGCGGGGTTGCACTGCTTCGCATCACCGAAACCAATCCAGAGATCGTGATCCCAAAGCAGGTGATCTTCGACGCTGCGAAGCGAGAGGCCGAACGCGGCGAGCATATTTGGCAACAACAAGAGCGCATTGACAAAGCACTCGCAGAAGCAGTGCATCCGTTCGCGGACGAAGCTAGTGTTCGCCGCGTAGGACGGAAACTGGCTCATGTGTTTACGATTTTGGCGATTGTATTAGATCGCGAACCAATTCAATTGGCGTTCCGCGCGTTGGCAAGCCAAGACTCCGCATTGCGAGGAACGGGGCTAGAGTATCTTGTAAATGTTGTTCCCGAGTCGATCCTCACTGCGTTGTCGTCCTACCTTGGCGATCAGCGCGTCACGAGCGCTGATCGGTGAATTGATTTAACCCGCGTCCAGACCGCTCGCGGCTTGCCCTGATCCTATCTGGCTGGTTTATTGGGCGCAGAGCTTCGTTGCTCGCTCGTTGCGTAGAACCACTATGCGCCTCGCTCTCGCCTCGCTCTACACCCAATCTCCTGCGCCAGATCGAATCATTTCAAGCCGCGAGCGGTCTAGGACGAGAGAGCGGTACTCATCGTGGAAATTTGCAGCGCGGAGATGTGCTGACAAAGGGTGTGTGCGTGCTGGTTGGTCGTCGATGACGTGAATCTCTACACGGTGTTTGGGGCGCAGGCGAAGCAGCTGGGGGAAGCCATGCTGGATCGTGGTTTGTAGCTCGTTATCGCTCCGATCTGCAAAGCTGAATAGGTGGCCTTTGGGTTCAAACAATAGAATCGGAGCGCCGTTGTGAAGCAATATACAGACGCCCCCACGGCGCGAGGGTCGGGCGGTCTCGCTCGTTGTCTTGGGCCAAGCGAGCATGGTCCCATATGGGTTTGCTGGGTCCATCGTAGCGATCACTGTGACCCCTATGTCACGTTGATTACGAAGTCGCTCGACGGCGTTTGGCAGGGCAAATTGGGCGCTGGAAAGGTCTTGTACAAAGTGACCGCGGCGAACTTTGCCAACCTGTTCCATCGTATCTAAGACTCGGTATATTGGGGTGAATCCGCCGGAAAGCGATTCGCCAGCGAGCGATTCACGGCTCATGATTCCGTAGCGATCGAGTAGTTGTTGGGTCCTTTGCATCGATTGTTCGGTTGGCGCAATATCAGTCGTGATCAGCGATTGGACCGTCGACCAACGACCTGAAATTCCGGCAAAGCTGTTGCGTGGTACACGCCGCCTTTTCTTTGCGGTGTGACGACGAATTCCGGCGGTTCGCAGTGGCTGTACCGAGTCGTTGGTGATCAGTCCTTGCCACGACAGCTGCCAAATTGCCTCGAATAGTTGTTGCGCGGTTTTCGGTTGACACGCATGTTGAAGGTCGGAGGTGAAAGAGGCGCCATTGTGGTCTAGATATTCCAGGATGGATTGATGTAAAGCGGGGAGCGGCTCGGTTGGTATTGTTGGGGGGATAAGAAGTGCTGAGACATCGTCACGGGAATACCAGGAAATTCGACCGTCGTTTGTGCCGATAGGTCCGTGACCGACCCAAACAAATTCGCCTGAGTGTCCGAGCTCGTCAAGATAGCGCGGCTGATAGTCAGAAACACGGGCGGGCAAAATTGCGGTTTCGAGTTGAGATAGGGCGATTGGAATTCCCGCGAGTTGAGTGAGTGCGCGACGCAAGCCCGCCATTCCCCGATGTCGAGAACCGCAAACCCGGTGCCAGTTGACGTAAAATCGCGCCAGGGTAGCACCATCCACAGGGGCAATGGTCCGGCGAAGTTTTGCGATTGTGGCCTTTTTGAGCTGGGATAGTACTTCGGTGTCGCACCAATCCGTTCCCGTCGCCCCTGGACGGATTTCGCCTGTCGTGAACTGGTCGCCTTGGTGGAGATTGATGAGCAAAGGCTGGACTTGCTGTTGCGAAATACCAAAATGTTGGGCGCATTGCTCAGGAACAAACGGGCCGCGGTGACGAGCCCAGCGAGCAATTAGCGACTGCAACGGTGAAGGCTTGGGCTCGAGAAAGGCTTGGGGAATATGATCAGGGAGCTTTACACCAAGAGCGTCGCGATATCGCCCGGCGTCTTCGACAGCGATGTAGCGGACCTGATCGCGGTATCGGATCGCAATGATGCGGGTTTGTTGTGTCAGCTCGGCGATCATGGAAGCGGCGTCAATCGCACAGACCTGGTCGATTTGGTTGCGTGATAGATCGCCATATTTACGTAGGATATCGTGAAGATGGTCGGCTGATCGGACCGTGTTTTTGGGCGGCCCAATTCGAGTTTCAACGCTTGCCACAGCGTCTGCATCGAGTAAGCTCCTAAGAGATGGTTTGCCCAGGAGCTTGTCTAACATAGGCTGGTCAAGTCTGAGCGCCTGCGCTTGTCGTTCAGCGACCGGCGCGTCACCGTCGTACAGAAACGCGGCTACATACGCAAAAATGAGTGATTGCGAAAATGGCGAGGCCGCTTGCGTCTCGACGACGTCAACACGGATGGTGCCATCACGGATTTGTCGTAGAACATCCGTTAGCGTGGGGATATCGAATGCTTCCGCCAAACATTCTCGATAGGCTTCGAGAATGATCGGGAACGAAGAAAATTGTTTGGCGACGGCCATCAGGTTTTGCGCGCGCAATCGTTGACTCCACAGCGGCATTCGGGCTCCGGCGCGGCGCCGGGGCAAAAGCAGGGCGCGTGCAGCGGCTTCGCGAAACCGGGCGGCAAAGATAGCAGACTCGCCAAGTTGTTCTCGAACCAAAGTCTCGATCTCCTCGGGGTTGGGCAACAGTGCAGCGATATCCGGCATTGCGTCAGCGTCGGGGAAGCGAACGATAATTCCATCATCGCTGGCGATCAGCTGTGGTTTGATCGACGATGTTGCATTGCGGGTCAGCAAATGCTCGATTGCCAGCGCCCAGGGGGCGTGTACCCTTCGGCCAAGCGGACTCAAGATGCATACCCGCCAATCCCCCAGTTCGTCGCGAAACTGTTCTATGGTAATGGCGCCGTCGGTGGGGAGGGGTACCTGTACTGTTGCGTTGTTCCTGTACGTAGTCAAAAAGGTTACGCGCGCCATCCTCAGTGAGCGGTGCTTGGCTTTGCAGCCATGCGATGTTGATGTTGGGATCATCAGTGTCAAGCGCGCGCAGCAGTCGGCCGATCGCCCTGCCAACCTCGACAGGTCGGCCGACATTTTCACCGCGCCAGAATGGCATCTTGCCGGGTTCGCCGGGGGCCGGTCTAACGATGACGCGGTCACGGGTGATATCTTCTACGTACCATGTACTCGCGCCGAGGATGAAGGTCTCTCCAGGGCGGGTTTCGTGGACCATCTCTTCATCCAGTTCGCCGACCCGAGGCCCTTTTGCGCCGAGGTGTACCGCATAGAGCCCCCGGTCGGGAATTGTCCCGGCGTTGAGAGCAACGACAATCGACGCTCCCTTTCTCGCTGTCAAGGTATTGTGACTGCGATCCCAATGGATCCTGGGCCTGAGCTCGGCAAACTCATCTGACGGGTAGTGGCCCGACAACATGTCTAGGACAGAGGCGAGCGCTTCGCAGCTCAGAGCATGATAATTGTAAGACTTTTGGACAAACGCGAGCAAATCGTCTACGCGCCAGTCGGATACGGTGCAAAGTGCGACGATTTGTTGGGCGAGTACATCTAAAGGGTTTTGCGGTACGTGCAGTGATTCGATCTGGCGGGCCACCATGCCCTGTGCAATCACGGTTGCCTCGAGCAAATCACCGCGAAATTTGGGCATAATCCGTCCACGGCTTGTTGCTCCAACTGCATGTCCAGCACGACCGATGCGCTGCAGGCCGGCTGCGACAGAACCCGGGGATTCGATTTGGACAACATAGTCCACTGCCCCCATATCGATCCCAAGCTCTAGCGAACTCGTAGCGATAATTCCGCGAAGGGCTCCGCTTTTGAGCAGCGACTCGATTTCTTTGCGGTGGTGTTTTGAAATACTACCGTGATGGGCGCGGACGAGAGGCTCCTGTGCGAGCGTGTTTAGCTCCTGCGCCAAGACTTCGGACAGTCGCCGATTGTTGACGAAGACAATTGTGCTGTGATGTTGACGGATGATGGCGAGCAGCTGTTCATGAATCGCAGGCCAAATGCTCGGAGCCTCCGCGTTTGCATCCTTGGCTTTTGGCGCTTTCATGTCCGTAACCGGGATGTCGACTTGTACCTCTAGACGGGACACCGTCCCGGCATCGACAACCTCGACCTTGCGGGAGCCAGCCAAAAAAATTCGCCATCTCGCTGAGAGGTCGCTGGGTTGCGGACAATCCAATCCTTTGTGGTTCGCTCGCTGCGTAGTGACATAGTCTTTCGACGGACAAACTTAGGTGTGCGCCCCGTTTGCTATTTGCGACCGCGTGAATCTCATCGAGAATAATCGTCTCGACGGTACGAAGCGTTTCTCGCGCCGCCGAGTTGAGCAACAAAAATAGCGACTCCGGTGTTGTGACTAAGATCTGTGCCGGGGACCGAAGTTGGCGGCGGCGCTGGCTTGGCGTGGTATCTCCGGTCCGCATGGCGACCCTAGGGGCAATGAGCTCGTTTGGATTTGCTGCCGCAACAATCTCGCGAATTGGACTCTGCAGATTGAGCTCAACGTCATGCGCAAGTGCTTTGAGAGGCGATACGTACACGACCCGTACCCCCTTCGACGGCGAGTTGTTTGGTTGGCACAGTTGATCGACACTCGAGAGAAATGCGGCGAGAGTTTTCCCGCTTCCGGTTGGTGCAAACAGTAGGGTGTGCTTGCCGGCTGCAATTTTTCGGCCAACCCATTTGCTGGATTTCTGTTGGCTGCCCGAAGCGTCGGAGAAACCAGTTGCGGGTTGGCACCGAGAAGTGCTGTAGTGAGTCCGATTCTGGCATGGGCGGCTGGTAGTATACATGGAAGCATCTGTGCTAGAGCCCATCTAAAAAACCTCCCATCGCCTGGCCCGCGATCCATCGCGCCGAGCGACGTTGTAAGCTCCGAGGTCCCCAGTCACGTATTTCAATACGCTTCTGGGGACTTCTCGCTCACGCCTCGCTCGGTCCGCGCCTCGCGAGCCACGCTCGGTCCGGTTGTTGAGATGAGCTCTAAGATGATACATGCGTGGGCGTGGTGGTTGCGCCGATCGGGGCAACCTCGTAATCTGCTTTTCTCATGCCGGTAGACTTTGCGCGAAAGGTTTCTTCAAAACGGCGGATCCGCTCGGTTCTTTGGCGCGGGCATCGCCGTGGTTGTAATTTTTGGCCTCAGTATAAGCGCCTTTGTACTGGGCACGACGGTAACGGAACGGCCTGGCCTTGCCAATGCCGGGATCCTGACCCATGTCTATTACGCGCTGGGACTGTTTGTCTTAGGTGGCTTGGACTTGGGGACGCCGACTGGCGGTCCCCTTGTGGGTCGGGTTTTTTTGTGGATTTCCTTTTTTCTGGCTCCCGCGATTACCGCGGCGGCAGTCGTCGAAGGAGTGCTCCGGGCGATCAACCCCGGGCGATGGCGATTGCGGCGATTGCGAAATCACATTGTGATCGCGGGATGTGGCCAACTGACGCTACTCTATTTGCAAAGACTGCGGGAGTTGTCACCAGATAAGCCTGTGACTATCGTTGAGCTGCGGCCGGACCCGCAGGTTGTCGCGCGTCTCCGGGATCGCTATGGTGTCGAGGTTGTCGGGGGAAATATTCGCTTGGAAGCGGTGATTGAGACATTATCGATCCCATCGGCCGATAGCGTTTTGTTGCTGACTGGTGATGACTTTGCGAATCTCGACGCAGCGACGAAAATTGTCGCTGCAGCGCCTAAGCTGGGTTCGCGCATCGTTGTTCATGTCGCTGATATTGGTTTCATGCGAAGCATCGCTCAAACCGATGTTGCAAAAGAGTGTACGATCTTTAATTCGCATCAAATCGCGGCGTCGCACCTTGTCCAAAGCGAATTAAAGACTCGGTTTCTCGAGACGGACTCTTTACAGGTTGAAGACTCCGCCGATATCGTTGTTTTGGCGGGGTTTGGTCGGTTTGGCCAGTCGGTTTTAGGGAGCTTCAAGAATGTGGCAACGATATGTTTAGCACTGTCGTCATCATCGACCAAGAGGCCGAGTTGCGCTCGCTGGTGTTTGACGAACAAGTAGGATTTATGAGCTGGTATCAGCGGCGAGTGATCACTGGCGATTTGCGGAGCCCCGAGATTTGGCGTCGCATTGACCATGATTTCGATTTTGCGACCCATCCACCGGCGTTTGTTTTGGGCAGCGGTGACGACGGGGTCAACGTACGGACAGCGGTTTGGGCCTCGGGGCAATATCCCAATGCGTATGTGATCGCTCGCAGTTTTAACCCGTCACTATTTGTCGATGAGCTCGCCAAAGAAGCCGGGTTTCGATCGTTTAGTGTCGCGAATCTCGTTCGGAGTAGCATGCCCAAGCACTGGTTTGGGCTTCGAGGGAAGGGACGTTAGGGTGCGACTATCAGGTTGTGTCGCGGTTGTAACCGGAGCATCAAGTGGTATCGGTGCCGCTTTTGCCAAACAGCTGGCCAAACTTGGCAGCGATGTGATTTTGGCTGCGAGACGTCAGCCAGAGCTTGAGAAACTTGCCAAGCAGCTCGGGCAAGACTACGCAATTGATGCAAAATGGTTGTGCGTCGATTTGTCGGTTCCAGAGGGGGCCAAAACACTGACAGAATTTGCATATGCCGACGGGCGAGACGTGGACATTCTCGTCAACAAACGCTGGGTTTGGTGACTACTCACGCTTTGTCGATACGTCCTGGGAACGCAACGAGGAGATGATTCGCGTCAACATCGTGTCTTGCGCAGAGCTATGCCATCGTTTTCTCGCCAATATGCGAAGACGCGAGAAACCGAGTTACATTGTCAATGTATCCTCGGTGGTCTCCTTTTGGTGCTTGCCCTTTTTCGCAAACTACGCCGCAACCAAGACCTATTTGCGGATATTTTCTGAATCCCTTGCCGCAGAACTAAGTGATACCAAGATATCAGTGACCTGCGTTTGCCCTGGCTCGACCACCACAGGGTTTGCGGCGATAGCCGGGCAGCGCCAACCCGAAGCAATGTCGCCAGAGCAAGTCGCCGCGATCAGTCTGCGAGCCATGCTTCGTCGTCGCCGGTTGGTCATTACAGGGACAAAGAACAGGTTCGCCTGTCTGCTGTCGCGATTTATGCCGCGGAGTCTGATTGCTCGTGTTTCTCCGAGTTTGCTCGGTCCACCCAAAAACAACGCGGGCGGGCCTATTGATCAAAACACCTGAGATACACCCGCAACAAAGCGTGGAGTGCCGGGGTTTCGGCCTTGTAGCGGAAAAGCGAGGTCAAATCGATACACAAACTTGCCGAACTGCGGAATGAGCGCACGAAGACCAAAACCCACGTTGTTGTGAAGGCTTAGGTCGGCAAAGCGATCGGCGGCATGGCCAATGTCCCAAAATACAAGTGCGCCGAAGCGAAAGAAAGCCAACGGAAGGGGAGAAGTGCGCGCCTCAAAGTTTCCCAAAACTCGGACTTTACCGTCAAACTCAGCGATGGGATATCCGCGCAACCCCGTCATCCCTCCGAGTTGAAAAAATCGGTTTTGGGTCTCGCGGAGATAGGTCGAAGCGAAGATTCGTCCCGCGAAGCGAATGGTGTCGCCGATCATCGGTGTGACGAGACGCAGACTTCCATCCAAACGGCTATCGATCCATTTTCCTTTTTGATAACGTCCAGCGGCGGCTCCAAATATCCGGAAGAACCCATCTGCGGCGACGTCTAAAGTGTACGATGCATCGCTAGATATCCTAAGGTGGTTGGTGTCCGAACCGAGAATCTCGAGACCAGAGGCGATGGTGACGGTGAAATCTGGGCCGAGTTTAAAATCCTCGGCCAGATCAAAAGTATTGAGGTTGTGGTATTCGACGTATCGAGGCGTGAATAGACGATATCTCGTAAACGGCGCAGACACTGTTTCGGAGCGTGGTAGAACGTCGCGCTCAAAGGCCTGTCGCAATTGGTCGGTCCTATCAAAGTCGCTGCGGACGCGAAACTTGTCAAAGTCAAAATCGTGGCCAAAGGTAAATCTACTGATCCATCGTCGTCCCAACGACCGCGTTACAGAGGCTTCGATTCCAAGCTCTTTGCCGCGATACTCGTGAGGAATGGCATCGTCTTCGGGAGTCTCCGGTGCGTCGTAGGTCAGGAGGCTGGTGCCCCGAAATACTCTAGTGACAGAAAAGTCATGTTCCACTTTGAGGTTTGCACCCCATTGGCGACGGAGAGACCATAGCGGGTAGGCGAAGTCTGTCTGGCTGCGGGAGCCCTCGTAGTTTGTGCTCCAACGTTTGAAAATGGCCTCTGCGTTTGTCGTCAGAGTGAGCCTTGTCCCCGCTATGTTCCGGTCGCGGTATATTGGGCCAACGCTGTATGCGCCTTGGTCCAGGGCAAATCGCAGTGCGAGTTGTTTGCGCCAGCCAAGAAAATTATTCTCCGATAGAGAGAACTCCAGCTTAGAAAGTTCGAACCCTTGTAGCTCATAGCTAGAGTTGAGGCGAAGACTCCAAATATCCCGCGTGACAACAAGCAGATCAAAAGTATCTTCGGTAGTGGATGTCAGCGCCCGGATGACCACGAGGTTGGTTAAGACCGGATCGCGGAGGTTGCGCTCGGTCTCTCTGACTTGGCTTTCACTCCACAGCTCACCCGGTTTTAAAAGGACTTCGCTACGGATCGCGGCAGCGCGAGTGGTTCTGTGGAAGCGGTTGAACCAACGTAGGTATTTGCCATCTGACCGCAAGAACACATCAAGATTGACGACATGAATGGTTCCCAGCTTTTTGCCTTGGGGCGATGGATCGATTTCGCGATTCAACCGCGCCAACGCGAGTTCGAGGGCCTCGCTTTCGTAGCTTCCGATCGGCTTTGTTGGATCCGCGTTTACCTGGTGCACGCGGAATGCAAACCAAAGCGCGCATAGGGAAAAGATTCCCAATGCCGCAACTCCCTGGTTTACCGACCAAAAGTGATTGGGGCGCGGGCATGAATTTGGTTTGTTTGCAGATTCCAATTTGGTGGGTGTATAGGAAAGTACGACACCGGTCGTAATCGTACTCGTCTATTATGCACCATCTTGGGCAGATTGACGTAGAGTACGCACGCCCTATCCACAGACCTAGGAGAAAAATGATGAATAAGATCATGATCACAGCTGCGTTGATGTTGACGATTGCTGGCTGCAAGAGCCAGCAATCTGAGCCTGTACCAGTGGAGTCCGCGGCAGCAGCAAAACCGCAGGGGATCAAGGTCGCCGCCAAGCCGGCGCCGACCCCCACCCTGGCGCCGACCCCCGCCCCGGCTGCAGCACAGCCAACGGAGACAGAAGCAAATCAAGAAAAAGCGGACAAAGAGGGTGCAAAAGCAGAACCGGCTGGTAAAGAAGACCCCACCGCGAACAAAGAGATGGCCAAGGAAGACCCCATGGCCAAAAAAGCTGCAGAGCCCGCAGGGGAATCGCCGGCCAAAGAGGCGGCTGCCGCCAAGGACATCGCAAAAATCGAAGTCGCAGCATTGTCGTCTTTGATCAGCGAGAAGAAACCGGTAGTGGTATTCGACGCAAATACGGACGAGACTCGTAAAAAAGAGGGAGTGATCCCGGGTGCAAAGTTACTCACAAACGTGAAGGACTATCCAGTCAGTGAGCTACCCAAAAACAAGGATGAGAAGCTTGTGTTTTATTGCTACAACGAAAGTTGTCCCGCGTCTCATTCTGCCGCGGACAAGGCAATTATTTCGGGATATACCGACGTCAATATTCTCCCCTCAGGGATTATGGGATGGAAAAAAGCAGGCAACAAGACCCAGACCATCCAGTAGCGATCCCTTCCCAATACCCTTGTAGTCCCGCATCAGCCCCTATTTAGGGGCTGATGCTCATTTCGGGCCATAAATACAGGCGAGATCCATTGGGCGATGATAGTTTCGGCCATCGTTACGATGGAGACGGTAATGGAATACCAGGCGGAGGGGCCCCGCCCCCAGTATGGCGCGGCGGTTTGGGGGGTAGTCGGGTTTCTCGGATTATTGGCGCAGGCGATCATAAGATTGGGGGGGCAGGCTTTGACTGTGATGCAAAGTGAGTTGACGGTTATCCACATTGCAGTCTTGGTCGTTTGGGTCGTATTTATGGTGTACAGCGAGGGATATCGTGGGTTTCATATGCGTTTTGCCCCGCGTTTTGTAGCCCGTGCGTTTCATCTTGCGCACAATCCCCGGTTGCCGTTTGTGATCTTGGCACCGATGTATTGCATGGGATTGATCCATGCGACGCGTCGGCGATTGATTGTCTCTTGGTGTCTGCTGCTTGCGATCGTTGCTCTTGTTGCGGCTGTGAGGCAATTGAGTCAACCATGGCGAGGGATCGTCGATGCTGGGGTGGTGCTGGGGTTGGTTGTAGGGTTTGTCTCTGTGCTTTGGCATGTTGTTCGTGGTGTTCGGGATCAGGAGCAGCTGGTTTCGCCTGAGGTGCCTGGCCGTTGAGCTTCCCGGCCGCTAAGCTTGAGAAGTGTGGGTATTTGGTTACGGGTCGCTGATTTGGCGACCGTGCTTTGACTACGAGCAGCGCCGCGTTGGTTATATCGAGGGATATGTCCGTCGGTTTTGGCAGGCATCAACTGACCACCGAGGGACGCCTGATTTTCCTGGCCGGGTGGTTACGCTTGTCAGCCAAGAGGGCGCGAGATGTTGGGGGGTGGGGTACCAGATTCCAGATGAGGACGTTGTCTCGGTACTGGCGCAGTTGGACGTGCGGGAGCAGGGCGGGTATGAGCGAGTGTCGGTAACCTTCTACGGGGAGAAGGCGGAGTCCGCGTTGGTGTACGTCGGCGATCCGCACAACCCTCACTACGCTGGAGCGAGCTCGGTTTTGGACATTGCAAATATCGTTCGGACGGCTCATGGACCGAGTGGATCGAATCGGGAGTATGTGTTGCATCTCGCGAACGCTCTCGAAGAAATGAAGATCGTCGATGACCATGTCTTCGAGCTGGCAAGGCTTGTAGGGGATCGCTGATAGGTTGCTGCCTATCCAGCAGCTTTGGGCTGTGGTGGAGGTCTGACAGCGGGTGCTCGTACTCTAGTAGAAAACGCTAATTTTTCGTATTGCGCTCAGACAAGACTATCTTGGTGCCGATATTACGTTTTCCCGCTAGGCTTTTAGAAGCCAGGTGGCCCCAATCTCGGGCGGCCTTTTTTTCAGTCGTGACGATCGTCAGTCGTGACAATCGTTGGGGAGAATCATTTTATGAGACGAGATAATAGACACAAGAAGAATCTCACGTCGAATGTTGGGATTTGGTTCAGCTTGATAGCCTTATTCGTGATGCTTGGTTGCGGTTTTGAGCATGTAGAAGAACAACATGAAATTTCACTGGCGGCATCCGCCTCGAAGAATCGCGCTCCCACGGTGAATGTGGAATCACAACGTACGGTGAATGCGGAATCACAGCAGATCCAGATTTTACCGATGCGCAAGGGCGAAAAGGTTGTTGTCAATCTTCTTGGTCAGGTCACGGATGATGGCCTCCCCTCGGGTCATGTTACGGCAGACTGGAGAGCAAAAGGCTCAAGATCGTCGTGCGCTAAATCGAAGTGTATAAAAGATAAGACCGATACTGTGACCCAAGCGGAGATCAGAAAGGCTGGCACGTACTCTTTTGACCTAGTGGCAGACGACGGAGAGACCACTGGTACCGATGGTGTCAAAGTATCAGTCGTTCGCGCCGACTTCGACTGGAAAAATGAGCTTGTTACCCCGATATTGTTTGCAGATACAAATCGTTCGATAGTCAATATTGTCAACCCTGCCGATGACAGCGAGGAAGTTTCCGATGCCGAGAGTGAGGACGACAAGACGACTTTGACGGGACGATTGTTCTTTGATAAGCGGGTGCCGAACAGGTTTCGCCGCGCCGGCCGGTATTCATGGACGTGGAAAACCGTTTCTGGACCAGGCCCCGTGGGCCTTGGCAGCCCCGATTCGGTAAAAACCACCGTCTCATTTGAAGAGCCTGGCGAGTATATTTTCGAACTCACCGCCAAAGCGGAACAATGGGCGGCCACTGATACGGTCGTTATCGACGCTGTCATTCGTGGTAACCAACCCCCCCGTGTCCGCGCTGGGAAAGACCAGGTTGTTTCGCTTTCCCAGAAGGGGTTTGCTACCGTAACGATAGCGGATAGCGACGTAACGGACGACCACTGCGGCAACCAGGGGATCCGTACCAGATGGAAACAGGTCAGTGGACCTAGACCAGATCGATTTGTCAATCGAAACAGTCTCAGTCCAACCTTAGATTTCACAGTCCCAGGCCGATATGAGCTGAAGCTCGTTGTATCCGAAACGTCCGCACCGCCTGGTCAGGCGAGTGCCGACGACTGCGGGGAGAGCAAGGTGCGATATGTGCGAGAGGATCATCTCACGGTCCATGTGTTGCCCTCCGGCGCGAACGGACTTCCACTTGTGTTTGCTGGTGCTGACAAAACAGTTATGACTGATCCAAAAGGGCTCGCTACTATTGTGTTTCATGATGCCTTTCTCGAAAAAAATATCGCCGGGCCTGTGACAGTCTCCTGGAAACGGCTTAACGGCCCCCCTGAGGGGGAGTTTGATGAGGAAGTTGAGTTATTGTTTGATCTGAACGGAAATCCGAGCGATGCCGTTGTTCATATTGTTCCCGGGTTCGACGAAAACCGCTATGTCCCGCCGGGAATGGATGCTTCACCGGAAGTCTATGAATTTGAGCTAAGCGTTACAGTGGGGGCGGTGACGGTCAAAGACAAGGTACGGGTGACCGTTTTACAGCTTTCTCCTCCTACTTAGGAGGGGCCACCGGCCGAGATGGCCTCTGCTTGGTTCGCCGCCGGCTCTTCGTTGCGCGGTGTGTCAAGTGAACCTGCCACCGAACCGTCTCGCCAGTTATCATAGATTTTGCATAGACTGAAACTTCTCCCTTGGACGAGCTGTTCTGGGTCGCAATGTGACGGAATATACGGTTCGCTGATGAGTACGCTTGTTTTGGTCAGCATGACGGCGGTTCGGCTCAGGTCGGGTTCGTGAAGTTTCGACTCAGCGTGGCGCCATCGGCGAGACCATTCTTTCACAGGCGCCGCGGTGGCGGTTGAGATGGCCGCGACAAGAACAGCCGAGACCGTAAGAACGAGGGCGATGCATAGAGACAAAACGACTGTCCGTGCTGTTTTATTCTCACGGTACCAGTTGGGGGTGTAATTGGTTAGAATACAACTACTTACCAACGATTTTTCGTCCGCCAAGACTCCCGAAAACACAGTGCATTGAGCCGGTGTTGGATGCCGAGATCAGTTCCTTTCAGGAAACAACGAGATTGAGTTTAGTCGTTTCTGGCCCAAGTTTCCCTAATTAGACAGTTCATATTTCCGTTGGTGCTGGATATGAACCATCACCACGTCCGCTGATTCTAACTAGAGGAGACTCTCAATGAAACACTACTCTATTGGCCTGGTTGTTTGGTTTCTTAGCGTGGCCGCGATTGATCAAGCATACGCGAAAGTGGCGCCCGATAGCCCAGACGTGATTCGTATTGAACTTGCCAAGGTCACTCATAGCAAGCAGCGGACCAATTCACTCGTGATTGACGGCATAGAACCGCGGATCGATCGGCCTTGCACCCATTCGGGTTGTTGTCAGAGGAGAAGCGAACAAGGTATTGGGCTGCGTCACCAGAGCCTCTGCCGTGACCATACGGGGAACCGGAACCATTCAACCCAACGCCCAAC